>DATKZQ010000038.1:0-7063 GCA_035527895.1 Desulfatiglandales bacterium
AAGTCTCGTGTATATCGAGGGGAGGCTGCAGACCAGGACCTGGGAGGATCGTGACGGCAATAAGCGCTACACCACCGAGATCGTTGCTCAGGGGATGCAGATGCTGGATCGGGCGGGAAAATCAGCAGAGGCAGTATCGACCGAGGAGCGGTTTCCCACCGAAGAGCCCCTGGACGTACCTGATGATGATATACCGTTTTAGGGGGAGAATTACTGCTTATTAGTCCTCAGGTTTTTCGATTTTCTTCTTATCGTCCTCAGCGTCGGAAGAGATCTCTTCAGGCTTTTCGGAAGTGGCTTGCTTGAAGTTTCTAATCCCCTGACCGAGCCCCTTCCCGATCTGGGGGAGTTTACTGGCTCCGAAGATTACCAAAACAATAACCAGAATGACGAGCAATTCTGGCATACCGAGACCAAACATGTACTCACCTCTTTAAGGGTCAACCTCTGTATCGTTTATACTAGTTCTCCTCCTGCAAGTCAATGAATCTTTATGAAGAGATCGCGGTTATGAATCCTTGAAGACCTGAAGCGCGGTTTTTCCCAACTGCCCGAGATTGAGGGCCACCTCTATGCCATGGGATTCCAGCGCCTTGATCTTATCCTGCGCCTTTCCCTTGCCCCCGGAAATAATGGCACCGGCATGACCCATCCGTCTACCAGGTGGGGCCGTCTGTCCGGCAATAAAAGCCACCACCGGTTTGTTGAACTCCCCCGCAATGTAATCTGCAGCCTCTTCCTCTGCCGTTCCTCCTATCTCCCCAATAATGACGACTCCCGTTGTTTCGGCGTCCACCCCAAACCATCGCAGATGATCTATGAAAGAGGTGCCTACTATTGGATCGCCGCCGAGGCCGATGCACGTAGACTGCCCAAACCCGGCCTTTGTCAGTTGATCTACCACCTCATAGGTCAGGGTACCACTCCGGGAAATCACTCCGATGCCCCCCGGTTTATGAACATAACCCGGCATGATCCCCACCTTTGTTTTCCCGGGAGAAATAATCCCCGGAGTATTCGGGCCGATCAACACGGCACCGCATTTCTTTAGAAAGCGAACGGTCTTAACCATGTCGAGCGTTGGAATACCCTCGGTAATACAGACAATCACCTTTATCCCCGCCTCGGCAGCCTCAAGCATGGCATCTGAGGCAAAGGCAGGCGGTACAAAGATACATGACGCGTTGGCACCGTGATTGTCCACGGCATCTTTGACCCTGTTGAGCACCGGAATATCCTCGACCGTTGCTCCTCCTTTACCCGGTGTTACCCCGGCCACAATATTGGTGCCATAAGCCTTCATCTGTTGCGTGTGGAATGTTCCCTCTCTGCCTGTAACGCCTTGCACCACAACCTTCGTATTCTCGTCTACCAGGATACTCATGCTATCACTCCCTTTTCCTCTTGTACTAACAACTGGGCGGCAATCAGGGCCGAGGCTGTTTCTGAAAGGCCTGCCCGCCATCGCTCTCGCTCAGGCGAGGCGGGCGGGCCTTTCAGAAACAGGCTCGGCCCTCTGAAACACCATTTCCGGATTCGCTACTTTTTTCTGGAGGATGTCAGCTCACCTGTTCCGCCACCATGCTGGCGGCCTCTTCCATATCCCGGGCCACTGAAAAGTCGAGATCTGATTCCTTCAGGATCGCTCTCCCCTCCTTCACATTGGTCCCTTCTAGCCTGACAATGAGGGGGACATGTATCTCCACCTCTTTGGCAGCCTTTACCACCCCCCGTGCCAGGACATCACATCGCATGATGCCGCCAAATATGTTGATCAAAACGGCCTTCACCCTCTTGTCACTGAGGATGATCTTCAGGCCGTTGGTAACCATTTCCTCGCTGGCACCGCCGCCTACGTCCAAGAAATTAGCTGGTTCGGCGCCGGCCAACTTTATGACATCCATAGTCGCCATCGCCAAACCGGCACCATTTACCATGGCGCCCACATTTCCGTCGAGCCTAATATAATTGAGATTATACTCCGAAGCCCTTGCCTCCAGCTCATCCATTTCATTGGCATCATGGAGCCGGGCGATCTCCTTCTGTCTGTAAAGCGCGTTATCATCGAAGTTGATCTTGGCATCCAGTGCCACCAACGTGCCTGATTTGGTGAGAATTAATGGATTGATCTCAACCAGGGAGCAGTCCTTTGAAATGAATAATTCATAGAGCTTGCTCATGATGGCTGATAAGTCCTTGAGGACACCTTTGTCCGGTAACGGATCAAGACCATAGAAGAAGTTTCTGGCCTGATACGGCATGAATCCCTGGGCAATATCGATATTCTCAATCAACACCAGTTCGGGATGTTGAGCAGAGACCTCCTCAATCTCCATTCCTCCTGCTTGGCTGAATAGCATTGCAGGGCATTCCAGTTTTCGATCGACTACAATACCCAGGTAAAACTCCTTTTCGATGTCAAGCCCCTCCTCTACTAATAGCTGCCGGACATTCTGCCCTGAAGGGCCGGTCTGATGTGTAACCAGAGGATGTGAGAGGATATCTTGAGCTGCCTCTTCCACCTCCTCCACAGTCTTCACCAGGCGCACCCCCCCTCCTTTGCCGCGTCCACCTGCATGAATCTGGGCCTTAACCACCCAAGGAGGACCTGGGATGCTCTTTGCGCCATCCACCGCTTGGGCCGGTGTAGTAGCAATTGTCCCCGACGGAACCGGGATCCCGAAACTGCGAAAGAGGTCCTTGGCTTGAAACTCATGAATCTTCATAATCACTCACTCCATTTATGATAGTTCAGTTGAGCGCACCGTGCGTGACGCGAATCTTATTGAATTTTAGGGCCAAAATGTCAAGCGGAAAGGTCGATTGTTTCATGCCCAAATATATGTCAGCCTTGATCCACAGCCGGTCCCTGGGAACCGTTCTTGTCGATCAAAAGCTTGTCCAGACCGGAGGCACTTCTGATATGGATATCCTGCTGCGGAAACGCTATCTCTATGCCGTGTTTCTTAAATTCCTCGTCAATTCGAAACCTCACTTCTGTTGGTGCTGTCAGCCAGAAATCGGGGGAAGCTATCCAGAACCGCACCCTGAAGACAAGGGCACTGTCACCGAAATCCATGAAATCGACCCTGGGAGCCGGATCTTCCAGTATCTCAGGCATATTGTCCACGATCGCCAACAGGATCTTGCGAACAAGCTGAACATCAGAACCGTAGGCCACGCCCACATCAACCTGGCGCCTCACCTTAGAATCCTTATACGACCAGTTTGTTACCTTGTCTGAAAGCATATGAGAGTTAGGGATAATCAACGATGCGTTATCGAAACTCTGGACGACCGTTGTTCTCATATTAATCCGGCTGATGGTCCCCCAATCCTCACCGATCTGGACCATATCACCGACCTGGATGGAAGGATCGAAGAGAAGGATGATGCCGCTCACGAAGTTGTTGACGATATTCTGTAGGCCAAACCCAACCCCGATCCCGAGGGCTCCTGCCATGAAGGCTAAGGATGAGAGATTGATTCCCAAGATGTTGATCCCGGTATAGATGGCCAAGATCCAGAGGGAATAGATCACGATGTTTACCAGCGAAGCCCGCGCCCCAATTTCCAGTCTGGTACGGGGCAGCACCTCATTCTGCAAGGCCCTTCTGATGATCTTTGTAAGATAGGTTATGAAAAGGAGGAATACGATGAGATAGGCTATGTTCTGCAACGAGATTTTTGTCTTGCCGATCTCAATGCCCTTATCAAGCCAGGATAGGTAATCGCCTACCCTGACTCCAAGCCACGACTCGAGAATATAAGGCAGGGCGATCAACACAACCAGGATCGCAAAAAATACGATACTAAAGGACCGGAATCTTCCACGCATTACTGCTCCTTGTGCACGTTTTGCTCAGATTCACCTGAAGGCTTCAAGAAAACCATGGTCGCCCCCCAGCCTGAAGGACCGGAATCTTGTTTGAACGACATCACCAGCGGGTGCCGCTTCAGCACGGACTCTACCGTGCGACGGAGAACCCCTTTGCCTTTACCATGGATTACCTTGACCTCCAGTATGCCCTTTTGCGAGCATACCGTGACATATTCTTCCACTGCGTCAGCGGCATCTCGTGGCGCAAAGGTGTGGAGATCTATTACCCCGTCAATGGGAATCTCAACCGGTGAATCATCCATGGAATTCAGCCTTCAAGTTGGAATAGTGGAAGATTGGAACAATGGAATATTGGGTTCATTTGCGAACTATGCCTCTAGTACACTGCGGCACCACAAAAGATATGTGAGCCGAACCCTCGTATAATCAGGTAATGCTCTCCTTACTGAATGAGAAATTCCATCATTCCAATATTCCATCATTCCATAAGTAAGGTAAGGGCTCGAGCACAAACTGTGCCATTCAATCTACCCCAAAACGGGTGGAGCCATAGCCTCTATCTATTCCACCTTTACCCTGGTGGCTCTTTTTCTTGGCCCTTTGGGTTCCTTCTTTTCCAAATCCTCTATCTTCTTATCGATGAGGGACTTGATCCCCCTCAAAAACTCCACCCTGCTTTTGTTCATGTGCTCGCGGAACTCGGAATGGGGTACTACTTTCCCTTCCATCCAGGTAAAGAACCGGCCAAGAGAACGGAAAGCCTCCTCTGTGCTTATATCCTCTTGCTCTCTAGGCTTTTCCTTTTCCATCCTTCTTTCCTCCAAAAATGATATTTAGATAAGCCCCGTCCATTCTTGCCTTCACATCCTTATACGCGGCAACAAGTCGGGGCAAAGGGATATATTTCTTGAACCCCCCTATTCTGATAACCATCTCGTCAGCAAGTCTATTCAGTTCTACCTCTTCCTTGGATACAAAAGGAAGCTTGATCCTCATGGTGAATTGACCATCCTGCTGATGAAACTCGTAGGGTTGCTCCTCGAAGAAATGCTCTGTTGGATCTTGGTCGCCATAGATGCTGGTTCCAAGCTCTCTGAGCTTTTCCTCACCCAGAGGTTCATGTTGCAAGAGCCCTACCGGAAATATGGGCACAGGACTAAAATACTCCTCTGCCAATTTGAGATAGGTTTTCTGTGATTCCTTCCAATCCCTAAAATATTCTTCCGTGATGCTCTGAGGCAAAATCCTGTTCATAACAACCGCGTCAATACACATCTTATAGAGCGAAAAATACAAAAAAATCCTCTGGGTTTCTTTCAGGACTATCTTTTCAGGATTGGTCACAAGCCTTACCGTTGTTATCTTCGGATCGGTCAGGATCGCATCTACACCCTCAAGCCGCTCAAACAGGTTTTCAAGGGCCTTAAAATAACTGTCTTCCGGGAGCGGCACATCATAAATGCGTCGTACAACCGGCCGGACGTAGCTCACCACCCTGCGTTGTATCTTGAATATCTTTCGAATATACCATTCGAGTGTCGCGGGAATACTGATAAACCTCAAAGACTCCCCTGTCGGCGCGCAGTCGAGAATGATTACATCAAAATCACCCCCCTGCACATATCGATTTATGTGCAGCAGAGAGCTAACCTCTTCCATACCCGGCAAAATAGCCAGCTCCTCTGCCAACGTCTCTTCTATACCGGCTGTATTGAAGAGGCTGGCTATATATTTGTACACATCACCCCAGTTCCTCTCAATCTCCTCCTGGATATCCAACTCCTGGATCCACAGCCGATCACTAATCTTGAGCGGCATGCCTTTGTTCTGATCCACAAGCCCCTTGCTAAGGGCAAAAATATCGCTCAGGCTGTGGGCAATATCGAGGGACATTATCAGGGTAGTGTAGCCCGCATCAGCCGCCCGTATTCCCGTTGCACCGGCGATACTCGTCTTACCAACTCCCCCCTTGCCTGCAAACATTATGATGCGCATGCTCCCCCGTCACTGTCTCAGCCAGCGTGATCTACTCCAGCTTCGCTTCCTCGTTATTGTATCTCAGAGAGAACGTCGAGGCAACGCCTGCGAAAACGTTGCACCGGGTAAATACATAGTCTGCTATCTCCTGACGTTTCCCTCGGCTCAGGTCGTTAAACTGCCGGACCAACAGGTCTGTATCATGCACTGCCGACAGGATTTCCCACAGTTCCGCCGCGCCCAATTCCTCATCCAGCTCAACGTGTTCTTGTCCGGGCCCTGGCCCGAATTGCTCCTTCGCCTCCTTCAACAGACCGTCGAGTTCTCCTTTAAGACGGGAAATCTCCCTTTCCAGGGTTTCGTATGAGTTACACTTTGGAATCAGGAAAACCGAACCCTGGACCTCTGATCCTTGTTGGCCCGCTGCCTCAAAGGTCAACGATACGCCAACCTTTGTGCCCATGTCCTGAGCTGTTTTTTCTGTTTCCAGCGTAAGCTTTCTCATCATATCACAAGCCCCCCTCCTGCAGATCCTGCCTTGCAAACAGGCAACGCAGACGGTCCATCCCCCTTCGAAGGATGAATTAGTCGATTTTCCCAACAATCATCGGAAAACCCGTGTCCGAGAGAGGCCTCAGCTCTCTCGAAGCCGATCCCCCCAGCCCCGGTACCCATCTCTCTCACGGATCAACAAGAACAGAGGTGAGGCAGAACGGGGCTTGCCTTTGCTCTTTGTATGTAATTTCAGGGGATTCCGTCAAGCAGATTTGACAAGAAGCGGTTGCAGGGTTCATCTACCACGGAGAAAACCTGGGGCATGGCAAATGTTCGTTTGCAGATCGCCAAACTAAACCGTCATGGAAATCATGCTACAGTGAACGACAATAGAAAGCAGTCATTGCGAGGAACGATAGTGACGAAGCAATCTCATGGGATTGCTTCGCTGCGCTCGCAATGACAGGCTTTTGAATGTCTACTTATTTGAGTCGTTCACTATAGTATGGGGAGATGTGGTATTTATGTCAAAGAAAAAGTCCCAGGGCGGGCCCTCGCATAGAAATGTCTCAGCGCTGAACAGAGATATTGACACTTCCAAACCCTTGTACTATACGAGCGATGATCAATTTGCAGTATTTCTTCGATTAACACTAACTCAACCCTTTGAACCGAATGCCTCGGAAAATCTTCTACGGATGGTGGATCGTTCTCGCCTGCTTTTTCATCGGGCTCTATGTGGGCGGCACC
>DATKZQ010000039.1:0-3483 GCA_035527895.1 Desulfatiglandales bacterium
ACGTGGTTAAACGAAAAGCTCGGAATAACGCACCCGATCATACAGGGCGGAATGGGCCCTTACAGCACTAATAAACTTGCGGCGGCAGTGGCAAATGCCGGCGGGCTAGGGATAATAAGCCTCATTGGCATGGGAGTCCAGCACAGTGTCGCAACACCTGTGGACCCAAAACTCGTATTTGGCGAGGGAACGACCGAGGAATACCTTGAACGGAGCATTGCGTTCGTTAAAGCAGAAACCAGTGAGACCGGCGGCATTTTCGGCGTGAACTGCCCCTTATCCGCGGAATTCCTGGAGGCGGCAAAGAAGCTCATCTTCGGAACCATTGCAATCCGCGATGGTGACCCTGAACTGCGGAAACGCCTGAAGGTCATCATCACCTCGGCCGGCGATCCCTTGCCCTGGAGAGAGGCAATTCGTAACACAGACTTGATCTGGTTTCACGTTGTTCCCTCTGTCTATCATCTGCGACGTACTGAGAAAGCCGGAGTTGACGCCGTGATAGCTTCCGGCCATGAAGCAGGGGCTCACATCTCCTGGAAGCCGGTACACTCCATGGTCCTGATACCTGCCGTGGTTGAAGCAAGCTCTCTTCCGGTTATCGGAGCTGGGGGAATCTGCGACGGCCGCACGGTGGCGGCCGCCCTGGCTCTCGGCACCGTCGGAGTGCAGATGGGCACGCGGTTTATCGCCACACAGGAGTCCGACTTCTGGGACGTCTGGAAGCAGGCTGTAATAAAAAGCTCGGAACGCGATACCCTCGTTGCGCGCGGCATGTTCGGACCCATGCGATTCATAACGAATGCCGCGTCTATAAAGCTTGTAGAAAGCACGGCACGTCTCTTCCCGGACTTCTTTAAAGGACAACCCGTGGATTTGCATCCCCAATTGATTGAAATAGAAAGAGAAGGCTTTGCCAGACTCATTGATAATGACCAAGACGGCTCCCTTTTCCTGAGCGGCGAAGTTTCGGGCCGTATCCAAGACCTCCCCGCGGTAAAGGACGTCATCGATCGCATCATCACCGACGCAGCCGAAACCCTGCGCTCTTTGCCGAGGTATGTGGTGTAATGCCATGCAATTACGGCCTAATCGCTCCTCAATGGTATGGCTAATCCCTTCCGCCGTTCGATAACCCTTTCTCTTTGTAGCTTCCATGCCTAATACTTCGGCTTGATCCTGGCACCTTTTGTCTCTTTATTCTGGACCGTTCAACAGGTTATCCGGCAACAACAGCATGTTCCCTATATCTGAGATTGGGTTTTTTGCACATCCAAGTTACATTATTCTTCCCATGTATAACGCAGATGAGGCAGAATATGGGTGGGATGTGCCTGCCCGTTTTTCCAAATTCCAAAATTGAAACGGTAATCTTTTAACTAAAGTTTAACTAACGTGCCCCTAGTTCATACGACTATCCCAGCTGCGGAGAGAGAACCCCGCGTTCACGATATCATTACCGGGGATGCCCCCCTCATGCCGGTCATTCTCCGGCTGGCTGGGCCCGCGGTGTTGATGATGTACCTGCAAGGAGCGTACAACATTATCGACACCATCTGGGTCGGGCAGCTTTTGGGTAAATCTGCACTAGCCGGTATCGCAACCGGCGGCTTCGTGCTCTGGTTAATCTTTGGGTTGACTAGCCTCGTGTCAGTTGGGATCTCTGCAACCCTGGCCCGCCGGATTGGCGAAGGAGACCTCCCAAAGGCCGAATACATCGCTGCAAAGGGCATCCAGTATGCACTACTGCTTTCAATTGTTATTGGAGCCACCCTCTGGTTTCTGGTACCGGCCCTTTTCGTCCTCATGGGAACGAACGTTGAGGTCACCGAGCTCGGCACCAGATATCTGCGAGTCATTTTACTTGGGTGCCCGCTCATCTTTCTCTCCTTCACCATTCAACGGATCTTCCAGGCGGACGGCGATACGGTTACCCCCATGTGGCTCATGTTCTTCACCCTGCTTATCAACACCGTCCTGGATCCGGTGCTCATGCTCGGGTTGTTGGGTTTTCCGAGGCTGGGTGTTGCCGGTGCTGCTCTGGCAACCGTGATTGCCCGCCTGTTTATGGTCGTTTCCGGAATCTGGCTTCTCCGTGGCAGACTTCGTTTTGGTACAAAACGGTTGGAAAATCCCGTACTGCGCTACGTTCCGCATTCTCTGCCGGTGATTACCAGGGGAAGCCTGAAACTCCGTTTCGATCACAATACCGGCATGGACTGGGGGCTGTTCGGCTCGACCTTACGGATTGGGTTACCCAATGCTGTCTCTCAAGTGTTGTTTCCTCTTGTGTATATGATTGTCACAAGGCTTCCAGCCGCCTATGGTCCGCAATATATCGCCGCTTTGCGCATCGGGCACACCGTTGAGGGAGTCAGCTTCTTTCTGGCCTTGGGTGTCTCAATAGCCACGGCAACCTGCCTGGGGCAAAACCTTGGAGCAAACAAACCGGCGAGGGCGGCGCGGGCGGGATGGATTGCAACGGGGATCGTGGTCGCCATCCTGTTTGTTTTCTCCGTGCTATTTTTCTTGTTCTCCCGTCAGATTGGGTCCGTGTTCTCGCCTGACCTGGACGCGATTATGGCAAGTGCTATGTATTTGGAGATCCTCGCTTTCAGTCAGGTGTTCATGGGAATTGAGATTGTGCTTGAAGGTGCCTTCTCAGGAGCAGGCAATACCGTACCTGCCATGGTAATCACCGTACCCCTCAACCTGGCGCGTATACCCATGGCCTATGTGCTTGCCGGATTCTTCGGCCTCGGTATCAACGGGGTGTGGTGGAGCATATCGGGCTCCAGCATCGCCAAGGGGCTTGCCATGGCTTTCTGGTTCTCCCGGGGGCGCTGGAAACGAAAAAAGGTGTAAGAACGGCTTGGCACTTGTACTTCGCTGCCCGTGCAGTGTATTCTTGTTTAATATCATCCGTACGATTCGGATGCCATGCACGGCATTCATTGAATATCCAACCCTAAGATGACAGGAGGACAAGAAATGGCGAGGGTGTACTAAAGTTAGTTGAAATTTCAGATAGCGGTCCCTAAAATGGCTGTAATTTTCAATTGAATAGAAACCATTCAAAAGGAGGAGCCGCTGATGAGCAAAATACTGCGGATAGGTAAAGATATCAAGGCTAGCAATCCTCCCTGTCCCGAGTGCTTCTGTCGTTTGCAGGCGTCAAAAAGCTCCAAGACCGGACTCTACTTCAGGGAGCGAAGGCAGGTCTTGACAAAGCCACAGGAATCGGGTAACCAGCGCTTGTACTTGGACAGCACTGTACCGCTGAGCTTTTAGGGCAACGCGATATCACAGTCAAAAACATAATTCGATAACAGACTTCGTTAGACACCGATTTTCGCGCAGGTTTAACCGTCATTTTGATCTCACTCTCTTCGAGTGATAGTTATCGGAATTGAAGGTTCAATTTTGCCCCGTCGAGCCAAGATATTGTCTGCGGGAGGCGATGCCAGGGAACGCCCCTGAGGA
>DATKZQ010000040.1:0-40493 GCA_035527895.1 Desulfatiglandales bacterium
ATTGCAGTCCCACCAGAACAAGCGTATGGGCCGAAGCAAGAGGATTTGATGGTGGAGATTGATAAAAGCAATCTCCCTGAACACGTTACCCCCGCTATCGGAAAGGGGCTCCGAATTCGGCAATCTGATGGTGACGATATCAATGTAATCATTTCTGGCATGACTGAAAATACGGTAACCCTTGATGGAAACCACCCCTTAGCCGGGGCCACCTTGTTCTTCGACCTGGAGTTAGTGGAAATCGGGTAATATCCCTATTTCTCGTAATAATCGCAATCAAAGAAATTATGGAAAGGCTAATAGTGAAGCAGTGGGTCTTCACGCCCAGAAGCGTTGAGGCTCGTGCCCGCAGCCTTTCCGCATACTTTCCGATGAATAATCCTTGAGTTATCTTTCACACCGTCATGAAAGACACCCTCACTTTTATCATGGCTGGAGGAAGAGGCGAACGGCTCATGCCACTCACTCGGGACCGGGCGAAGCCGGCTGTTCCCTTTGGCGGCATCTACCGGCTTATCGACCTGACGCTGAGCAATTGTATAAACTCTCAACTTTACAGGATCATTGTCCTGCCTCAATATAAATCCCAATCTCTCAATGACCACCTGGAAGCTGGGTGGAATATCTTCAATCAGAAACTAGGGCACTTCCTGAAAATCGTTTCACCGCAGCAGAGGGTCAGTGGCGATTGGTACCAGGGTACTGCAGATTCAATCCGTCAAAACCTCTACCTCATTGAACAGACAAGACCGCGTCATATCCTGATCCTGTCGGGTGACCATATCTACAAGATGGACTACAGCAGGTTTCTTAGATATCACGTGGAGAAAAATGCTGATACATGCATTGGTCTCATTGAGGTGGGAAAGGAGATGGCTCCCCAAGTAGGTGTTGCTGATGTCGACGAGGACTATCGCATCCACGGATTTCAAGAAAAACCCAAGGAAAATCCCAAGACTATACCTGGTGATTCCGACAGAGTGCTTGCCTCCATGGGTATTTACCTATTCAGAACGGAGATTCTCTTGGATGCACTCAAATCGAATAGACGGGCCGACTTCGGCAAGAACATCATCCCTGGCTTAATTCCCGCGTCAAGGGTGTACGCCTATCCTTTCCGGAAGCAGAATATGATTGAAGATTACATCGTTGAGACTCTTAAAGATGGGGAGCAAAGGCTCAAGTTAGAACCGACAACTCCCGATTCCTCATACTGGAGAGATGTGGGAACCTTGGACGCCTATTGGAACGCCAACATGGATCTCTGCGGTCTGAATCCTTCCTTTAACCTCTACGGCCATAAATGGCCAATCCATACGTACCAGCTACCAGCTCCGCCTGCCAAATTTATATTTGCCAATGAGAGGCCTAAAGGTTTTCGAGTGGGCAAGGCCCTCGACTCGCTTGTGGCGCCAGGAGCTATGGTAAGTGGAATTGTGAGAAACTCAGTGATTTCCTATTATGTAGTTGTTAGGAGCTGGGCAACCGTTGAGGAATCAGTGATCATGGATAATGTGATCGTAGGTCGCCACTGTAAGATCAAGAAAGCAATCATCGACAAACAAAACGCGATTCCCCTCCACACGGAAATTGGTTATAATCCCAAGCAGGACAGAAAACGTTTTACCGTAACACCGAGGGGAATTGTCGTCGTACCCAAGGGGTTCTTCCAATAGCTTACTTTCTTAGATAGAGGGGGCAAGAACAGTTCCGCTTTTTCTATCAGGGTTCCCATATCTTGTGGTACGTCTCATGCTTCAAAGAATTCAGTATTCTGCTGTAAATTGAAACTCTCTCACAAAGCTCCTGGCTTACTGTTACTATACGTAGTATCTACAGGCCGGGTGCTTAGTTCTAACTGCTATACGTAACTTCGGATGATCCTAACCAGTTGCATATTTCAATGCGAATTCATCACCATATTCAAGCAGAGAATCGGAGAACCCACGAGCACCAAGAAACAATCATTCCGTCTTTGACCCGCAGTCGAACGTAGTGCTTGGAAAAAGCCAACTTTCGGTTAGGCTCCGTGGCCGACTCTAGATGGAAGCACTAGGATTAGAAGCGAGCCCGCAAAGGATTCCACAGGGGAGGTTATCCATGCAGGTGGAGGCCTGCCGCCCCTGTGCTGCCTTATCTTCAATGAGTCGGTCTAATCGAAACAAGACCCATGCGTTGTAAATGTGGGTCATTTTCTTGCTATTCAGAACATTATTATGTGTCGCTTCTTGATTCATTCTCTCCTCCGATCAGCAAATATCCGGGCATTCCGAAAAACTTTTCCAACTTTTGTTTCTCGTTTTTACTGGCCCTATGGCCGTTAACAATTTGGCTGATTCTATATTGGGCAATATCGGTATGCTTAGATAGCTCGGTTTGGATCATGCCCGAAAACTCCATAAGCGTCTTAAGAAATGTCATGTAAAATACTCTCCATGTAACGTTTGATTTGGGTTAAATAAAAGATCTTCAACTCGTACTTTTATTTTACCCTTTCGCTATGTAGTTAAAAAACTTTTGCCAAAAAAGGAAATCTTAGCAAGGCCTGCGGTATAATATTTGCAGAAAAATAAGGTGGGAAAATGACAACAAGACAGCAGTTACGAGGTGCAGCAAAAGCGCTTTTTGAAGGCATTCCCTGTCCTTTTGGGCATCTTTACCTGTGCTCTTTTTATTGAGATCTATCCATGTTTCTTATTAAGGTCAAGTGTATCAAGTGTGGCAGCGAATGGGACAAGGAATCAACGATCCCCTACGATCAAAATGAATATACAGGGGGCCTGTGCCATGTCTGCTTTAGGGACACGTTAGCTCCCCTCATCCACAAAAGACAACTGCGTGAAGGCTCGTTTGACTGCTTTGGTAAGGCCAGCAGTTTTTGTGATCAGCACGAATGCAAGTATTACGCATGGTGCGTATTGTGAAAACGTCCTCGTGGGGGGGTTGGCTTGGGTTATCAGTAAGGCGTCTGAGTGAAAAGGGGTCAGCCCTTGACTAAGGACAAATTCATATAAAGGACAGGCCGGGCAACGCGTTCTCTCATAGAGGAAGCACCCATGGCCAGGCCTATCCGCATTGAATATGAGGGAGCCTTCTACCACATATCCGCTCAGGGTAATGGGCAAAGGATGACCTGCAACTGGTCAGAAAAAGGGTTGAAGCGATAAAGGCTCAATTGCCCCGAGTCAAGGGCTGACCCCGTTTACGTTTACATAAGTTAACCAGAAGTGCTCCATTTATTAGCCAACTTAGCCGAATTCACTAAAATTCCTCTGGATAAAGACTATAAATTATGCGAAACTAGCCTCACCGAACTGGTAGTCTGTTCTTCAAAAAACTGAAGCATAGTCTGTGAGAGCTAAAGCAATGGTCTACACCACAAAAACAGCTGTTCTCATACCTTTGGTTTCCTTGCTGTTCGGACTACAGGCCCGCGTCGGTTTTTCTGAAACGCACAAAGCTCAAGCCTTGAGAAATCCCTCCGAATTGTCTACCGCTAAAAGTAAGGCGCACAATCCGGCTTTTACAATTTCCGCGGAATCTGTTTTGCAAAAACTGAAAGAAAGGCAGGAGGTCTATCTTATTGACGTGCGTGGGTTGGCCGCGTTCCAGAAATTTAGAATCCCCGGTTCCATAAACATGCCCCTCTTCGCAATTAAGACAAAGGGCTTTCTCAAGGCAAAACCTTTAGTCCTTGTCAATGAGGGATATACCCGCACCGCCTTAGAACGAGAGTGCGAGCATCTGAGACGTTTGGGCTTTAGGGCTTGGATTCTTCATGGCGGATTGAACTGTTGGAGAGAGAAAGGAGCGCCATTTAAAGGAGATGTCTTTGCACAGGCGAAGTTAAATAGGGTTTCTCCCGCTGCCTTGTTTGTCGAGAAAGATTACAGAAACAATCTGGTGATTGACGTATCCGTATCGAAGCGCCTCATAACCCCCCCCTTTATTCCTCAAGCTATTTCTCTGCCTTTTGACAGTGATGGGCAAAGATTTACTGAAGCCCTGAAGGCAACCCTGGTAAAGCTCCGATATAGTCGATTTTCATCGCTAATGATATGCAACCAAAAGGGTGAACATTATGACAGAATAGAAAAGTTGCTCAAGGATATTGGCATCAAGAACGTTTTTTTTCTTGAAGGCGGACTCGATGCATACCAAGAATTCCTGGAGCTACAGCGGCTTGCCACTAATGCCAGACACCGTTCGCAAACGACGCTTAAGAAGTGCCCAAGTTGCCCATGACACCAATCCCACTCATCGCGGGAATCCGAAACCTGAAACAAGGTTTGAATACTGAGGAATCGAATGACCAGGGCAAATCATAGAATGCTTTAATTGAGAGAAGAAGTCCGAGAACCAGCTAACCTGAATCGAACATTACATACACTTACTTTTTCAGGCCAATTGAGAGACCGGCAGCTTTAAAAACCTCATTATTCAGTCAATGACCACCCCTTGAAGGGGTGGCTTGAATAAGGACCCTAAAAGGGTCTGGTTTGTGTCTCACAGAGCACTCGGAGGCACTGAGGGGTTTGATCTGGATTCCTGGGGGTGGAATTCAGATCAATCTCCAACGCTTCGCGTCGATATTGATACAGCATGACGCCTTCACCCAAAAGCTAGTAGAATGGTACCGTTGCCCGTGAGGGCTGAGCGTTTGGCCTGATTTTGGAGGCCCGTCCCGTGGGTTTTTAGAAATTTTCAACGGGGCTCAAGAAATCAGGCCAAGATAAGTATCTTTTCCCTGTGCACTCTGGGGGCTTGAGCGAGCCTGAGCCAAGATGAGGGGGAGCGGGCGAGAGAACATCAACACACGCGGTGCTATTCGTAGGAGAGGTTAGCAGACTCCAAGCGGGGTTTTCTCCAATTCGATTAGACTAGCTTTTTGAAAACTCGGACTTGCTATTCATTTGGAATTTCCACATTCGGCTGTTAACAGAGCGATTGCTTGCAATACCTTTCAGCAATAGAGGAGTTCTGATGAGGGCCGCCAAAGTCGGACTAATCAGCTGTGGCTGCATTCTGTTTCTGTTTATATTGATGCTTACCAAAGGACGCGAGTGGCTTGGCAGCCAAAAGGTTTCTTATACCATTCCCAGACACATTCAATACGGTTTCACCCTCCAGAACAAGACAAACCGTTTGGTGAAAGAGGCGGAGTTCTGGACCTATGCCCCGGTAAAACAAACCCCTACCCAACAATGCGTGCACCTTGAAGCATCACACCCCTTTCAGGTGATCTCAGATGACCTGGGCAACCAGATTCTCCAGTTCACCTTTAAAAACCTCCCGCCATACGCCACTAAGATCATCACCATAGAGGCAGATCTCTTGCTTTCAGATAGGCCGAACCCTATGCAGGTAAAGGATCTTTCTGCCTATCTTCGAGCAGAAAAGTATTGTGAATCTGATAATCCTGAGATTTCTCGAGTGGCAAAAGAACTCAAAGGGTCAAAACCGGTCGTGACCGCGGAGAATATCTTCCGCTGGGTCGCGGGCAATATGGAATACACAGGTTATCTAAGAAATTCCCGTGGCGCTCTCTATGCTTTGAGAGACAAAAAGGGTGACTGCACCGAATTCATGTACCTGTTTGCTGCCCTGTGTCGGGCCAACAATATTCCAGCCCGGTGTATCGGTGGATACATATGCCCAGAAAATGCTGTCCTGAAACCAAATGGCCTCCATAATTGGGTGGAGCTCCGCGACAATGGTGTCTGGAACATCGCAGATCCCCAAAGGAATGTGTTCATGCAGGACCCATCACACTACATCGCCATGCAGGTGATCAGTGAATCACCTCAGAATCCCATGGGCGATTACTATCGGCTCCGGTTTGCCGGTGATGGGCTCAGGGTTAAGATGAATGGATAGGAACTTTTGAAACCTGTGCTGGATTTTCGAACCTTGCATAAAGATGTTCGAACACATGAGCAGAAAAACGAAAAGAATTAACCTCTCCTTTTGGACGATACTGTTTTTAGCAGGGGCCTTTACTTTCAGCGGAATCGCCTCGTCGTATGCGGCTAATTTAATCGTTGCTGTCCCGGAGACTGCTATGGAGGGCGATGGAGATCTGGCCACTGCAGGAACGGTGTGGATCTCAACCACGCTAGCCTGGGATCTGGTTGTCGATCTGTCATCGGATGACACCTCTGAAGTAACGGTGCCGGCAACGGTAACCATCCCCGCAGGCCAGAGCTCAGTTACCTTTGATGTGACGATCATCGATGATGCGGTGATCGATGGAACCCAGACCGTGACCATCACCGTTTCTGTTGCAGGCTGGACCCCTGGCAGTGATACGATTGCAGTTTTGGATAATGATGAGGTCACCGTATCGCCATCCATTGCCGGAGGCGGAGCTCACACCCTCGCACTCAAGGATGACGACACCCTATGGGCCTGGGGGTACAATTACTACGGCCAGCTCGGTGATGGCACGACTACCGATAGAACCACCCCGGTGCAGGTGTCGAATATCACCGATGTGGTTGCAATCGCCGGGGGATACTATCACACCCTAGCCCTTAAGGCCGATGGCACCCTATGGGCCTGGGGGGCTAATTGGTATGGCCAGCTCGGTGATGGCACGACTACCCACAGAACCACCCCGGTGCAGGTGTTGAATCTCACCAATGTGATCGCCACTGCCGGAGGGGGGGAGCACACCCTAGCCCTCAAGGCCGATGGCACCCTATGGGCCTGGGGGTGTAATGGCTATGGCCAGCTCGGTAACGGCACGACTACCCACAGAACAACCCCGGCGCAGGTCCCCAGTCTCACCGATGTGGTTGCAATCACTGCAGGAGCATATCACATCCTCGCCCTCAAGGCCGATGGCACCCTATGGGCCTGGGGGTATAATTACTACGGCCAGCTCGGTGACGGCACGACTACCGATAGAACCACCCCGGTGCAGGTGAGCGGCCCAGGGGGAGTGGGATTTCTGGATCTCATATCCCTGTCGGTCGTTCTTCCCCAGGATGCCACCGAAGGTGATGGCGTGCTGGAAGGCCAGGGAGCCGTAAGCAGTGAAGACGTAGCGACGAGCGATCTGCTCGTAAATCTAGCCTCTGGCGACACCTCAGAGGTCACGGCTCCGGCAAGCGTCACTATTCCTGCCGGCCATACATCTGCTTCTTTTGATGTGACCATTGTGGATGACACCTTGCTTGATGGATCGCAAACGGTCAGCATCACTGCCTCTGCAACCGGCTATTATTCTGCCACGGGCACAATCCAGGTCCATGATAACGAAACTGCCACCCTCACGGTGGATATACCCGCCAGTGCCACAGAAGGTGATGGTGTGCTCCTTGCTCAGGGTACGGCCAATGTGAGTGCTCCGGTGGATACCGATGTGGCCGTTTTGCTGACCTCGAATGACACCTCTGAAGTAACGGTTCCAGCCACGGTAACCATCCCTACAGGCCAGAGCTCATCCACGTTTGATATGACGATCATCGATGATACGGTGATCGATGGAATCCAGACCGCGACCATCACCGCCTCAGTGGCAGGCTGGACCTCCGGCAGCAATACCATTGACGTAGAGGACAATGAGTTGAGACTTCTGGCCGTTACGGTTCCAGAGAACGCTGGTGAGCGTGATGGGGTTCTGGCCGATGCAGGAACCGTGTCCATTCCAGGAACCCTAACCTGGGATCTCGTTGTTGATCTGTCATCGGATAATACCTCTGAAGTAACGGTGCCGGCAACGGTAACCATCCCTACAGGCCAGAGCTCATCCACGTTTGATATGACGATCATCGATGATACGGTGATCGATGGAACCCAGACCGTGACCATCACCGTTTCTGTTGCAGGCTGGACCCCTGGCATTGATACTATTGAGGTGGAAGACAATGACCCGGGTGAGCTCCAATTCAGCTCCTCTTCGTACACGGTTGAGGAGAGCTGTGAAAGCGTTGCGATTACCGTGATCCGCACATCCAGCAGCAGTGGAGCGATCAGCGTGGACTATGTCACCAGTGACGGCAGCGCTGCGGCCGGGGCCGACTACACAGCCACATCCGGAATCTTGTTCTTTGGCGATGGAGAGACTGAAAAGGCATTTTCCATCCCCATCCTTGATGACACCCAGGTCGAAGGGGACGAAACTGTGAGCCTTTCCCTTACCAACCCTGGGGGTGGGACCTCACTGGGCACTCCGATCACGGCGGTGCTCACCATCGTTGACAATGAGTATCCCACGCTTCCGTATAGTCAGGATTTTTCAGGAGGGATGCCCAGCCATGGCTG
This sequence comes from Desulfatiglandales bacterium, assembly GCA_035527895.1. Lineage (GTDB taxonomy): Bacteria > Desulfobacterota > DSM-4660 > Desulfatiglandales > B25-G16 > JADFWK01. The sequence goes on from DATKZQ010000040.1 coordinate 8,269, forward strand.
GCAGTATTACTCCTCCAATAGCTACGGGCGCATTCGGGTCATAGGTGGAAGGTTGCGCATGGATGTCTCAGGGGGTGGCGACTATGCCCTCAATGAGGCCATCCTCAACCTCGATATGACAGGGTTTCAGAATGTGGAGTTGAGCTTCTTTCAGGCTGAGTTTGACAGTGAAAGCAACTCTCTCCCAGAAGTTTTTACCGGCCACACTCTTGGCGACGGTGTTGCCGTCAGCATTGATGGCACCACCTGGTATAGGATTCTAAATGCCTCTGATCTTGATGTGGGTTCCTTAGGGCAAACCTTTACCGTGGACCTGGATGCAAAGGTAGCATATATCCAGGCCAACTACGATGCCTCGTTTGGCTATACCTCCGCATTCAAGATCAAGTTTCAGCAGTATGGCCATCTCGGATACACTATCGATTATCGGGAGTGGGATAATGTCCTTGTACTCCCAAAGAACAGCCCGCCCTTTGTCCCCAATAACCCCAACCCTGTTGACACTGCCGTTAACGTGCCTCTTGCCAATGGGTCATGTACCCTCAGCTGGGCCGGGGGAGATCCCGACCCCTGGGATACGGTGGTGTATGACGTGTACTTCGGCACGGCAGCGGGGAGCCTCACTAAGGTGGCCAATGGTATCAGTACCCCTAGCTATCAGAAAGGGAGCCTGAACGACGGAGGCACCTACTTCTGGCAAATTATCGCCCGGGATGTTGAGGGCCTTGAGATGGGCGGTCCGATCTGGCAGTTCACCACGTGGGCATCCGATCTTGTAGTTGCCGGGATCACCTGGGAGCCAGCCACCAATATTGAGGGCGGCCAGGAGGTCACTTTCACCGGGACCATTCAAAACAATGGCGCAGGCCCGGCGGTTGATGACTTTCAGGTAGATTTCCGGATCGATGGGTCGAGCATTGGCACCAAAACCGTTACCCAGATCCTTGCCCCAGGCGAGTCTATACAGGTGATCCAAACCTGGACGGCCCAGGTGGGAGACCACACTATTGAAGTAGTGGTTGACAGTACTGGACAGGTTACCGAATCAGATGAGGGGAATAACAGCCTCGCTCAAAGCTTGCCAGAGGCCATAGACACCATCCCTCCGGAGCTGGTCGGCACAAACCCTGCTCAGGGGGCTGTTCTCCAGCAGGTGCAGCAGATCGTGATTACCCTTGTGGACCGCTATGGGGGCACAGTGGATGATACTGCCGTGGCAGGGGGCATAACGGTCAAGGACGGAACTAACCAGACGGTGAGTGGGACCGTCACCGAATTGAACGACGAGTTTACCTTTACTCCCGATACCTCGCCCATGGCAGATGATACCTACCAGGTCTCCTTCACCGCACAGGATATGGCTGGTAACACACAGGCCTATAGCTTCTCCTTTACCGTGGACAGCCAATCGCCAGCCAAACCTACGATCACCGGGGGCACCGTTTTTAGTGGTGTAATCCAGGCGCGCCCGGCCGAAAACAAGGCCGACAGCCCCACAATAACCCTCACCGGAACCCGCGAGGACAATACCGGTGTGTGGATCAACGCCGTCTTGAGGGTACCTCCGGGCACCGGCGGTTGGTCCGTGGACCTGACCCTCCCCCAGGGTAACAACTCCCTTGAGATCTATCTTGAGGATGGGGCCGGAAACCGGAGCCCTTCTGAATGGGTGGATATCCTGGTGGATTCCATAGCCCCTGCCATTACCTCCATAACCCCTGCTCACGGGAGCTTCCTGAATGTGGCACCCGCAACCGTGCTCGTTGGCTATCAGGAGGAGACGAGCGGTCTGAACCTGGATGCGAGCACCCTATCCATCAAGGATAGCGGGATGGTCGAGGTAGGCGGCACTTGGACCATCCCCGGGGCGAGCGAGCTTGTCTTTACCCCGGCAAGCCCCTTTCTCGATTCTCACTACACGCTTACCGTACAATTGGAAGACAACCTGAGCAACCGGGGGAGTGCGGCCGAGTGCCACTTCACCGTGGATACCATCGCCCCTCCTCCACCTGAGCTGAACCCCGTGGAATCCCCGACCCACAACCCCAACCAGACCGTGAGCGGCACCAAGGAGGCCTATGCCCGTATCCTCCTCAACGGCGCTGAGGTGGTAGGCCACACACCCGAGACCACCTGGCAGCACACGGTTGCGCTCAATAGCGGGCCAAACCAGCTTACCTTTGCCGCACAGGACCGGGCCTTGAATCAGAGCACCGATGTGACCGTTGAGATCGTCTTTGATGACATCCCGCCCTTGCCCGTTGACACCCTCACGGCAAACGGGGAGGGGAATGGCACCACCGTGACCCTTGATTGGACCGGCTATGACGAATCGGTTCACGGGGATATCGCCTCCTACAGGATCTACTATGCGACCTCCAGTTTCACGGATGTCTCCGGGCTCACGGTGCATGCTACCGTAAATGCCGGTACCTTCACCTACCCGGTTCAAAACCTCACTAAGGGCACCACCTACTGGTTTGCTGTGGTGGCAGTGGATCTCATGGGCAATGCCAATACCACGGTGACCCCTGTTTCCGCGGTTCCCACAGACAGATTACCGCCCGAGGAGGTGACTAACCTCCAGGTTGAGTGCTTTGATACCCGCCTGGTCTTTACCTGGGAGCACTCAGCCAACACCCACGGTGATTTGGCGGGGTATAAGGCCTACTTTAATAACGCGACGCAGGGTGTGATTCTTCCCTCGAGCCAGAATACCCATGAAGAAACCGGCCTGAGCCTGGCCACGGCCTATCCCTTCAGGATCACCGCCTATGATACGGATGGAAATGAGAGCAGTGGCGTATTGATTACCGGGATCACGCTCCTGGACAACCCTGCAAACATCGCTGTCACCCCCCAGAGCGGATACGTGGATCTCACCTGGGATGGGGTAACACCATCCCAGTATGTGAAGCACTATGCGGTGTATGTAAGCGAGACGGATTTCTCAACGGTACAGGGGATGAGTGCGAGGGTCACTGCCACGCAAACGTCTGCCAAGGTCGCCGGTCTCACCAACAATGTAACCTACTACTGTGCCGTCACCACAGTCAATCTCTCTGACGGGGAACGAAAAACGGTCACTACCATACCCGTTACCCCCGTTCCCGATACCCAGGGACCGGAGATAACCAATGTCCAGGTAAACGGCGTTGCCCTGGTAAATGGCCACACTCTAAACAAGCCTGCCACCTTTACCCTCAATGCAGCGGACCCCGCAGGGGTGAGCCGTGTGGAATTCTCCTTTGATGGAACCCTCGTTCGCGCGGACTACAATGGCACCCCTTACTATGACTGCTACTGGAATATCGTAGAGGTGGATGACGGCACCCATTTACTTGCCATCGTTGCCTATGACACCCTGGGGAATACTACCACACTGGAATATACTCTTACTGTGGTCCTGGCTCTGCCCCTGGCGCCCACTATTACACAACCACAAAGCGGGATCATAACAAATCAGGCCTCAATCACCGTGTCTGGATATGCAGAGAAATACACCGAGATCATCCTCTCTAACAATGGTACCCAAACAGGAGACCCGGTGGCAGTGGATGGGTTGGGGAATTTCACTATTTCCTTGACCCTGACAGAGGGCGATAACCAGATCCAGGCCGCTGCCAGAAATCGTGCCGGCACCGGGCCTTTGAGCCAAGCGGTCCTGATCACCCTGGATACCACCATTCCTGCAAGCCCCACCAATCTGACGGCCCTATCAAAGGCAAGCGGGGTGATCAAACTCACCTGGCGTGCACCGTTAAACACCTCTGTCAAGGGCTACCACCTCTACCGTGCCACAGCCAGTTTTACCTCCCTCGGCGAGGCACAACGAGTTAATAACGATCTCATCACCGCGATCTCATTTAACGATCTCCCTGCTGAGGATGGCACCTACTTCTACCGGGTCACAACGGTGAGCACCGTGGATAATGAGAGCGAACCCTCGGAAGAGGCATCGGCACTATCCGACCGCACCATGCCCCGGGCAACCTCAATTGTGTATGTGCCGCAGGGCAATCATGACCCAGAAACGGGGAGGATGGCACCGGGTACAGTGGCTGTGAGTCTTACCGTGAGCGAGCCCCTTCAGGCCATACCCTTTTTTAGTATTACCCCTGAGGGAGGCGTGCCCTTCTCCGTCGAGCTCACTCAGAGCTCCGATATGGAGTACTCCGGTTTCTTTGTCATCTCAGATTCCACCCCTACGGGAACTGCGTATGCAGTATTCTCCGGAAGGGACCTGGTGGGGAACCGGGGTACCGAGATTGACTCTGGCGGCACCATCCAGATCGACACACAAGGACCCTCGATAAGCTCCATTACCATCCAGCCTCCTGAGCCCATTCAAAATGATGAAACAAGCCCTGTGGCAGTGACTGTCACGATCGGCTTCACCGAAGAGATAAAGCCTGGTGAGGTGCCGCAGCTTTCCTACCTGCTCTCCGCCCCCGGGAGGACCGCCATTACCATTGAAAACCTAAACCAGGTCACTCCTCAATCCGGGGATGCCCAGGCCTGGCAGGCAACCTTCACCTTACCCGCTGATGCAGGCCTGGCAGAATCAGAGACATTCCACTTTATCTTTCACGGTGTGGATGATCTGGACAATACCAGTGAGAAAATTCTCTGTCACAATCTCTTCCAGGTCTACCAGGGAGATCTGCCTCCCCTTGCGCCCCCTGAAGGGCTCACCGGAGTATCATTACCGGGTGGTAAGATAAGGCTTTCCTGGAACCAGGTTGAGGGCGCGGTGGGCTACCAGCTCTTTCGAAAGGCCCCAGGCGAGGGTGAACTCACTGCCTATGAGCGGCTCGAGACGGTTTTGGAATACCTTGATGAACCCCCCACAGATGGGGTCTATACCTATGCGGTTGCCAGTATCCGCCAGGAAAATGAACAGGAAGCCATGAGCGGGATGAGCGATACCATTGACGTCTCATCAGATGCCACCTCACCTGGTGCACCCCAAGATCTCACCCTGGAACTTGTGCCTCAGGGAATCATGGCTACCTGGCAGGCCCCTCCCTATACCGAGCCCATCGCCTACTCCCTGTACCGGGCGGATCTCCCGGAGATCACCTCGGTTGAGGGCCTTACACCCCTGGCAACAGGGATTAGCCAGACTACGGTGATCGACCCCACCCCCTCACCCACGGATCACTGCTATGTGGTTACAGCAGTGGATGAGGCAGGAAATGAATCAGCACCCTCCAACTCCTTGTACCTGAATTTCGATCTCCTGCCGGTATCAAGCCTGCATGTAGTACAACAGGACAATGATTCTCCGGTAGTCTCCTGGACCCATCCAGGAGGAAGCATTGCCGGATATGACATCTACCTGGGGCCTGATGAATCCCGGGTCAAGCTGAATGACATCCTGCTTACGGCCCTGTCTTACACCGATACAGGTTATGCCGGAGATGAACGCCGTTACACGGTCATTGCGGTGGATGAATACGCCCAGGAGAGCCTACCCCGGAGCATTACCCTGCCCTTGGTACGCGCAACCCTTGCTGAGGGAGCGAGGATCAAGCGGGGTATCGTGAACCGCCTGCATTACCAGGCTGAGAATCTTGGCCCGACTCTCGTGAATGATATACGCCTGAGGGTGAAGGTAGAAGGACGAGACCATGTATCCGAGCCCTATAGCCTTGAGCCTTATGCCTTGAGCCTTATGCCTGTCATCATAGGCGGTTACGCTGATCTCCCGGATGTGGCATCACTCACCACCACCATCGAGATTATACCGAATCAAGGGGAAAGGGTGGAGATCGTTCGCTCCTCTCAGATCGAGGTTGGCCAGGGCATGCTTGTTCTTCAGATCTTAAATGAGGAGTTTACCCGGGGTGGAACCGGAAGCGTGCGCTTTACCCTCGAGAACACCGGCGGCGAGGAGATAGAGATTATCACCGCTCGGAATTCCGGTAGCTCGCCTTCAGATGAGGTTGTCTACTATCTGGTAGATGAAAATGACAATGTGCTCTCCACCCAGCCATTCAAGCAGAGCCTTGGCCAGGGTATCGTAACCCTTGCAAACGGGACCACTGTTGCCCGCATACCTCCCCCGCAAGCGGGATCTTCGACCGGGAGCACCTTTACCTCAGAGCCGATAGATATCCCCGTACCCTTGTCTGCCCCGGATGAGGTGGTGATACAGCTTGCAATCTCTACTCTATATTTTCACCTCGGCAGAGAAGACCAGGTAACCATGGATGGCCTGAGCACCACCCATGAGCTCACCCTCATGGATACCTCCTACTATGGTGAGATACTCACTATCACCCCGGAGAGTTCCACAGGCGATCAGGATATTGTAATTACCGGGCGTGCCGTAGAGCGGGCAACAGAGATGCCCCTGCCCGAGGTGCCCCTTACCCTGGTGATTTCCACAGGCGGGTTTGACCGCGCCTCGGAGGTCCTCACCGACTCCAACGGCGCCTTTTCCCATACCTTCACGCCCCTACCGGGAGAGTCCGGCATATACACCGTTCGGGCCATGCATCCTGATCTCCTGGATAGACCGGTTCAGGGGCAGTTCGTGATCAGCCGGGTGAAGATCACGCCGGCCAAGATCAACCTGAGTATTCCTACCAACTACGAAAAAACAGTCAGCATCGGGGTGCAGACCGGCGAGGGAACCGAGGTCAATAATTTGACGCTGGTGTACGAGGGCCCGGACCAGCCGGGGGGAGTGTATCCTGAAGGGGTTCATCTTACCCTGGGATCCCCCGTATCATTCCTTGGTTCCGGACAGAGCACAACCCTGGATTTCACCATCTGGGCCGATAACACGGCAGCGGAGACAGGCTCCCTTGTGATCAAGGTGATAAGCGATGAAACCGGGGATGATACCTGGGGAAGTGTCTTAGTCAACACCCACTTCTCCGAGGCCCAGCCCGTGCTCTTTTTCTCACCCGATCACCTGGAAACAGGAGTTGCCTATAATGACACGGTTACCGAGACCATAAGGTTGGAGAATCGGGGCCTGGCTGACCTGAACGATGTATCCCTGGCACTCCTCTTACCGGATACTACCCCTGCCCTCACCTGGGTGTATCTAAATGCCTCATCCGATCTCGGTACCATCCCTGTGGGAGACACCCGTGAGGTGAGCATCTCCTTCAGCCCCACCCCGGCCCAGGTCGATGAAGGGGTACACCCCTTTAAGCTCAGGGTAACGAGCGCCAACTACCCCACCACCGATATCAACCTGTTTGTCTCTGTCACCCAGTCGGGCGTGGGCAATGCGCTGTTCAAGGTGACCGATATCTATACCGGGACCCTCGATGAGAACAACGAACCCGTTCAGGGGCTGGCTGATGCAAAAATCACCGTGCAGAACGAACAGGTCCTCACCGTTGAGGAGACCAGAACCACCGACAGCGTGGGCGAGGCCTCCTTTGAGGAGCTGCCAGCAGGCAGATACAAATGCCGGGTTACTGCACCCAACCATCAGGAGTATATCGGCAGGCTTTGGATCAAGCCGGGGATCATCGCCACTAAAGAGATCTTCCTTGACTATAACCTGGTTACTGTCGAGTGGGAGGTCACTGAAATCACCATTGAGGATAGATATGAGATTGTCCTCCATGTCACCTATGAAACAGATGTCCCGGCAGCAGTGGTGGTGGCTGAACCGGCATCGGTGAGCCTGCCCCCCATGAAGGCGGGAGACATCTTCAATGGCGAGTTTACCCTCACCAACCACGGCCTGATTCGGGCAGAGAACATGAGCTTTACGCTCCCGGAGGACGATCAGTTCTTCACCTATGAGCTCCTGGGAGGCCTGCCTGAGAGCATTGAGGCGAAGGAGCGCATTACCGTTCCCTATCGGGTGACCTGCCTAACCTCCCCCGATCAGGGAGACGGCAGCGGAGGTGGCTGTGAGCGATACGTGAAGTGCGTACAAGTGGCATATAAGTACGTGTGTATAAACGGCAAGTGGGTGGCCTCGACCGCAAGCCACTGCTTCACCTATGATAACGGCGAGTGCACGAGCACCACCACGGGCGGCCCAGGAGGAGGTGGCATCTGGCATATTGGCGGAGGCCCAGGAGGGGGCGGAACCGTATCATCACCCGCACCTGCACCCAAGAAGATCGATGGGGTGATCTGTTTTCCGGATCCTAAGACTTTCCTGAAGCAGATGCTCTTCGAGAAGATCATTAACCCCTTGAAGCGCCTCAAGGACAGTCTGAAAAACATCATTCAAAAGGTCGGATGTTTCGTCAACACCTTATCCCGGGAATTCAACGACTATGCCGTTAACCTGTCGGTGAAAGTGCCGGGCGGCACCATTTCTGTCCAGAGGCTCTTCTATGATAACCATTGGAACTGGGAGCATAAGCGCCACAACCTGTTAGTCCCGGAGCATTCGCAGGTAATGCGGATAGAATCCATTTCTAAGGGCGGCGTTGCCTACAAAAGATCTTCAACCAGCCCACCGGTGTTCACACACGATACCTTTAAGATTATCCCGGAGGATTCCGGATACCGCTGGGAGGATAAGTGGGGAAACTGGAAGCACTACGATTCCAACGGCTATATGGCCTCCTATGGTACCCGTCGTGGCGTTATCGGGAAGTTGCTTTACGAAGACGCCGGGGGAAAAAGGCTTATCGGCATTACCGATAGAAATGACAGGCAGGTTATCTGGTATGAGTATGATCTATTTGGCCAGATCTGTGCCGTCCGTGATATCGACAACCGCCGGGTGGAGTATACTTACACGGACGGCCGGCTGACAAGGGTTACCGATGCCCTCGGCAATGAAACCATCTATGAATATGACGGTGAAGGAAGAATCATCAAAACCATCGACGCCGCCGGTCGGGAAACCGACATCTCATACGATAGCTATGGGAGCGTTTCGGCGGTCGTAGATAGCGAGGGGAACGGCCACTTCTTCCAGTTCGACTACGATGAAGGGAAAAAGGAGTCCTATGCCCAGATTAGAACCTCATCAGGGATGATCAAAGAGATCTGGTACGACAAGGATGGAGAGACCAGACGGGTTGATGTCAATGGGAGAACGGTTCTCAAGATCGTCAAAGACGGCCGTGACCTGATCATCACGGATGAAAAAGGAAATGTTACCCACAAGGAATATGACGAGTGGGATAACCTCACCAGGGTAATGTATCCCGATGGCTCGGAGGTATCCTTTGACTATGACCTCAGGTTCAACAGGGTGCGGCGGGTCACCGACCTCAGGGGCAATCTCCATGAGTACCACTACGATGACCAGGGTAATCTAGCACAGAAGACCGAGGCCATAGGCACCGACGCAGAGCGAGTGACCACCTATGCCTATGACCAATTCGGCCAGCTCCTCACCGCCACCATCGAGGGTGATGCCACCACCGTGGCCGTGACCACCACATTCACCTATGATGAGAACGGCAATCTGGCTTCCATCACCGATCCCGAGGGGAATACCACCCAGTTCCTGCAATACGATACCATGGGGAACCTTCTCTCCATGCAGGACCCCAGGGGAAATACCTGGACATTTGCCTATGACTCCATGGGCAGGATGGTCTCTCAGACAGATCCTCTGAACAACACAACCTCCTTTGAGTATGACGGGGCCAATAACCGCACCGCCATCATCAACGCCTATCTCAAGCGGTTCGAGTTCGAATATGACGACCATAACAACCTGATCAAGGGAATCGATCCGTACCAGAAATACGTTTCAACTGAGTACAATACCGACGATCTTCTCACCCGCATCACTGATCAGGAGGGGAAAGACTCCTTCTTTGGGTATGACAACGAGGGAAGGCTCCTGAAATCCACTGATGGGGCGGGAAATGAGATCAGCTACCACTATGATGAGAGCCAAGACACAAAGGTATCCTCTTATGAACCGGTCCAGATCGATTATCCCACCTATACCCGTAAGCTCGCTTACAACAGGCTCCAGCGACTGATCCGTGCGCAAGATATCCTGGATGGCAGCACCACGCATACGAGAAGCTATACTTATGATGCGGCAGGGAATGTCATCTCGGAAACTGATGAGGAAGAGAACACCACATATTATGAATACCATGCCCTGAATCGCCTTGTAAAGAGGACTGATCCCTTAGGAGGCGTTACAGAGTGGAGTTATGATGATCGCGGCAATCTGATTGAATTGAAAGATCCCAATAACGGCATCACGTTTTACGAATATGACCGGAATAACCGGCTTACAAAGGTCACAAAGCCATTACAGCAGGAGACGATCTATGAGTACGATGCTGTAGGGAATCGCATCACGGTCCTGGATACCAAGGGACAGAAGATCTCCTATGAATACAATGCGATAAACAGGCTGACGAAGGTGAGATACTATGCTGCAGGGGATCATGATAATCCAGTCAAGACCGTGGATTTTACCTACGATAAGCTTGGAAATGTCTCAACCTACAATGATGGCATAACCTCAGGAACGTACACCTATGATGACCTCCAGCGGAAGATCTCCGAGACCGTCAATTATGGCCCCTTCAGTAAGAGCATTGCTTACACCTACTACGGTAACGGGTTGAAAAAGACCTTCACCGGACCTGATGGTGTCACCATTTCCTACACCTATGACGGAAATAACCGAATAAGCGATATTGCTATCCCAGGACAGGGACAAATCACGTACAACACTTACCAGTGGAACAGTCCTACACGGATTACGCTTCCCGGCGGCAGCTCTACTGATTACACATACGATCCGCTCATGCGAATGAAGTCCATTCTGGCGAAAGATCCCGGTCAGAATCCTTTGGTAACCAGGCAATATACCTTCTCACCGGTGGGGAATATCACGAACAAAGACACGGAACACGGCATCTATGCCTACCAGTATGATGATCTATACCGCCTGACCCAGGCCACCAATCCCACCAGTGATGACGAGGCGTATACCTATGATGCGCTCGATAACAGGCTGACTTCAGCTGCTACCACAGGGATGTGGTCTTACAACGCCAACAACGAGCTAGAGGGTTATGGCAATGTCACCTTTCAGTATGACCTCAATGGTAATACAACCAATAGAACCAATGGAACCAGTCAAACTAATTATGTCTATGACGTGGAAGATCGTCTTGTCAGGGTTGAAGACGGACAGGGTGCCCTTATTGCGGAATACTATTATGACCCCTTCGGAAGAAGGCTCTGGAAGGAAGTAGCTGGAATCAGAACCTACTTCTTTTATGCTGACGAAGGCCTCATAGGCGAGTATAATGCAGGCGGCAACGAGATCAGGGCCTATGGGTACGCACCGGATTCGACCTGGTCCACAAATCCGCTCTTCCTGAAGGTGGATAGCGTTTACTACTGGTACCAGAATGATCATTTGGCCACCCCACAAAAGCTCGTTGCAAGCAACGGCTTGGTGGTTTGGGCGGCAACCTATGACTCCTTTGGCAATACACGCATTGATATAGAAGGCATTACAAACAACCTGCGTTTTGCCGGCCAGTACTTCGACTCCGAAACAGGACTCCATTACAACCTCAATAGATACTACGATCCCAAGATAGGAAGGTACCTACGAACCGATCCGTTTGGGGATGGACTTAATCTATATGCCTACTGCTTCAATAATCCTCTCTATTATATTGATCCGATGGGATTGTGTGCGGTGAATGCTGTTGGTCGAGGAATAGAAAGTGCTTGGGAATGGTGGAGCGATTTGGTGGTTGTAGATGAAATAATTCCAGAACATGGAGAAAGTTGGGAAAGCTACAGCGCACGATTCAGAGAGGCTTATAGCGCCGAAATAGCAATTTCCGAGGCACTTAGCATTTTGGGAGTTAGATCTGCGATAACAACTGGCATATTCTCTCTTGGAATATCAGGCGCGGAGAAAATAACATCTAAAATCGCAGAACGAACGTTAACAACTTTTGGCTGGAAAGGGTTTATGTATCAGAAAGGATGGCCCTTAACGATGCGTCTAAGGCAAGCAAGTAGTGCTTTTGCGAGAGCGAGCAGAATTAGTTGGTATGTAACTGTGGGGGCCACGGCATATAGATTTGGATTGTACCTTAAACCAAGAATTATTTATTATATATGTACTTATTAGCTAATCTTGTGCAAAGGATAAAAAACAATGGCTCAAAGAAGAATCATAGCGTTTCTAATTATGATATTTGGATATTCATCATCATATGCATTGCATATTATGCTTGGTGAAAACTTACAGAAAAGCTTTCATAAAGGAGAGTTTTTTTGGGTAATTGGTATGCCATTAATCTGTGCTGGAGGAGTATTATTCGCTACAACTCTAAATGCGCAAAAAGAAATCAACCTAAGCCTACCTGGAAAGATACTGCTTTTGTTCCTAATTATCATTTGGGCTGTGGGGGTATTTATGCTTTTTTTCTGGTAAGGTGTAACATAAAGCCCCCATCAGTAAAACAGGAGATGTCCACAAAACTTTAAAAATGATTGAGTATAAGCATGATGGCTTGGTGTCATCCCTTTGACCGGGGACAGGTCATAGGAACTGAACATGGCAAGGACTTCGCGTCTTGGACCGTGGAGAATCTAGAGGTGGATAATCGGAGCAAGCATATGGAAAAAGGGAAGGTGCCAAAACAAGAATCCTTCCTTGTCTTTCTCTGCTTATCCGTACTCTTTTGGTGTCTTATTGGATTGCTGTTTTCTTCTCTTGCTCTTGCCGTGGATGACTCCCTCTGTGCACGGGTGAAACTTGAGATCAAGCAGGAACTCACCCTTGAGCGGCAGGCCTTTGATGCGCACATGCGCATCACCAACGGGTTTGATCATATCGGCCTGGAAGACGTGAATGTGAATGTGACCTTCTCTGATGAGGAGGGGGATACCGTTCTTGCGAGTTTTGATCCCAATGACCCCAATGCCCTCTTTTTTATTGGGCTTGATTCCCTGGAAAATATCGATAATGTAGACGGTACCGGCTCGATCCAGCCCGCTTCCACCGCAGACATTCACTGGCTCATCATCCCTGCTCCCGGTGCAGCCAATGGGGTGCCCCAGGGAACCCTCTACTATGTGGGTGCAACCCTGAGCTATACCATTGGTGGAGAAGAGCACGTCACCGATGTAAGCCCGGATTATATCTTTGTAAAGCCCATGCCCGAGCTGACCCTGGATTACTTCCTCCCCACGGATGTCTACGGCGATGATGCCTTTACCTCAGAGATCGAACCACCCATTCCCTTTTACCTCGGCGTCAGGGTAACCAATAACGGCTCCGGGGTAGCAAGAGAGATGAAGATCAACTCGGCCCAGCCCTTGATCGTGGATAATAAACAAGGCCTTCTTATTGGTTTTGTTATCGAGGGCTGTGAGGTCAACGGGCAGGCTGCGACCCCGAGTCTGCTTGCCGATTTAGGCGACATCGACCCGAACACCTCAGCAGTGGCCCGCTGGGTGATGACCTGCTCGCTTTCAGGCCAGTTTGTGGAGTTCACAGCCGACTACTCCCACTCCGATGAGCTGGGGGGCGAGCTCACCTCACTCTTGGATGCCGTTAACACCCATTTTCTGGTTCGTGATGTATTGGTAGATGTTACCGGAAGAGATAGCATCCGGGATTTCCTGGCAAAGGATGGCGAGAGCTATAAGGTCTATGAGTCGGAAACTGTGGACACGGAGGTCACCGATGAGTCGGGCGCTTCGAGCCTCAGTGGCTCGGGATACAGCTACACCCTGTCAACACCGGTTACCCCGGGATTCATCTATGTAAAACTCCCCGATCCGCATGGCGGGCAAAAGGAATTAAAAGAGGTAGTGCGCTCTGACGGCAAACGCATCAAGCCCGACAATGCCTGGCTCACCAAGGAGCGGAACGAAAACCAGGAATGGGAGTACTTCATTCACCTCTTTGATGCAAATAGCAGGGGTTCCTACACGGTGAGCTTTGAACACGGCGCGGGCCAGAACCATGCGCCCGTACTTGAGTTTATCCCCGATCGAACCAGGGTTGAGGGCGAACAGCTCTCATTTATTGTCTCGGCTAGTGATGAGGATGGAACCACTCCGTCCCTCACTGCACTTCCCCGTCCGGCCCTTGCTACCTTTACCGATCAAGGAGACGGAATCGGTATATTTGACTGGACACCGGCAGTTGGCCAGGCAGGGAGGTACGAGGTCACCTTTAAGGCTTCCGATGGCGTCCTGGAGGATTCCCAGCGTGTGGTTCTAAGGGTCAACCCCATTGATGATACGGACGGTGACGGCATGCTCGATGCCTGGGAGCTGGAGCACTTCGGCACCCTTGATCGGGACGGCACCGGGGATTTTGATGGAGACGGCATCTCGGATCTGGATGAATTTCTGAACGGAACAGATCCTACCGAAGCGAATGAGGCTCCCACTATTCCTGTAATTGAAACACCGGAAGACAGAGCGGAGGTTGTTGGTCTTCAGCCGGACCTGGTGGTTGAGAACAGCATTGATCCCAATGGCGATACTGTTACCTACGAATTTGAACTCTATTCAGATGAGGAGATGACTACCCTGGTGGCGAGCGAATCCGATGTACCTGAAGGGGCAGGGACCACCGCCTGGATGGTCCCAGGGGAGCTGGACGACAACACCTGGTATGTCTGGAGGGTCCGGGCAACCGATGGGGTGAGCTTTAGCCTCTGGGCCTATGGGAGCTTCTTTGTGAATACGGAAAACGATCCGCCCGGTGACCTTCAGATCAGCAGCCCCGGGGATACTTCAGAAGTCGACACCGAAACACCCCTTCTAGAAGTCACCAACAGCGGAGATCCGGATGAAGATGTACTCACCTATACCTTTGAGGTGTATGCGGAGAGCACCATGAGCACCGTCATCGCTTCCGCTTTTGATATCCCCCAAGGCGAAGCCGGGACTACATCCTGGCATGTCACCACACCACTCGATAATGATACCTGGTACTGGAGAGTCGTGGTCACCGATGAGCACGGGGCCACGGAGGAAACCCCCCTGGCGTCTTTTATGGTGAATACTGCGAATTCCGCGCCCGAGGCCCCGGTCATTGCCTCCCCATCCAGCGGGAGTGAAGTTGGAATACTAGAAGTGGATCTCATAGTCCACAATGCATCTGACCTGGATGGAGACACACTGACCTATTTCTTTGAGCTGGACACGGTGGCGACCTTTGACAGCGGAGCAAAGCAGGTCTCGAGCGAGATAGTGGAGGACGTTGATACGACCAGCTGGCATGTTACGGGTCTGGATGACAACACCTCCTATTTCTGGAGGGTGAAGGCGAGCGATGGATTTTCTGAAAGCCTGTGGGTCCGGGGGAACTTCTTTGTTAATACGGAAAACGATCTGCCCACAACCCCCACGATCGGAAATCCCGGGCAGGGAGCCTGGGTGGATACCCCAACGCCAATACTGGAACTCAATCCCGCCAAGGATCAGGATCATGATGCACTCACCTATCGCTTTGAGCTTTACGGGGATGCAACCCTCACAAGCCTCCTCATCCGGCCGGAGAGCGGCACCCTCCAGTGGACGATCCCACCGGCGCTCAACGACAAGACGTGGTACTGGTGGAGGGCACAGGCAGAGGATGAGCACGGGGGTACCAGTGGATGGACCGGCGGGTCCGCTTTCTTTGTGAACGATAATGGGGTGGATGATCCCCCCACTATGACCCTGATAGAGCCTTCAGCACCCATGCTCACCAAAGAGAGCTCCCTGACCATCACCTGGGACGATAATGACCCCGACAGCAATGCAACCATTGCCCTTTACTATGACACGGATTCCACGGGCGAAGATGGCACCCTCATCGTGGATGGGCTCACAGAAGATCCTGACGGTGCGAGCGATTCTTATATCTGGGATATGAACGCAATTGAAGACGGGACCTACTATGTGTATGCCACGATAACCGATGGAACATCGTCTCAAACCAGCTATGCCCAGGGAGCGATTACCATAGACCGAACGCCGCCGCGTGTTTCTGCCTCACCTCCAGGCGGTGTTTTCGGCTCTGCTCAGAGTGTTACCCTTTCCGCTGATGAGGCTGGGGAGATTTACTATACTACCGATGGCAGTGAGCCCACGACATCATCGGTCCCCTACACCTCGCCTCTAGAGATCGATGAAACCGCTACGGTAAAAGTTATGGCTGTGGATGCCGTGGGAAACCTGAGTCAGAGTATCACCGAAATCTATGTCATAGCCGAGATTCTTATCGATCTCGATGGGGACGGTATGCTCGATGCGTGGGAAGTGGCCTATTTTGGAGACCTCTCACAGGATGGAAGCGATGATTTTGACGGAGATGGACTCTCAGATCTCAATGAATATCTGAATGGAACAGCGCCCACCAGGGAGGATACAGAGCGTGATGGCATGCCCGACGGCTGGGAGGTCACCTATGGACTTGATCCACTAGGTGATGATGCAGACCAGGATCTCGACCACGATGGGATTAACAACCTTGATGAATACCTTGCTGGGAGCCATCCGGCAAACGGTGAACCGTATGCGCCCGTTCTTTCTTTGCCGAGTGATGGCGCAGGGGGCGTATCTTTGACCCCGGAACTTGAGACCGGCGCGTTCAGCGACCGGGACGGCGACGCCCATGCTGCCACCGAATGGCAGATCAGTACCGACGAAGCTAACTTCTCAGATCACCTGGTGCTTGATGCACGATGTGACACACACCTAACCTCGCTGACAGTACCGGAATTTATCTTGAATGTGGATACCACCTACTATTGGCAAGTGAGGTTCCACGATGATCGCGGTGCCGTATCACCGTGGCCGCTTGTTTCCTCTTTTACAACAATCGATGCATCGGCGTCCGATGACTCGGATCAAAATGGGGTGCCCGATGAACAGGAGATTACTGATGACACCGTAGACTTGGATGATGACGGAACACCTGATATGGATCAGACCATAACGGCTAATATGAAGTGCGCGAACACTGTTATTGGTGATGGGCAGGTAGCCGTCAAACAAGGTGCTAATGTTACTTCCGTTGATTCGATTAGATCGATTGATCCAACTACCATTGCCGAAACCCTCAACAAACCCGATGAGATGCCCCTGGGGCTCATCTGCTTTAAGCTCACCGTGGGTAATCCCGGTGACGTCGCCGAAGTGACCGTGTACCTCTCTGAACCCGCAGCGAGTGATGCGAAGTGGTACAAATATGATCCGGTAAACGGCTGGCAGGATTACTCAGCCCATGCCTTGTTCAGCGCTGACATGAAATCGGTTACCCTGCAACTCAAAGACGGCGATTACGGTGATTGCGACGGAATCGGCAACGGAATCATCGTTGATCCTTCCGGCTCCGGCACTCTCAAGGCCCTTGAACCATCCCCAGAGACCGGTGCTGAAGGTGGTGGCGGTTGCTTCATCGGGGTGACGACTTTCTAGGGAAGTAGGGTCACATCTTAACGGGCTGTTGCCCAAATCCTTCTTTTATATTTGATTTATTTTCAATTATTATCTTTTATTATAATTTTATTGATACTATAGGAAAGGAAGGGGGGTCAGCCCTTGACAGGCTGTTGCCCAAATCCCATTCTGACCACAACTGGCTGTCTGGCTGAGATTCAGCCCTAATAAAATCAGCACGTTAGAGATAGGCTATATGGGTCATGGGATGCTGCAGGCACAAGAAAGCCTTTTGGGCAACAGCCTGTTGACTAAGGACATTTTTACTTTCTACCATTTTCTTGAGCTTGGAAGCACCCATGGCCAGGCCTATCCGCATTGAATATGAGGGAGCCTTTTACCACGGAGCCGCTCCGGGTAATGGGCAAAGGATGATCTGCAACTGGTCAGAAAAAGGGTTGAACCGATCAGGGCTCAATTGTCCCGAGTCAAGGTCTGACCCCGTTATCACATTTAGGCTGGCAGGGGGTTGTGGTATGTGCCAAGCCCTGAAGGTAGGGTATGTGATTGACCCGAATGCTTATGTCGCGATATATCTGTGGGCTATGGGGTACCGTCTCCCATAACCAAAGGACTTGGTGGTAACCTTGAGGCCCGGAGGGGCCTGGTGCCGCTTGTATTCGTTGCGGTCGACCCGGGTGATGATATCCCTGACAATTGATGCATCATAGCCCATGTCTGTGATCTCATCTGCCGATCTGTTATCCTCGATATAGGCCTTCAAGATGCCATCGAGCACATCGTACGGGGGTAGATCATCTTGATCTCGTTGGTCCGGCTTGAGCTCAGCAGAGGGCGGTTTTTCGATAATCCGCTCCGGGATGACCAGGTTTTCCCTGTTGATAAAGCGGGCGATCTCGTACACCATGGTCTTTGGGACATCGGAGATAACGGCGAGCCCACCGTTCATATCTCCGTACAGTGTGCAGTAACCCACAGCCAGCTCCGATTTATTACCAGTTGAAAGGAGCAGGTGACCGAGCTTGTTGCTCAGGGCCATCAGGATAGTGCCCCTGGCCCGTGCCTGTATATTTTGGCCGGTTACCTCGGTAGCTACACCCTGGAAGAGGGGAGCGAGCTCATCAAGATATCTTCCGAATATCCCACCGATTGGTATTTGAAAGAGCTTGACCCCCAGATTAGCTGCCAACGCCTCGCTGTCTTCGAGGTTCTCCCGTGCAGTATACTGAGAGGGCATAAAGATCGCGACGACGTTTTCTTTTCCGAGGGCTCGGACCGCAATGGAGACGGTCAGGGCCGAATCGATGCCGCCGCTCAGCCCCACCAGCGCCTTGGAGAATCCGCATTTCCGAACATAGTCCCTGGTGCCCATAATGAGGGCGTTGAGGATCGATTCCGTATCGGATTCTGAGATCGGATGGATCTCGCCCTGCTGGGTCTCGGTATCAAAGGTAACGATGTCTTCCTCGAAGTCCCGGGCCCTCGCTGTCATCGCGCCTTTCGAATCAAAGGCGAGGCTGATGCCGTCGAAGAGCACGCTGTCATTGCCGCCCACTTGATTTGCGTACACAAGGGGAACCTTGTATTTCCTTACGAGAGCCCTGATCATGTCCCACTTGAACTCTCGTTTGCCCACGTGATAGGGAGAGGCGGCGATATTGATGAGGAGATCAGCGCCTTGTTTGACCCTCTTTTCCACCGGATCGAATGGATAGAGATGCCGTGAGAAAAAATCCTTGTCATTCCAGATGTCCTCGCAGATGGTAAGGCCTAGCCGGCAGCCCTTATAGCGAAAAGACGTACATTGTGTTCCCGGCTCAAAGTACCTTCTCTCATCGAATACGTCATAGGTGGGAAGGAGCTTCTTGTTCACCTGGTGGAGTATCTTTCCATCCTCAAAAAGTACAGCCGAGTTATAGAGGGGGTTCCCCGCTTTCCTTGGGTTTCTATCCACATGCCCGCATATCACGCCAATTCCCTTGATAGATTTCACCAGGCTTTTCAGGTGCGTGAGGTTAGCCTCGACAAAATCCCTCTTCTCCAGGAGGTCTCGCGGCGGATAGCCCGAGATGGCGAGCTCGGAGAAGACCACCAGATCACAGGATTGATCTTTAGCCCGTTCAGCCGCGGCTTTAATCTTTTCCGTGTTGTAGGTAAAGTCTCCGATGATCGGGTTGAGTTGTGCTAAGGCTATTTTCATGTTTAAGGCCTAAAAAATGTAAAGGGCGTAATACATTTTAGATCATAAATCACGTCACGGTTGTTAACCCTTGCTGACATATCCTACCCTTTATGTTTTTTGACCGAACGCTGGCAATGTTGATATTGCTGCGCGTTCAATACCTGAAAACCAGACACAAACTAAAGAGACTGAAGATTATAGGGCGAACACTTCTCTATAAAGTTTTGCTCTAAATTTTTTTGAGTCAAAGGCCCCTATTTCCTCCAAAAAATCAAGATAGCTTTCGAGGCCTTGTGCATCATGAGCGGTAGGATTCTTAAGAGCCGTATAGTCTCTGGGAGATAACAAAAGATCGGTTTCGAGTATTGTCTCTTTCTTGTTACTCCTTTTTACCGATAAGCTCATAATACCTTTCCAATTGACCATATTTCTCAAAATATTTCTTGACTACTTCCATGTCGATCCCTGGCAACGAGAGAATGTGCTTTATATCTGCCATCTCTCTAAATATCCTATCAGGATCATTTTTCATGGCAAAGACTTTCAAGGCTATTAAGTGTTCGGGACTGATGACGGGTAAAGATAGATCACCCAAAACGAAAAGTCGCCTGGTTTCTCTGAAAATGTTTTTTGCTGTTTGTCCTTTTACGTACACAACATCTATCCTACCTAATTTGGATACGGGATGAACATGGTTAGAGTATCCAACCGAGCGATATATAGTTTCATAACCAAGGGATTCCAAATAGGCAATGATTTTGTGCTGATGCTTATTTCTGACCAAAAAATCTACATCCTGTGTGGCCCGAACATATCCATATGCTTTCAGCGCAAAGGCACCTATTAAGGCATAGTCAATCTTTTCCTGGTTAAGATGGTTTGCTAGAAGCTGAAGAATGTTTTTGAAGTTCACTAAGCTTTATCCTTAGTGTGGTTTATGCAACAGCTTTTTACTGCTTTTATTTACACAAAACAGGAGAAAGAAGCTGAAAACTTATGGCTTAGAGTTGAACGTTCCCTATAAGGTTATTGGCCAATTTCCATCCCAGCACTTGAGGCAGAGACGGTCTCTGGGAATCCCCAATGCAGCAACGAAGGCGTCTATGCTGTTGTACCGGAGCGAGTCGGCGTCGATCCTTTGTGCCACCCAGGTTTCCAGGCCCTTAAGCTCGTCCATCGTGTCTATATTTCCGTTGGGAAGATAGGTTCTGGCCAAAAGCTCTTCATAGGTCCTCGTTGATATGCCGAAATCACAGGGATACATCAAGGGAGGACAGGCGATGCGCACATGCACCTCCCGGGCGCCGGCATCCTTAAGGTCTCTCACCTTGTCCCGTATCTGTGTGCCCCGGACGATGGAATCGTCACAAAGGACGATCCTCTTGCCTGAAACGGCAAATTCCAGGACAGAGAGCTTCTTCTTGGCCATTTGGTCCCGATCCTTTTGTGTCAACTGGGTGTAGCTCCGATCGGCATATCGATTATAAAGAAAGACCTCCTGGTAGGGCAACCCTGATCTCATGTGATACCCTAAGGCATGTCCAATGCCTGACATGGGAACAGGCCCAACGAGATCGGCCTGGAGCCCTCCCTCCTCAATATCCCGTTCCGCCAGGCATCGGCCTAGATTGTTTCTGGCTTCCTGGACGAACAACCCGTCTATTTTGCTATCCATGCTTGCCGTGTAGGCCCACTCAAAGGCACAGTGAGCACTTCTTGGGCTTTCCAATTGTTTTTGGGTCTCGAATCCCTGTTTCGTGATCAAGACGATTTCACCGGGGTTTACGTCCCTCACGCGATCGAACCCCAGGTTTTGGACGGCCCTTGACTCTGAGCTTACCATAAACACATCGGGCCCCGCGCCCAGCATGAGCGGTCGGAATCCGTACACATCCCGTGCCCCATAGATGCCCTCTTCGGTTAGCACGACGAGTGAATAGGCACCCTCTATCCTTTCAGCCAGCATGGAAATCCCCATGACCACACTCTTTTCTTGCAGGATAAGCTTGGAGATGATCTCAATGTCGAGACCATGATAGAAAGCAGCGCCCCGTTCCATCATTTCCGTAAGCAATGCCTTGCTGTTGGTGATGTTGCCGCTAAAGGCAACGGCTATCTCCCCAACGGCACCCTGCCACATCATGGGCTGCCGTTCCTTAAGGCTTACATGGCCAATTCCCATAGTGCCTTTAAAGGTTTCAAGTTCATGGGGGGTAAAGGTGTGCCCTGCCGTGCCGTAGTGGGTAATCATGCGGATCCTGGTTTCGTCGAAGGTAGCTATACCGCAAAACTGCTGGCCTCTGTGCTGAAGGAAATCGAGGGCCCGGTAGATATCGTTAACACAAGGGGTTTCTTCGGCGATACCGAAGACACCGCAATTATCACCCATGCGTATCATTGCTTGCTTTCTCCTTAATCACTTTTGATATCCCTGTGGCGGCTTTGAAGGGGCTTCACAAACCCGTGATCACCTTGGCAAGCCCCAATCCCTTGCCTGGAGCCATTGTTGTTGCGTGCGTGGTTAATTTACTACGGGGAGAGCTATAACCAGGTGGTTCTCGCTGTCCCCTATATCTACAGAAAGCGGTCTCTCAGCACGTAAGATGAGTATATGTTTTCAATGGACTCCATGTTCAGCGGGAAGTGACCAAAACAATCTCATAGCCGAGTGATTTTAGGGCCTTGCAGGCCTGGCCGATGATGATCGGGCCGGAACCTATGATCATAATCTTATGGATATCGTTACGTTTGGGCATTGTCTCCTGCCTTACGTGCAATAAGGGCTTGTCTAAAAAAGTACGCTATGGGGGAAAATAGTCTGATGCGAGAAATTTATCAAGCAGTTTCCTGAGTTTCGAACGATACTAGGCATTCTATGACACAACGGTGCGGTCTGGCACAAAAAAAGGGAATCGAGCCGTGAGCCGGATTCCCCTTTGCATTCATAGTGGCCATTAGCTGTTCAAGATAGCCTCTGCCTCTTCACGATTGGCATCCATGAGGTACGGAATTCCCGTCACCTTGGCGCATTCTTCGGTCAGAGACATGAGGTCCTTTCTTGATATAGATGCAAGAGAGAAATTTCGTGTGCCCGCCATCAACTGCTGCAGCCCCACCCGCAGTTTGTCGCCGTAGCTATAGATGCCGATTGCGCCGAGGGGGATATTCTTTATCTCATCGGCTCCAACTATGTCTTTCACGTCCTCATAATTGACAAATATCTCCTCAACGGTTGAGCCGAACCTGCTGACGGTCTTGGGCAGATTATCCTCTTTGAGCCATTGCGCTATGTTCTTGCCTACCATGCCGGGGATCATCAGTGCCCTGCCCATACAGATCGCCTTGACAAACGGGGCGCCCATGGCCAAGCCTTTAAATACCCCGTCTTCAGAGCTGAAACCGCCTGCAAAGGCAATATCCGGCACCTTCTCACCCCTTTCTGTCAACATCTGAAAGAACTCATACGCAGCGGAATGGAGGTAGAGGCTGGGCATACCCCATTCAAGCATCATGCGCCATGGGCTCATGCCCGTCCCCCCGCTGGAACCGTCGATAGTTAGGAGGTCTATCTTGGCTTTGGAACTCCACTTGATTGCCATGGCCAACTCTCTTAAACTATAGGCCCCGGTCTTGAGGGTTATCCTCTTAAAGCCGATGTCTCTGAGACGCCGAACCTCGGCGAGAAAACCCTCTTCGCTGATGAAGCCCATTCTGCTGTGACGTTCGAATTCCCGGAGGGCACCACCCTTGAAGGCCGCCTGGATGCTGCTGTCAGACGGATCTGGAGTGACGATGTAACCCCTTCTTTGAAGCTCTAATGCCCGCTCAATGCTGCTTACCTTGATCTCGCCCCCGATGCTCTTGGCTCCCTGGCCCCATTTCAACTCGATGGTATCGAGCCCGTGTTTCTTGTTTACGTACTCTGCAACGCCGAGGCGGGTATCTTCCACATTTAATTGCACGAGAATTTCGCCGTATCCTTGATGGTACCTCCGGTAGATTTCGATGCGGCGATCCATATCAGGGGTCTTTACGACCTTATGGTTTTTGTCCAGCTCCAGCTGTGGGTCTATGCCGCACACGTTTTCGCCGCACACGATAGTAACTCCGCTTAGGGCGGCGCCGATCGCAAAGTGCTCCCAGTTTTTGCGGGCAATTTCAGTTGATCCCAATGCCCCGGTAAAAACGGGTATCCTCATCTTTACCTTTTTATCCCAGCCATATTCGGTTTCGGTGTTTACCACCGGAAAAATAGCCGTATCCGAGTCGCCCACAATGCCGTCAGCCAGTCCCTTTGCGCCGAAGGCGTACCCTTGGATGTTGAGGTGTGAGTAATCCAACGGATACTCCTTGTCTGCACCGGCTGTCACATCTCCAAAAGGCCCTGGATACAGCAATTCGCGCCCCCGAAAGGTAGACTTGAATACCTCACAGTTGCCGGTACACCCATCAATACAGCGGGAGCAGATGCCGCTCATGGGAGCGACATTCCTCGAGCGATTAGCTGTTTGCGTTGCGTCATTTGCGTTTGGTCTCGATAAATTCCCCATGCTATATCCTCCTTGATGAAATGGGCGTTGGAGGCAAAAAAAAATCCACACACCTCTTCTCTGAGATGAATGGACTCCTTCGTCTTGTCTCTTACGCCGTTGTAATATTCTTTAAGCTCAGTGTTTAATAGAAAATTGGAGGGATGTCAAGCTTTTATTTTCGCCATTTCCGCTCTAAAATCAAAACGTCACCGAGATCTATGGGTTTGAAGAATTCCAGCCTTCGGGCTTGAAAATTGGCTGGCACCTTTTTAGGTGTTTCGGTTTCGAAAACGTGGAGACTCAACCGCCGCTTCGCGCACAGCAGGATTGTGCTCTACCGCGGGGTGCCAAAAGAGGAAGAAAAGGACCAAAACGGACAAGCAGCCCTATGGAGCAGCATTCAGAGAAGATTGGGGGTGGAAATCCCCATGTAAATGTTGTATGATACGTGACCCTAGTGTTTTGGGCCCTAGGGATGGCACGGGGCGAGGAACCAGGATATTTGAGTCTCGCTCAAGAGAGCTTAAGGGTTTGTCTCCCCGCGGACAAAGCAATCCTCGAAAAGCACTGCTTAAGGAGGCTCAAGCCGAGAGACTACGGGTTTTTCCGGAAATGATTTCAGAGCTTACGTTCTTGAGACAAGAACAATGAGTAAAGCACTTGATGCATTTTGCCTACAGGAGGTGGAAAGCTATGGAGAAGATAGCTCCAGAAATCTATGATGGGTACATAAAAGCCCTCATGGATATCAGCGAGGCCATTACCTCTGATCTTTACCTGGAAGATATCCTGAAACTCATAGTAATCGTGACCGCTAAAGTCACTGGTGTTGAGATTTGCTCTCTGTGGTTGATACAGGAGGGCAGAGAGCAAAAGAAATTGGTGCTCAAGGCTACTCAGTCCATGGATCCCGAGTACTTCAAGGACAGATCCTTAAAGATGCATGAGGGGGTGGTGGGATATATCGCCTCCCACAACTGCACTCTCATTCTCGAGAATGTCCTAGAGGAACCCAGGTTCAAAGAGAAAGAAATGGCCAAGAAACTAGGCCTGGTATCCATGATCGGAGTCCCCCTGACCGTAAAAGAAAACAAAGTCATTGGGGTTCTCGATTGTTTTACGGTCGAACCTCATGAGTTTTCAGAAACAGAAATAAACCTCATAAAGACCGTAGCGAATCAAGCTGCAATCGCGATTCACGATACAGAACTCCTCGTCAAGACGAAAGTCATCGAAGAGGAGCTCGAAGCAAGAAAGAAGATTGAGCGGGCGAAAGAGATATTGATGGCTAAAAAGAACCTGCCCGCTGACAAGGCCTTCCGGTGGTTGCAAAAAAAGAGTATGAATAGCCGCAAGTCCATGAAAGAAATCGCGGAGGCAATTATCATATCTCAAGACATATAGGATAAATCTCAAAAAACGCAAAAATAATTTGACATAGCTTCTGCGTGGTATTATATACCTGAGCAAATATCGATTTGAATAATACAAAGGCGTATTATTGGAGAAGACAATGAAGTCTTTAGACGATGATGTCTGCAACAAGATTTGAATTGCGCTCAAAAAGCCCACATCTGCGATAGAGGTGTGGGCTCTTTGTTTTTTTAGCGTAGCCACAATACCAGCAGTTCTTCGTCTCAAACCCGCCTTTGTTGTTAAAACCTAACCGTTGAGTGGACTATAAGCTTTCTCATGCATGGTGCTTGGGTTTACAGGATGGCCCAACGACACTATAGGCCTCGCTTTGGCTGGCGAACATCTATGGAAAGGGGCCAAATTGCACCGGCGTTTGAATTCCAGGTGGGTTTCGCAAGGGGAATCCTACGGTTTGAAAACGCTATGACATGAAGGAAAACATTCGATTTCAATGTCGAATAGCGTATTGGCTAAGACGTCGTTTTCCTCCCTTGACCGGTTAAACGAAACGTGCAGAAGCGCACTCAGTGGATAAAAACAATTTGGAGTTCGCAATGACGGAGATACCGAGCCTTGTTGAAAGCCTTGTTTTGCGACATGGCAGCCATTTGATTGCTATCTTGGAGGACATCCAGGAACACCACAGCTACCTGCCTGAAGACACATTGAAGCAGGTGGCGCATCGTTTAGAGATGCCCCTGAGAGATGTTTATGGAGTAGCTACCTTTTATAAGTCCTTCAGGTTAACTCCTCGAGGCGAACACCTGGTTTCCGTTTGTGTCGGTACCGCCTGCCATGTTCGAGGAGCTCAAGCCATTGTGGCTGAACTTGCCAGCCAATTGGGAATTAAACCCGGCGAGACAACGTGCGATAAAGCATTTAGCCTGGAGACGGTTAATTGTCTGGGAGCGTGTGCTGTCGGGCCTGTTGTGGTGATAGACGGCAAGTATTTCTCAAAGGTCAAGGCAACTAATGTTAAACAAATACTGGACGATGTTTCCTCAGGTACCGACAAGACCGCAATCCAGGAGGACAAGCGCGTCATTCCCGTTCAGGTCAACTGCCCTCGTTGCAACCACAGTTTTATGGACCCGAACCATCCAATCGACGGCCACCCATCTATCAGAGTAACAATATCGTTCGGACCCAAACATGGCTGGCATAGGCTTTCTTCATTGTACGGCAGCTATAATTTTGAATCAGAGCATCACAGGCCTTTGGGCGTAGTGGCGCACTACTTTTGTCCTCACTGCCACACAGAACTTATTGGAGTTTCAGAGTGCCCTGAATGCGGCACGACTATGGTGCCGATGATTGTTCGCGGAGGCGGCATAGCTCAGGTGTGCCCTCGGCGAGGGTGCAGGGGACACATGTTAGACGTCTAATAAGAGGCAGCGTCGGGCAGGCATTGCAGGCTTTCAAAAAAGGATAAGAGCATGGGACGAATCGCATTTGTTGAAGATTTCATCAATTATCGTCAGCTGATTCTGGATGAGACTGAAGAGAACAAACCTTGCCTGGTAATTAGTGCAGGTACCTGCGGCCAGGCCAGTGGAGCTAACGATATCATGCGGATCAGCAAGCGCTATATACTCGAGAATAATCTCCATGATCAAATATCATTGAGGATTACCGGTTGTTTGGGCTTCTGCGAGATGGAGCCCTTTATCCTGGTTGAGCCGAACAACACAATATACCCAAAAACAAAAATGGAAGATGTCCCAGGCATTATTGACGCCAGCATTGCGGGAAGGACCCTTGAGGAGAAGATCTGTCAGGAGGACGGGAACAACAGGGGATACTGCTCTTTGGAGGAGATTCCCTTTTTCAAGAATCAAAGACGTACCCTTCTGGCTAGAAACCAAAAGCTGGACCCGATCAGAATTCTCCATTATTTGAGGGCTGGAGGATATGCGGCTTTCGAAAAGGTAATATCCAATCCTGATCCTGACTGGATTGTCAGCGAGATTACCCGTTCCGGGCTGAGAGGGCGTGGCGGCGCCGGGTTCCCGACTGGCAAGAAATGGAAGCTCGCGCGAGAGACTGGTAATGGTTTTACAAGGAAATTCGTGGTCTGTAATGCTGACGAGGGGGACCCCGGCGCTTATATGGACCGGAGCCTCTTGGAAGGCAATCCCCATTCTATTATAGAAGGAATGATAATCGCCGGAATTGCTATTGGAGCCAGCCAAGGATACGTCTATGTGCGCAATGAGTATCCCCTGACCATCAAGCACATGCTCATCGCCCTGCGCCAGGCACGGGACCTCGGGATATTGGGTAAAGGGATTTTGGGCACAAACATCGATTTCGATATTGAAATTATCAAAGGAGCTGGGGCATTTGTGTGCGGAGAAGAAACGGCGCTCATTCGATCAATTGAAGGTCGAATAGCTCAGCCTGTGCAACGCCCGCCTTACCCTGTAGAGAAGGGGGTTTGGGGATGCCCTACGTGTATCAATAATGCGGAAACGCTGGCAAATGTTCCGGTCATTATCAGCATGGGTGCCGATGAATACGCAAAAGTCGGCACACCCAACAATAGAGGCACTAAGATCTTCTCGCTGGTTGGGAAAATAAGGAATACCGGCCTCGTGGAAGTGCCGCTCGGAATCACCATTAGAGAAGTAGTGTACGGCATAGGGGGTGGTCCTCAGGACAATAAGAAGGTCAAGGCAGTGCAGACCGGGGGCCCATCAGGAGGCTGCATACCGGAGAGCATGTTCGATTTGCCGATTGATTATGAGAGTCTCGCGCAGGCAGGTTCCATCATGGGGTCCGGTGGCATGATTGTGATGGATGAGACTACCTGTATGGTTGATATCGCACGGTACTATACCAATTTCTTGCAAGGAGAATCCTGCGGAAAGTGCTCAACCTGCCGGGAAGGCATACAGAGAATGAACGAAATCCTCACGAATATAGCAGAGGGCAGGGGTCAGCTAGAGGATTTGGCTTTGCTTGAGGAACTGGGAAAGGTGGTCAGAGAAGCCTCTCTGTGCGGGTTAGGACAAACTGCCCCGAACCCCGTGCTTTCTACGCTACGGTATTTCAAGGATGAATATATCTCGCATATAGTCGAGAAGAAATGTCCTGCCGGGGTGTGCAAGGCCCTTATAATGTACACGATAGATGCGGACAAGTGCACGGGATGTGGGCTGTGCAGGAAGAAATGCTCTCAGGGCGCAATAGAAGGCGAGCCCAAGAAACCACACTCGATTGCGCAGGATACATGCGTTACCTGCGGTATGTGCTATGAATTGTGCACGTTTAATGCAGTTCTTAAGACAAACAGAGAGGGCTAGGATGTGTAGGATTACGATAGACGGAATAGGGTTTGATGCACCAGAAGGATGGACCGTACTTGAGGCAGCACGGTTTTTAGGGATCGATATCCCGACGATCTGTTTTCATGAAGGGCTTTCGCCAGGCGGTGGCTGCCGCCTGTGCGTGGTGGAAATCGGCAACGGTGACGATACTAAATTGGTCAGTTCGTGTACGTACCCGGTTGAAGAAGGTCTCGTGATTCGCACGGCCACGGAGCGGGTCATCGTTGCACGAAAGATGATCCTTGAATTGTTGATTGCGCAGTGCCCCACATCCAAAACATTACAGGACCTCGCAGCGAAAATGGCCTTGAAACAGGTAAGATTTACCGCAAAATTCGATCACTGCATTCTCTGCGGCTTATGTGTCAGGATGTGCGAGGAGCAGATGATGGCGAGCGCCATTGGTTTCGTGAATCGAGGAAAAGAGCTTAAAATCACCACACCGTTTGACAAGAACTCAGAGGTTTGCAGGAAATGTGGCGCATGCATGTATATCTGCCCTGCATGTACGCTGCGCTGCGAAGGACCAGCACCGCAAGAGATTCTATGTGGCAGGTGTGAAAACGCACTTCAACCCACCTGTTTGGAGTCTTACCATAATTTCACATGCTGGATGGGTCTTAGGGGTGAATGCGGTACCTGTGCAAGTGAGAAATTAGAAGGCAAGAAGGAGGATTAAAGATGGCATTCGGAAAGATCAATGCAACAGCGGCAACGTTAACCAAGAACAGGACAGAGGATGCGGTTGTCCCTGGGAGCGGCTTGTGTGCGACCTGCGTAGACGGCTGCATCGGTATGTGCGAAGTGGGGAAATCGGCTTACAGGGGGACAGAAGTAATCTACCCTCAGCCATTCGGGATTATCACTGCGGCAAGCGAGAAAGAATATCCGGTGGATTTGTCTCATTTCACGATACTGGGAACCTGTCGCGGTGCTTATGGGATAGAACCAGATTCTGACAAGGCCATCTTTACGAACGTTAATCTTGAGCAACGGGTAGGGCATGACAAAGGCATAAAGCTCAAGTTGCCTGTTATTATTCCCGGACTCGGTTCTACGGCCATAGCAAAAAACAACTGGGAAGGCCTGGCCATTGGTGCTGCTCTTTCAGGAATCATTGTTACTGTCGGGGAGAACGTGTGTGGCATGGACCCGGATGCAGAAATCAAAAACGGCAGGGTGCGGTATTCTCCTGAATTAGAGAAACGAGTAAGGCTCTTTCAAGACTGGCAACAAGATGGCTATGGTGCCATTGTTGTGCAGGCTAATATCGAGGATACACGGCTTGGGCTCCATGAATACGCGATCGAAAAACTGGGGGTTGAAGCAGTGGAGCTCAAATGGGGACAGGGCGCAAAAAACATCGGTGGCGAGGTAAAGATAAAAGACCTCCAACGAGCCCAGATGCTCAAAGACAGAGGATATATCGTTTTGCCCGATTGTTACGATCCTGCCGTTATCGAGGCCTTTGAAAACCATGCTTTCGATGAATTTGAGAGACATTCAAGGGTTGGGATGGTTGATTTGGAAAGCTTTTGCAAGAGAGTGGAAGAGCTAAGAGGGATCGGTGCACGATATATCTCGCTGAAGACAGGGGCCTATAGGCCGCGGGACCTTGCCCTTGCTGTCAAATGCGCATCTGAGGCAAAGATAGATTTCTTGACGGTCGATGCAGCTGGCGGCGGAACGGGGATGAGCCCGTGGAGAATGATGAATGAATGGGGTGTGCCGGCAATTGAGCTCTGGTCACTTCTCTATCAATATCTCCGTCGGTTGGAGAAAAACGGCAAATATCTTCCTGATGTTGCGATTGCTTCTGGCTTTACCCTGGAAGATCAGATCTTTAAAGGTTTGGCATTGGGGGCGCCATACTTCAAGATGATTGGTATGGCAAGAGCCCCCTTGACCGCTGCAATGGTGGGTAAAAACATCGGCAAGAAGCTCGAAGCGCAGGAGACACCCGTATATGTGATGCGGTTTGGCCGAACCAGAGAGCAGGTATTCATCACTGCCCCCGAACTCAAGCGAAGATTTCAGGAAAAGTTTGACGAAATCCCTGCGGGAGCCATGGGACTCTATACTTACATCCAGAGACTTGAACAAGGGATCAGGCAACTTATGTGCGGCGCCAGGAAATTTTCGCTGGAATATATGTCAAGAAAGGACATCGCCGCTCTCACACCCATGGCAAGCGAGATCAGCGGAATCCACTACATTATGGATTGCGACGAAGATGAGGCAGAGCGAATTCTAGACAGATAGGGCTAAGCCTGATAGGCGAAGACAGGGAGTGGGCTTTGGAACATCTGGCGCAAGCAGAGGGAAAAGAATCTGGCGGCGTTAATTTTCGACCATGACTTCCACGATATCCTGTCTGGCAAGGGCGACCTCGCGATCTCCCGTGCCGGCCCAAACGTGCATTCTTTACAGAACGCAGGGAAGGAAGCATGGGGATGTCTTTTTTTGCGCAATGCCCTCAAAACAAGGTCCCGTACAGGGCCGTTACAAACCGGCGCACCGCCCGATAAGCCTTGGCACTAAGGTAAAAGTCTCTGTGCGCCGTTTTGAAACGCCCACTTCTCTGA
The DNA here is from genome assembly GCA_035527895.1 of Desulfatiglandales bacterium. Taxonomy (GTDB): domain Bacteria; phylum Desulfobacterota; class DSM-4660; order Desulfatiglandales; family B25-G16; genus JADFWK01. The sequence goes on from DATKZQ010000040.1 coordinate 39,671, forward strand.
GCGATGGGAGGGCATCGCAAAAAAAGACATCCCCATGCTGCGGTTACAGTTATTTTCAAAGAGCTAAATTATTACCGGTTCTCCAGTTTGCTCGTATCCCAGGAAACCGCGAAGTTCTCTTTCTTTTCCGACGATTCTCCAATCTTGATCCAGGGTTCCGTACCCTTTTTCCTGCAATACCACGGGTTGGTGGCCCTCATGGGTTCCCCTGGCAACCCAAGCGCCGCCGATTCCTCTTTTAGCAGGTTTTCATCAAAGGTTTCCCTAAGCAGCACTCTCCCGGAAAAGGTTTTCAGCGTTTCAGAGGGAACGATAAAATGCGGACCCCAATTGACTGACATAGCTACCTCCTTTTCGATTATATGATCACGCTCATTACACAACTGCACACTGCGTACCAACTGTTATTCTGAGAGTCTTGGAGTAAATAAAATAAACTTTTCAAAGAGTTGTGCTAAACAAGAGGCAGGCTGGACTAGGAGTGATTGTTACGGTTTTGTAGAAAAAGCTAAGAAATGATACAAAAACGTATGTAAACCTCCCTACCCTGGAGGGCTCATCGTCGGTTCTGAAGGCTTTATCCATTACGCGTAATGATGGGCAGAAAGAGGGGGCGCTTTTCAGGAGGATGAGGCCGGCCTTTCGGGCGAGCGCCGGATCGAGAAAAGGCCAGGCCTTTCAGCTTAGTTCCACTGTTTTTTCTGGATTAACCCCTTTAGCACGGCTTTCTGGATCTTCTGTGTCTCCTCCCAACGGTATCGAATGGGTTCGGGAATGGCAATCTGAAAGTAGCCGGGACGAAACAAACAGGTTTCAGGCTCTT
>DATKZQ010000041.1:0-63573 GCA_035527895.1 Desulfatiglandales bacterium
TCACATGGAGCCCTCAAGACGTGATCGTCTGGTTTATGAAGCAGCGGCGTAACAAAGAAAAATCCAGAAACTCTTATAAGAAAAAATGGCTGAAGAATCATCCTACATAAACCATGATTACCGGCGTTATAGTGTTAAGCATGCCCCTTTTTTTGCCACCGTGAGCGTGAATCGAGGCGTCCCAGTGTTATCAACTAAAACCAACATCGGATCTCCATCTTTTGAGACGTTCCACGATCCTCGAATTCTTCCGCTCCGCCCCACTAAATCGAATTGCTCTGCCCTGACAACCTTTTGATGCATTGGTTGTATTTCAGCAAAAGCGGGTCTATCCACGTAGAATTGGCCCGCTTCCTTTCGGGGCACGGCAGAAAAGCAAACCTGAGTTCGAGCTCTCCGAGCCTGCAAATCAAGTTTGACATATATACCCCCATAGAGTACTAGGCATAGAATCCATGATTTCTTTCCTTTGTGCTCTATAACTTGGTTTGCTTTGGCAGGATTCCAACTATGCTGCCAGCTGTGCTGATGCAGTGTTAGCTAGGCCTGCTGAGGCAAACCAGGGGTGTGGGCGGGACCAGTGATGGTCCCGCCTTTCCTTTTGTGGCATATCGGCGCCAATTCTAGCCTTTCTGGCCCTTACAAAGATAAGCTTGACGGGTGTATCAGAATGTGGTAGTATCCTTTAAAAATACGAAAGTGCCTCCTTTCTACAGTTTGCTTTGCTCTGCTAAGATATTCGCTATCCGTAGTGGGCGGTATTTCGGCTCAGCGAGGCATCCCAAGGATTCGGGCAGGTTCTATCAGGGTCTGCCCTTTCTTTTTTTAGAGATTGCCTTTTTCCGGTTAGGCTTCCTGCTTGAGTTGCTTTACAAGTTAACCTCCCAGTGACCTCAACCCTGGTGCTTCAATTCACGTGCAAGTTAGGCCAAGGCGTATCCTCGGCTCCCTGGCATCACTTCGTTTCCGTTGCTCTGTGCCAGCCCAACACAAAATGCTTCCTAATCGATGAGAAACTTTGTATCATTCTGCCTACAGGTCGCTCGGACCTAATTTTTTGTGGGAATGGCTGATTGAGGCCTCTGGCGGTCGGGATTTTTTCGATCAGCTGTGAGCTTAAACCAGAAGGAGGACACATGGCAGGTTACCTAATTGCTGTTATGCCGGGAGACGGGGTTGGAGATGAATTGGCGGCTGAAGCTGCAAAAATACTCAAAACCGTTGCCGAAAAACACGCCTTCAATCTTGAACTGGAGACCTTTGACTGGGGTTGCGACTATTATGTGAAGCATGGAAAAATGATGCCCGACGATGGGCTCGACATCCTCAAGGACTATGACGCGATCTTTTTGGGTTGTATCGGTGACGCCAGCAAGGTACCCGACCATGTTTCCCTTACCCTTTTGCTCACCATCAGAAAAGGTTTTGATCAGTATGTCAACCTCCGGCCCATCAAGCTCTACCCGGGCGTGCAAACCCCGATAAGAACCGCCTCGCCGGAAACCGTGGATATGGTTGTCATCCGGGAGAATACCGAGGGGGAGTACTCAGGGGTTGGAGGGTTCTTTAAGCCCGGATCACCGGATGCCTTTGCAGTGCAAAGCGCCCTGTTTACCCGCAAGGGATGCGAGAGGGTGATGCGATACGCCTTTGACCTGGCACGCAAGCGAAAGAAGCTGGGCGAAAAGGCCCCGGTAGGGATGGTAACCAACTGCACCAAGTCAAACGCCCTCAACTACTCCATGGTTTTCTGGGATTCCGTGTATCGCGAAGTAGCCCAAGACTACCCCGACATCAAGACCGATACGGCCCTGGTAGATGCCATAACCATGTGGTTCGTGAAAAATCCCGAACACTTTGATGTGATTGTCGCCTCCAACCTCTTTGGTGACATCATCACCGATCTGGGCGCCATGCTTCAGGGAGGCATGGGGTTTGCCGCCGGCGGCAACATCAACCCTGAAAAAACCTATCCCTCAATGTTCGAACCCATCCACGGATCGGCCCCCAAATACGCGGGAAAGGCCATAGTCAATCCCATCGCAACCATAGAGGCTGTTCGTCTGATGCTGGAGCATCTTGGGGAAGAGCAGGCCGCTCAGGATGTGCAAAAGGCCGTTGTGAGCGTACTCACCTCCGGTGAGGTAAAAACCCGCGACATGGGAGGTGCCGGCAAGACGCATGAGGTTGGCGATGCGATCAAAAAGGCCATCCTCGGCTGACCTTATGATGGCCGGTTTTAGACATCTTATGCATCTGCCAAGGGTCGATCGATGGCTTACTTCCCAATCGCCTTTAAGATCTCCTGGACAAACTCCATCTCCGAAGGCGCCCCCACCAGTGTGTGCTTTTCATTGATGACCGTGTGGGGCACGCCCTGGACGTTGTACTTGTTGACCAGATGGGGGAACTCCGAGCCCTCGATCATATCGGCGGTAATGTAATCGCTGGCCATGGCGAACTTATGGGCGGTGCGAACCGCACCGGGGCAGTACGGTCAGGTGGGGGAGGTGATGGTCTGGAGGTGCACGGGCTGATCGACTGCGGCAAGCTCGGAGCGCACCGTGTCAGGCAGGTTGGGGTCCCGCTTGCCCACATCCCTGATATCCTGAACCAAGACGTTGAACTCATAGCCGGCAGGAACCCCGTAGAAGCGGATGCCGTAGGCCTTTTCACCAACCAGGACGGTGGCCGGGATCTTATCGACGCCGTGTTGGGTGGCCAGTTCTTTGTCGGCCACGAAATCGTGGACCTCGAGGGAAATTCTATCCGAGAGGGTGGAGACCTCCTCAAGCAGGGTCCTGGTCATCTCGCAGTGCTGACACTCGGTCTCCTGGGTGAACATGACGATGGTGACGTCGTTGGTGATCTGCTTGAAGGCGTTAGTCACCTTTCCCTTGTCTTTGTCCTTGAGCAGTGCCATGGTACACCTCCTTAAATGAGGGATTTATTGATGAGGTAGGCATAGGCAGACAGGGCCGCCTTGGCCCCTTCTCCTGCTGCAATGACGATCTGCTTGTGAGGCACGGTGGTCACATCCCCGGCTGCGTAGAGGCCTTCTACGCTGGTTTGGGATGAACAATCGACAACCACCTCGCCGTGCTCGTTGAGCTTTACGAGGTTTTTGACGGGTTCACTGTTGGGCAGAAGACCGATCTCAACAAAGATCCCATCGGCGGCCAGGTGCTCCTCCGTGCCGCTCTCACGGTTTTTCACCACGACCCCGGTCACCTGATCGGTGCCCTCGATCTTTATAATCTCATGGTTTTCGAGCAAGGTAACCGTTTTGTTCCGTTTGACCCGCTCAACCAAGGAGGTATCGGCCTGCCAACCCTTGATAGCGTTTACCATGGTGACCGACGCCTCTACCTTTAAAAGGTCGAGTGTGGTGGTAAAGGCCGAGTTGCCCCCTCCGGCAACGACCACTTTCTTCTTTTTGTAGAAGGGGGCGTCACAGGTCGCACAATAGGCCAGACCCTTTCCTACCAGCTTCTTTTCGCCTGGCACGTTAAGAGGGCGGTACCGTTTCCCAGTAGAGAGTAAAACCGTATGGCTGTGATAGGAAGTTCCTTCATCGGTGCTAACGGTAAAGGTGTCTCCCTGTTTGGTGATGGCGGTGATAGCGGTGCCGAGCTTTACGGGGATATCGAAGCTCTTGACATGCTCCTCAAAGCTGTCTGCCAGGTCTTTGGCGTTGATGTTCTGAAACCCGAGCCAGTTTTCCACCTCTGAGGTCTCTCTGACCTGGCCGCCGAAGTCCTTGGTGATCATGGCACAGGTCATCATCTTTCGGGCGGCATAGACGGCCGCGCTCATAGCGGCGGGGCCACCTCCCAGAATGAGCAGATCATAGGTGAACTCCGGATCCGGCTCAGCTGCCTCTTCCAACATCGAGGTATCGAGGGTGAAGGTGGGGAAGTCCATGTGTTGCCTCCAGACTCCATATAACGCCACGTTGACGGATTGGTGTTCTATTATACCTAATAGAGACTAAAATGCCTATATGTTATTAACCTCCCCACGGCATCTTGGAATAGGTTTCGGATAGCTTATCCCGATATTCCCGAAAGAACTTTTCATGTTCCTTTTCCCAGCTTGAGAGCATCTTCAAGGCCTCCCTGGCTTTGCCCCCGGTATTGCCGGCCATGCGTGCGTAAAACTCACTCAGGTCTTTCTCGATGAGCCAGGCGGTGTTGAAAACCGTTACGTCTGGGATCATGGATCCCTCGATACATTGTTCAAGGAACTCCGACTTCTCCCGTGCACTGAAATAATCGGTGGGCTCGAGGATCTCCGCTTTCATCTCCGCCGGATTGATTTCATCACCCGTTTTCAGATCCTTGAGTATTTGATTAATGAAAAGGATATGCCTTTGCTCTTCCTCTATGAGCCGCTTAAAAGCACTGAGAGCCGCCCCAATGCCCATCCTCGACAAAGAGTGTTCAAAGAACGACTTTCCGGTCTCTTCCTGGTTCAGGGCATATTCAAAGATTCTTATCAGATTTTCATTTCCCGACATTACACCCCCCTATTAATAGGCCTAAGACTTCAGATCACACACTTGTTTTGCGCCGTTGATCCTAGTATGCTGCCGAGAACTACCCTTACCGTGATCCTGCCATGTTTCCGCCCTAATCGACCGGATCCAAAGAGAGAGCTGAAACAACGTCTTATGTGAAAAGCCCTAAGAACATACTGCAGAACAGCAATAATACCGCTTGAAGCGCCCTTTTTCCTTTCAAGCAAATGCCTTTCCGTCGGCACTCAATTGATACCATTAGGGGTTCTCAGTATCTGGCCCGCTAGATGCTCACGACCTCCTTGACCTCGGGGATTTCCTCCTTTAGGACCTTCTCTATCCCCATCTTGAGGGTCATCTGGCTCATGGGGCATCCCCCGCAAGCACCTGTCAATTGTACCTTTACGACCCCGTCATCAGAGACGTCTATCAGTTTCACATCTCCGCCGTCCGCGTTGAGCGTAGGCCTTATCTTGTCCAAAGCGGTTTCTACTTTTTCCTTCATCCTTATATCTCCTTTCATGTATAGTGCCCTATTGTTCTACAATTTCCAACTAACCTTTTCCCCGCCGTCCTGCTCCATACACTCGGAGCATATACCATACAGATAGGCCTGAACCTCTTCGATTTTACAGCCCTCTATATTCTCCTTTCCGAGTATGGGGCAGCTCCGCGGGTAATCAAACCCTATGCTCAGTATCCTTCCGCATTTTCGGCACAGCAGATGATGGTGAAGGTCTGGGTTTGGGTCAAAACAGGCTTTTCCCCTCTTTCTGATTGATAGTTCCTGGATCTCACCAAGTTCCTTTAACAACTCCAGGGTAGAATAGACCGTTGCAAGCGACATGGTTGGATATTTTCTCTGAATAACTCTGTGGATCTCGTCTGCAGTAGGATGGTCCGCGCTGTTACTCAAATACTCCACTATCGCCATCCGTTGGGGCGTAAGCGTTACTTCTTTCTGCCTCAACCTCTCAAGCATCCCTTTCATCATTGCTCCTTGAGAGAAAATAGGGTGGAAATATGTTTTGTCAAGAATAAAACTGGGATAAGTATGATTATATTTTTATATTTATCATATTTCTGACATAATTCTAATATGATATCCAGTTTTGTGCAACAAGAATAAGTCAAGACCCCGAGAAACCCCTAATCCAACTTCCGCAGTTTTATCGGTCTTAGAGAAATCTTGTACGGTTTTCTGGGCTGAGATACCGGTAACGTATTGATATTCCATAAGGCGTTCGTTCCAAAAAGCTGAGATGCCCCTGTAGTGACCCTTGTCGCCTGGTCCGACGTCCTTAAGAAGGTGACAAGAACGGAAGAGGGTTTTACAAGCCAATTCATGCCAAGACTAGCTCGACTTGACGCCCCGGGTGTGTTACATCACATCATGATCCATGGGATTGAGCGTAGGAAAATTTTCAGAGCCGATAGGGACCGCGAAAATCTCCTAGATCGCCGCGCAAAACTCCTGCCTAAGACACAAACTGCCTGTCATACGTAGAAATTCATCTCCAACCACGCCCGTCTTCTCTTTCGAAACCGGCTCTTTCCCCTTAGCCACCATGATGAGAAGGTTACTTACCCAGCACCCAGTCACCTTCAACCGTTGTCACAAGCGTCATGGCCATCTCCTCAGAACCGGCACAAAGCAATTGTTTGCCAGGAAGATGTCTATTTGAGGGAACTGGTTCGGTATATACACTTGAACCCGATCAGGTCAGGAATCGTATCTGGCCCTAACAAGTTGAACAACTACGCGTATTGCGGGCATAGTACGTTAATGGGCGGGAAAAAACGGACATGACAGGATGTGGACTATGTTCTTGGATATTTTGGAAAGACCGTTCGAAGTGCCAGAAACGCGTATTTTTCCTTTGTGGAGACGGGGCTTAATCAAGATCGCCGGGATGACCTGATAGGGGGGCGGATTAATCCGAAGTCTTGGGGGCTGGTCGGAAGTGAAGCCTCCCCGCTCTCAAGAGCGGGCCATCCTCATATCGGATTAGCGAGAGAGTGGCCGGAATCCAAGGGATGGAGCCGGATGACATTATGGTAAAGGGAAAGCAAGAAAGAAGGTCAACGCTCAGAGCCTGTTCTGTTTCTGAGCAGTACAGGAATCGGGAGTATCGACTACCGATTTTGCCAGACATCTGGAAGCCGGCGTGCCGCCAGCGGGCTGTGCCGTGCAGCGGGGGAAGGATAGCCCGTGACACCAATTGTCAATTGGTGGAAGCAGATTCTCAGATATTTAGCTGCGTCCCATTTGACATTTGTTGAGCCTCTCACCTCGCTGATATCAAAAAACCCCGGTAGGCATATTCAAGAACAAGAAGGCCAAACGTCAATCAGAAGAAGGCAAGGGTCTAGGTTCTTGTATTTCCATCTCCTTATCGCAGCATACAGGGCTTCCTTCGCCCGCCTTCGTGCAAAGCACTTCGGTACCGCATGCCTCGCACCGATACCGTTTACCTAATTGAGCCATTAATTGTAACCTCCATCGAATTATCCACAACAAGCCAGCATGACTGCTCAAAAACCTATTTCTTAAGTTCCATTTTTTGCCCGCAGCAGTGAAGCTCCCCTTTCCCGCCGCGGGTCACGATGAACTCTGCCCCACATTTTTTACAGACATATCTTTTTCCAACTTCATTCGCCATTCTATGTGGCACCTCCTCTGTTTATTTAGCATCGACAATCATGGTTGCCCACACTTTTCTCGAAGTTCCTTTTTCAGAACCTTTCCCATCGGATTACGCGGTAAAGAATCAACAAACATTACCGACCTTGGGCGCTTGAAACCCGCCAATCTTGACCGGCAGTACTCCATAATCTCTTCCGGCGTGGCTGCCTCTCCTTTCTTAAGTACCACAATCGCCCTCGCCTCTTGCCCCCATTCTGGATCGGGAATGCCTACGACTGCTGCTTCTTCAATCGTTGGATGAGAGTGAAGAACGTTTTCAACCTCCTCAGGAGAAATATTCTCACCCCCCCGGATGATCATATCATCACCGCGCCCGGCCAGGTAGATATAGCCATCCTCATCCATGGAGCCCTTATCCCCTGTCCGCAGCCAGCCATCTGAGGTAATAACTTGTGCGGTCTTTTCCTGATCTCCCCAGTATCCCGTCATGATCCTGGGCCCTTTGGCCAAGATTTCACCGACCCCGTTTACAGGCAAAGAATTCCCTTCCTCATCAACGATCTTCACCTTCACATCAGGCAGGGGCCTTCCGATCGAGGATGTAAGTCGCCTTAGCTTCTTCTCGATCTCTTGCTCAGTTCCGTCAAGAACATGATCTTCAGGCCCCAAAGTGGTTATCGTTGAGGCGGTTTCCGTCTGGCCGAACGCATTAATAAACCGCACCCAAGGCAGTTCTTGAATGGCCTTTTTGATAACTTCGAAAGGCATGGGAGCCGCTCCATAGGTGATGACCTTCAGGTTGGATAGATCGTATTTGTGGAAATCAGGATCATCAATTACCCACTTCAACATGGTTGGAACCAGCATTGCACGAGAGGCCCTCTCATCTTGCACGGTCTTCATCCACTCTTTCACTTCAAACTGCCGCACCAGCACTAAGGTCCTTCCGCCATACACCCCCGCGAGCATCGCTTGCATCCCGGCAACATGGTAGAGAGGTACAGTCAGCAGGTTCCGCTCCTCGGTTTCCGGGCTGGCAGGCTCCACGTTCTCCAGCACATAGGAAACAAAACCGCTGTGCTTTAATGGAACACCTTTAGGCCTACCTGTGGTCCCTGCCGTATACATCAGAATCGTTATGTCATCATCGTCAATTTCACCGGTAATCTCATCTGGACTCGAGGATCCGATTAAATCTTCGTAGAAGGGTTTTCCATCTTGTTTACTATCCACACAGATACAGTCCTTACCCGTGGAAAACCGTGGCAGCATTCCCTCGACCATATCCAGATACCGAGCGCCGACAAATAGTATCGTGACCTCGGCATTGCCAATCATATATGAGAGTTCATCCGCTTTGGCCCTGAAATTTAGTGGCACAAAGATGGCGCCCAGCTTGGCTGCCGCAAAATAGGCTTCCACGTATTGCGGACAGTTCACCTGGAGCATCCCGATTCGGTCGCCTTGCTGTATGCCAAGTTCTCTTAAAGCATGAGCCAGTCTGTTCACCCGTTCATTCGTCTCAGCAAAAGACCGTCTCTGGCCTTCAAAAACCAGAAAATCCCTATCCGGGCAAATAGCTGTGGCAATACTCAAAAAATCGTTCGTGTTCATCCTTTCTCCCTTTTCTGCTGCGGTTATTCTTCTCTCTGCATCCCTTTCTAATCACGCGATAGCATACGCACACGATTAACGAGTTGGAACTCGTATGCTTCTTTTGCATCAAACCGGCGGCCGCTTAGCACCATTTCAAGGACCTTCCCCCTTCCCGCATTGCGCGGAAGGGTATGGGTGCCGCCAGCAGCAGAAATAATGCTCAATCCAACTTCAGGCAGACCAGAATGTGCCTTTTCCGAAGCAACTCTCATGTCATAGGCCACCGCCAATTCTAAGTCTTATCTTATTGTATATCAATTGATAGAGGTGATGACCGGTATGTCAAATTTGGCAACTGATGCAGCCAAAGGCCGAGGTTTTGTTCCGCTTTCCCAACAGGTTAGGACATCTTCATCCAAATCTGTTCCTGACGAAGGTTCCTCCTGCTCCCGGTTGATGATGACAGCCTGCATCTCCTTATCCTGGGTCATAGTGGTACAAGTGTCAGAGAGTTCATTCGCCAGTTGGGTTATTCTCGCATGATACTTCGCGACTTTAAGCAGATTGATACTCATGACATGATCTTCTTTTTCAAAAGACAGATTCTCATATAACATGGATTGCTCTCTCTGAATTTATGAAAATGCCGCAGAATGCCCCAACCTCTCCTCAATCCGCGTTGTCAATCACCTGCCGACAAGCCTCTTAAGCATCCTTGCTTATATGAAAATATGCGATGGGCCCGCATGGCCTCTATGATACGTATCCTTCTCAACTGCACTAATGATTCTCTTGAATATCCTAAGTGGTCACCCTCCCAGATTACCAAATCATATCTATCTTCTATCTGCTCTTTGATCAACTCTTGAAAAAGGCTCACTCATTGCCAACTTAAACCACGTATGAGGCGCTTTATGAATCCTCCCTTGAAGACTTATTTCATCATATTGGGAAGCCAGAGAACCACCTGAGGAAAAATCGCAAATAGAACCAAACTCATTAGCAGTATTAGTAGAAAAGGTACAACAGAGCCGATAATATCTGCTATACTTATGGTGCGAGGGGCCACTGCCTTCAGATAGAACAGGTTGAAACCAAAAGGCGGTGTTATATAACCAATTTCTAGACAGATGACAAAAATGATTCCGAACCATGTAGGATCAAACCCCGAAGCCGTTATTACCTCAAAACTAATAGGACTGACTATCATGATAATTGAGGTAGGATCAAGGAAGCACCCCAAAATAATTATAATCAGACATATCACTGTAAAAATCATCCAGGGATTGACTTGGAGCCCTACGATTGTCTCCTGAATAAAATCCATTCCCCCTAAAGCACTATATGTAGTACTGAAAGATGCGGCTCCAAATGCAATCCACATAATAATATTGGTAAGTCTAAAAGTAGCGTATATGGCTTCTTTGATAATTCGCCAGCTGAACGAGCGGTTCACAATAGTACTTAGAACAACGCCCACTGCTCCGATGGCAGATGCCTCAGTGGGAGTCGCGAATCCGAAAAAAATCGATCCCAGAACTCCTCCGATAATTATCAAGGGGAAGATCATTTTTCTGCTGAAGATTATCTTCTCTCTCAGCGTGAACCTCTGGGAGTGAGCAGGGCACGATTCTGGTTGGACCAAACCTTTTATGGCTATATACATAATGAACATGCAAGAAATGAGAAGTCCTGGCAAAATGCCTGCTATAAGCATCTTCCCTGCCGATTGTCTAGTGAAAAGGGCAATTAGAACCATTGGGATACTTGGGGGAATAAGAATCGCCAGTGTCCCTCCACCAAGAATACTGCCCAGTGCTAAATTCTTATCGTAGCCGCGACTAAGCATAGCAGGAAGGGCTATGATTCCCAAAGTGATAGTGGTAGCACCGGTTATACCAGTCATAGCCGCAAAAAACACACATACAGTCACCGTTGCCATTGCCAGACCGCCATTTATGGACCCTGCCCAACGGTGCATGGCTTCATACAGGCCTTCTGCTATCCCTGATTTCTCCAGTACGGCTCCCATAAAAATAAACAATGGAATAGCTATAAACAAGATTTGCCACATCATGGAAAAAGTGGAAAAAACAATCGTAATGAGCGCGTTGTGGCCGTACAAGAAATAGGTAACTGCTACGGCGATGCTACCCAAGACGAAAGCGATAGGAAGCCCCATTGCGAGGAGTAGGAATATTGAACCAAACATTACGAGTGTGATAACTTCAATACTCATACTCCCTCCCGGTAACAGCAGTGACCAGATTGCGAAAAAAATTCGCTAATCCTTGAAGTAATATTAGAAGAGCCCCCGCAGGTATCATCAGTTTGACAGGATATAGAGGAGCACGCCAGGGGGTATCATCGGGTTCCAGTTGACTCAAGGATGTGAGGGCGAACTCCCATCCCTGCCACAGCAAAACACCACAAAAAGCGAAAAAGGCAAGACTGGTAATCAAATCCAGAATCGCCTTCGTTCTTGGAGGGAAACGACTATATATCAAGTCTACGTTAACATGATCCCCGTAGCGAAGCACATATGCCCCTCCAAGAACATAATAGGCGGCAAAAAGACGCTGTGAAGTCCCATGAGCCCACATAGTGGGCTGGTTTAATCCGTACCTTGATATCACTTCCCATGCCAAGACAGCTATTCCGGGTAGGATTAAGAATGAGGTACATTTCCCAGCCCATTCACTGATAGAGTCAATGATTTTGAGCAACGATCTTGCCATACAATGTTTACCTTTCTCTGTTCGATGGGCATTATTTTAATAACACCCATCGAACGTTTCCATCACGCCTACTCGTCATCTATAGCGCTTAGCACAATTGACCCACCTGTGCTTAGATACATTGACCCAAAAATTTTTTACAGTAATCTTATTGCAATGATGTTCTATTTTTAACATACTTTAAGTTTAAAATGAGAAGATTAAGTCGTTCATACGTATGAACGCTAATCACATAACTTGTTGTAATTATGGTAAATTTCTCCTGCCTAAATCTGTCTCCCATTTTATCTTCTGCGGGATATTATTTCATTTGATGTCAGCATACTACCGTGAATGAAGCTCCCTGCAGTAAACTCCAGGGTATCAAGCGGAATTGCGCCGAAGCCACCCCGCCTTCGCTCTGGGAGCTACGGCGCGGTCGCCTCCCCGCCGTTCATCCCTGCAGCAAGCTGCAGGGTATTCTGGCGAAGGCGAATAAACGCTTCAATGTATCTCCAGCACTATAGTCGTCATTAACTTCTCTTTTGCAGCCCAAGTGTCTTACTTCTTAATGCCCGTGAGCTCGAGATAGTCTTTCATTATTTCTGTTGCTTTTGCAAAGGTGGGATTCTCCGCTGCATATTTCTCAACGACCTTCCACCCGATTTGAGTGAGCTTGGCTCTGTCCTCTTGGCTAATTTCTGAGACTTTCAGTCCCTTTTTCAGACAAGCATTAAGGGCCTTCTCGCTATCACGCCGATAAAGATCGCCTATCACGACGGTATGATCCGCTGCGCTTAAATAAAGAAGCTTTTTTAGGTCATCAGGTAACGCGTTCCAGGCATCCATATTGATAATCATCTCGTCAGCCTCTATTGCGAGTGGCGGCATGACTATATAGTTTGTAACCTCGTGAAATCCCATTTCAAACTGTGAGGCCAAAGGTCCGTACACAGCAGCGTCAATAATGCCTTTTTCCAACGCACCATATATTTCCGGGCCAGGGACGGTAATCACTGCAGCTCCTGCCTGTGCCAGCATCTGTCCTATCATACCTACAGCCCTAATTTTCAGTCCTTTGATGTCTGCTACGCTGGTAACTGGCTTTTTTGAGCTCATGACGGTTCCCAAACATGGATTCTGCCGCAGGTAATAGATGTTGTGCTTGGCGTAAGCCTCTCGGATCAAATCCTCTAATCCCATCCTCTGTAGAACATAATGGTCTTGAACGTCGCGCAAGGTAAAAGGGATACCGACAGAAAACCCAGCCACGGGAGTCTTGCCCCCCCAAAAGGCTCCGTAGGAAAACCCCATCTCCAGTACGCCTTTGCTTACCGCTTCCCATTGCTCCATGGCCGGAACTACAGTACCAATAGGAAATGATTTGATTGCCAGTCGGCCCCCACTGGCTACCTTAACATCATTGCACCACTCCACGAATGCCTGGTACGTCGGATGCGTTCCCGGCAGGAAATGCTGGACTCGCCATCTAAACACCTTTTGGGCTGCCTGTGATGACTGGGGCGCCCAGCTAAGGATGATAAGACTTGTCGCCATCAGAACGACAAAGAAGCCTACAGCTTTTTTGTTCTTCATGAATTCACCTCCTGTTTTTCTCTCCCTTGGTTCTCGTAAAGATTTGTTTTCCATTGGCTCACCTCCTAAAGATTATTGTTTCATTACGCCATCTCCTGGAGAATCTTGCCTGTTTATGGCACTATTCTCCGCCCACCAACTGTAATAGCGTTGTGCCCTTTGGGTCAAAACCACAGGCATCTTGCCCTCTCCTGCTTCTGCAATAGAAAACACCGTTGTTGCTGCCTAAGGCAACAACAACGGTGTCTCCTTCAATAGATTGTTCTTCACCAGTTCTCTTGTCGGTAATTATGATACTCTTTTTATTGATCTCCTTAACTTCCTTATTGGTCATCCTGGTAATGTCCCTTCCCTCCAATGCCTCCATGAGACCCATGCTCGGCTTGTACGGCCTATATGATACTCATCCTTCGCATTTGCACCAACTGCTCGCTTGGATATCCTAAATGTTCACAATAAACCTGGTAGTTGTGTTCAGACAGAGAAGGCGCCGATTCATTAAAATGCCACAAGTTCTCGGAGAACCTTATAGGAGGTCCAGGGCACTTATAATGATTATCTCCAGAACACCTTATTTCTTTAAAGTATTCCCTCTCATTCAGATGCCTACAATTTACAACTTCGCCCATGTTCCTCACAGGGGTAAATGGAACATGTTTTTCCCGGCAGCGGCTAAATATTTCCTCTCTCGTGTGGGACATTAGCCACGGAGACAATAGACTGTCAAGGACATCGCTGTATTCCAACCCTGCCTTTAATCGATCCTTAAATCTATCATCCGATGAGTACCATTCAGGCACCTTTCCATCACCGACTATCTCGAGAAATCGTTTCCATTCCGACCCGCGCAAGGCTATCATTGAAATATACCCATCTTTACATGGCAACAGGGTATAGGGATATGGGCCGTATGTTCTGTGCCCAGACCTGTTTCTCTTTCGTCCGGCATAAATGAATGCAGAAACAACGTTCCCTGTATGGAAAATAGACCATGACTCTGCCTCTGAAATATCAATGTGCTGTCCTTTTCCAATCTTCTTTTGTGCCATTAACGCAAACATTGTTGCATTCCCTGCAATGATCCCCGTCTGGAAGTGCCCAAGTGAAAAAGGCGGCGTTAGCGGCTCCCTCTGCGGTTCACCTACTATGGAACTCATTCCACCTATACCACTAGCATTTATGGCGTACGCCTTATAGTCTTTATAGGGTCCGCTCTGACCGAATGGGGTGATAGAAACTACGATAAGTTTTCGGTTCACCTCTCGCAGATGGCGAAAATCAAGCTTTAGATCTCCAGCCAATTTAGGTGACATATCTTCAAGAAGTACATCCGCGTCTTTGAGAAGTTCCAAGAGCACCTCTCGCCCCGTGGCTTTTGTGATATTCAGAGTTATTCCCCTCTTGTTTCGGTTTAAATAGTGGAATAGCCCGCTTCTATCAGTATGGGGAATGTCTTCAGGAAAGGGGCCACACCTCCTTGATATATCTCCAATCCCTGGTTCTTCAATTTTCGTCACAGAGGCACCCAGACCGGCAAGAAGCATCCCGCAATATGGACCTGAAATATATTGGGCCAGCTCTATGATCTTAATTCCATCAAGGGTTTTGTTCATGTCTTTTTTCCTGTACCTCTCCACAATTCCCCACTAATATCTATCAAGCCAATTCGGCTTATATGCAAATGCCCTTAAAAACTTTCTCTGGTGTAGCAGGGAGGTCCTTGATTCGAACGCCAACAGCATCATATATGGCGTTAATTATAGCCGGTGCTGTGGGCACCATGGCACATTCTCCAATTCCTTTTGCCCCGAAAGGGCCATTAGGATCAATCGTCTCTATCAGGATAGGGTTTATTTTAGTTATATCTTTGATAGTAAGGATTTTATAGTCATGGAAGTTCGGGTTCATGATCCCGCCGTCCTTAAACTTGAGACCCTCCGTCAACGCCCAGCCAATCCCCTGGGCGACTCCTCCTTCAATTTGTCCTTCGACTAAAAGGGGATTTATGGCCTTTCCCACATCATGCGCAGCCACAAAATCAATGACGTCGACCCGCCCCGTACCAGGATCAACTTCGACTTCGGCTATGTGAGTGGCAAAAACCAGTGCAGGCGAAGGATATCCTCGATAGCTTATGGGGTCGAAATCCTCTGAAACTTCCGGGCCATTATAATATCCGTGTGCGACAAGCGGCTCTTTCTTCTTATAAAAGGATGCCGCGCCCACTTCAGCGTATGAGACAGCCTTGGAAGGGCTGCCTTTTACAAAAATCTTCCTGTCTTTGGCTTCAAGGTCTTCACTGTTGGCCTCCAGCATCTCTGCGGCATTTGCCCACACTTGCTGTTTTAAACCATTGGCCGCTTGCGTAACGGCGTTTCCAGCACAGAAAGTAACTCTTGATCCAAAGGTACCCATACAGGGGAATGTCGTGTCCGTGTCCGCTGTTGTCAATCTGATTGTCTCCGGGTCAACGCCCATTATTTCTGCCGCCATTTGAGTCAATACAGTATTTGATCCCTGGCCGATATCCAACGCCCCCATTAACAGGTGAAGGCTGCCGTCCGCGTTCATCTGCATCGTGGCTCCGGAAAAATTATAACCTGATCCAATACTTCCTCCACCCGTATAGATCATTGATGCGACGCCCAACCCCCTGTATTTTGATTTTGTCTTCCTTTTTTTAGACCACTTTGACGCCTCTTTTGCTTGCGTAAGGCATTCCTTTAACCCGCAGCTTGTGATCCTCACCCTATTTGCCGTTATTTCGTTGGGGTTGTTTGCGTTTTTTAGCCTCAGCTCGATGGGGTCCATATTGAGCTCCTCGGCAAGCATATCCATCATCACTTCCTGGGCAAAAGACGTCTGAGGATCTCCGTATCCCCGACACGCGCCGCCCCAATTCTTATTGGTATATACCAGATACCCTTCGTATTTAATGTTCTGCATCCTGTAGAGAGTCGAGAACATCGCATTATGGTATGCCAATACCGCAGGTCCGTGGCTGTTGTAGGCACCGTTATCCATTATAACTCTGGCTTGTTTCGCCATAATGGTTCCATCCCGCTTAACGCCGAATTTCAGTTCACTAACGGTCGGGTGTCTGATCCTGGTAGCCACAAACTGCTCTTTGCGCGTGTTTGATATTTGCACGGGTTTTCCGCTTTTCTTTGCCAACAGCACGCTTATCGCCTGCGCAGGATCCAAATCTATTTTGCTCCCGAATCCCCCTCCAACAAACGGCGTTATAACGTGAATTTTTGATGCATCTACCCCCAATATATCCGATAGCCTTTGCCGAAGTGCATGAGGAGCTTGCGTGCTTACCCAAATCTTGATTTGCCCGTTTGGTTCGCAAACGGCGGCACAACAATGGGTTTCAAGGCTGCAATGTGCCTGAGCTTGTGTGCTGAAAGTCTCTTCTAATATGAGGTCGGCGCTGGCAAATCCCGCCTCAATGTCACCACATTCCAGATGAATTTCTTTTGATATGTTATTCTCGACAGAATCATGTATAATCGGGGCACCCGGTTTCATGGCCTCGACAGGGTCAAACACGCCTTGAAGTTCTTCGAAATCAACTTGAATCAGATCGAGGGCCTCCTGAGCTGTGTCTTCATCCACCGCTGCCACAGCAGCAATTTCGTCGCCTATGTATCTCACTTTTTGATTTTCTAACACCAGTTTGTCGGCCCAGGCAGGGGAAATGCTGAATTTTTTCTGAAGCGTATCCTTGGCTGTTACAATAGCTTTCACCCCCTTGAGTTTATGCGCCTTGGATACATCTATATTACTAATTTTTGCATGTGGAAGAGGGCTTCTTAAAATTTTACCATGAAGCATTCCTTTTAACTTGATATCATCGGTGAAAATTGCGCTTCCTCTTACCTTTTCCACCGAGTCTCTGTTAGGGATTCTTTTCCCCACGACCGAATATTCTTCCATCTTTCAGCCTCCCCTACTTTGGTTCATTTAAAATGCTTGGTTGCAGCATTCACCGCATCTATTATTTTCGAATATCCGGTGCACCTGCACAAGTTTCCCTCCAGGTAATGTTTTATGTCTTCCTCAGAGGGGTCAGGTATTTCATCTAACATTGCCTTTGTTGTAACAATCATCCCGGGCGTACAAAACCCGCATTGAATAGCGCCGCTGTCTACAAAAGCCTTCTGTATTGGATGCAGATCCCCTTCACGGTGTATTCCTTCAATGGTCAAGATCTCTGCCTTATCAGCTTCAACGGCCAATACAAGGCATGAGTTAACAACCTTGCCGTCCAGGATGACAGAGCATGCTCCACACTCTCCTTCATCGCACCCTTTTTTTGTACCCGTTAGGCCGAGATCATCTCTCAACAGGTCCAGCAATGTCTTTTTCTGATCGACCAGTAACCTGTATTCTTCCCCATTCACCGTAGTCCGAATCTGATGTTTCTTCATTGGTATTTACCCCCTTAAATATCTTTCAGCCGGATCTTAGCATACAAACTCACAAGGTTAGTGACATGATGGTCTGTAGACCGTTTCTGTCAAAGACTGCTTTGAATTTCCCTATTCCTTCAACCAAAGCCCGGATCAAAATTTTCCACCAGAAACAGGTTAAGACCTGTACGAACTTCTAGGTTCGATTTGACGCCACTATCGTCTCAATTCCTCTTACAACTAAGTTCTTTACCAGTTCCTTTCTGTAATCCGCCGAGGCGCGAAAATCTGAAATGGGGTCGGACTCACTCGATGCCATTTCTGCGGTCTTGCTCATTAAATCAGCGCTCAAGATATTTCCATTTAAAAAGTCTTCAGCCTTTCTCGCCCTTATCACGGTTGGCGCAACGGCTCCTAGCGCAATCCTAATCTCTTTACACGACCCGCTTTTGAAATCAGCGTCCAAAAGGACTGCGATATTTACGATGCCAATATCCATAGCCTTTCTTGGGCCGAATTTCATGTAAATACCCTTAAACTGCTCGGTATCCTTGGAAACGATGATCTCGGTTAACACTTCGCCCCTGTTGAGAATGGTGCTGTTGGGTCCCGTAAAGAATTTGTCCAGCTCAACAACCCTCTCATTGTCAGCAGAGATGATTTTCACCTTGGAATCCATTGCAAGAAACATGGTCGACATGTCTGCGGCCGGGGAGGCGTTGCACAGATTTCCTCCTATGGTGGCTCTATTCCTAATTTGGATGGACCCCATACAGCTTGCAGCCTGGCACAGGAAAGGCATCCTTTGTTTGAGGGTTTCTGAAACCTCGATATCCCGAATTGTCGTGAGGGCCCCGAATTTCCATCCCTCGTGGTATTCAAATGATTTAATGTTTGCTATATTTTTTAAGTCAATGATGCATTGAGGCCTCAGAAAGTCATTCTTCATGCCAACGAGCAGATCCGTTCCACCGGCGAACAAAAAGGCATTCTCATGTTCTCTATGAGCGGAAATCGCGTCAGCCAAGTTAGATGGCTTCATATAGTAAAAATTCTTCATAACAGCCTCCCAAGGCGGCATTTCCGCCGCTACCGAATAGTACCCTGAGCCTTGCTTAAACAATCTTGAAGGATTTCAAAACCAATATAATTTCAATTTGTTACATGGCAACTTACTGAAATAATGTGAGTGCTACCCCTTCTGTTTTATGGCCTCCAACACTCTCTCAGGACTAAAGGGCAAGTCTTTTAACCTCACTCCCACTGCGTCGTAAATCGCATTGCCTATCGCTGGCTCCATACCTGCCAATGCACCCTCAGAAAATCCCTTTGCACCAAAGGGACCGTCTTTATGGGGGACAGGAGCAAACATCACCTCCAGATTCTCATTGGCCGGCATTTCACAGAATGTGGGCATCCTGTAGTCAGTAAAATTGGGATTCATTATGACCCCATCTTTCAACTGGATTTCCTCATAAATACCAATGCCTATACCCATACCAAGCCCGCCCTGCGCCTGCTGCTCACACATGGCGGGATTGATCGGGAAACCCATATCATCGGCAGTAGCGCATTTCGTCACCTTTACCTCACCCGTTTCAGTATCAACCGCCACCTCAACGGCTTTTGCCGTGTGCGCATAGGAGGTGTTGAGCCTCTTTCCCTCGGCTGCGAGCTTAGGATCGATCTGCCCGGTCTCAGGGTCTTCCGGGGCAAATTCCTGCACCATTGTCCCATTACCTATTATCTTGCCGTCATCAAAGCCTTCACAGATCTCGGCTATTCTCATCTTTTTATCAGGTTTCCCTTTGACAAAAACCGAACCTTCTCTCGTCTCGAGCTCCTCAGAAGATACTCCAAAAATCTGTTTAGCTTTCTCAAAAATCTTCTGTTTTGCGTCTTGACAGGCCAGTTTCACGGCATTGCCCGACCAATAAGTCTGGCGACTTGAATATGCCCCTGAATCGAAGGGGGTATGTGCGGTATCGTTAGTCATGCTCTTGACTCTGTCAACGGGAAACCCCAGTTCCTCAGCCGCAATCTGAACCATGGCTGTATCGCAGCCCTGACCCACTTCCTCCGCTCCGTGAAAGAGCGCTACGTCTCCATCCTTGAGTATCTCGACTCTCGCCGATGCGGTTGAAGGGGCCAAAGTGTATTTGTTGGCCAGGGCAATCCCTATTCCTCTTCGCCATGGTCCATCAGATCCCTGTCCCTGCCGCTCTTTTGTGCTTACCCAGTCCGCTATTTTGCCCAGGCACTTCTCAGCACCAATGCTATGGGTAAGCTCACCCGTAATATTCGGCTCTCCTTCCTTAAGAATATTCTTCCTCCGTATCTCAAACTTATCAATCCCTAACTTCTCAGCAAGCATATCCATATGTGATTCTATCGCAAAGGTCACTTCCGGAGTACCTAATCCACGGAAACCCGTAGCAATGGGGTTATTTGTGTAAACCCCGTAGGAATCCAATTTACAATTCGGTATCCGGTAGGTCCCCGCAGCTCCAAATGCGCAATTCCTCGTTACCAAAGCAACCGTAAACTCCGCAGAACCGCCTCCACCTAAAAAGATCTCCATCTGCCTGGCCACCAGCGTCCCGTCTTTTTTCACACCGTCTTTTATGTAGATCGTAAAGGGAATCCTGTTTCCCGCACGATAAAAGAGCTCCTCCCTGGTGAAAACGTGCTTAACGGGTTTCCCTGTCTTTAAGGCAATGGCCATGGCAATAGGGAGCTCACTGCGGGTTGACGACCTCCCGAAGCTCCCGCCCACATATGGCTGAATAGCCCTGACCTTGTCGACAGGAAGGTTGAAAAGTCTGCTAAACTCTGTTCTCGCCGGGTGCATCATAGTCAGACTGACCCAAAGGGTTATACTCCCATCCGCCTCCGGATTGACAACAGATGCCTGCAGCTCAAGGGGGCAGTGCTGTATTCTCGCGGTTGTAAACCGGTTCTCCATTACTAAATCAGCCTCCTGAAAACCCTTTTCTATATCCCCCCTCCGGATTTTAAAGTGCATATTAACGTTAGGCCTATCGCGAGATAGACGCTTCCCAAGATCAAAAAACGACGACGCCGGTTCATAATTATGAAGATCAGGGTGGATGATGACAGGGGGATTGGTGCTCGCCGCCTCCTCCGGATCGAACACGGCCGTTAACTGCTCATACTCAATATCGATCAGTTCCAAGCCCTCCTCAGCAGCCTCGATAGTCTCTGCAGCTACCGCCACCACCGGCTCCCCAACGGCCCGTACGACACCTTTGGCAAGAACCGTTGCATCTCGCACCATTGACCCATATCTATTATCCGTCACATCATCGCCGGTGATAACGCATTTCACCCCGGGTAATTGCTCCGCCTTCGCCGTGTTGATATGAATGATCCTGGCGTGAGGATGCGGACTCCTTAATACCTTGACATGAAGCATCCCCGGCAGTTTGACATCAGTACAAAAAACTGCCTTACCGGTCACTTTCTCCAAGCCATCCACCCGCCTTGGGCTCTTTCCAACCACCGAAAATTCTTTCATTTTCAACTCCCTTTCTTTATCATCTCCTTGGCTGATAAAACAGCATCCACAATCTTCACATAGCCTGTACAACGGCATAAATTCCCGCTCAATCCACGCCGAACATCTTCCTCCGTGGGATCAGGATTCTCATCGAGCAAGGCCTTGGCACTAAGAATCATCCCCGGAGTGCAATAACCGCACTGAACGGCAAACTGGTCTATGAATGCCTCTTGCAACGGGTGCAACTTCCCGTCTTTCCCTTCCAGCCCCTCAATCGTAATGACCTCCTTCCCATGGGCCTTGGGGGCCAAAACAAGGCAGCTTTTCATGGCCATCCCATCTAAGAGCACTGTGCAGGTACCACAGTTCCCCATCTCACAGCCCACCTTTGTACCCAGGAGACCAAGCTCCTCGCGCAATACATAAGCCAAACTCCACCACGGCTCAACGGATACCTCTTTCAGTACTCCGTTTACCTTTAGCTTTATTTGCCGTTTCATAATATATACCTTCCTCTCTTTTTATGATTTTGGCTTAGCCGCCTTCCACTATGTCCACAATCAGAATCTCTTCAACGCCCGGCTCCAGGTGCGTAATCACCTCACCCTTTCCCTTGTTTATCACCAACCTTCCCTTTGCCCTGGCTGCTGCAATGATTTTTTCGGCTTCATCCGCGTCCACTTCCACAACCCCCACTCCCCCACCTGTATCATGCACCTTCACCATTTGGCCTGTTTCTCTTTCTCTATCGCCCAAGTTAATTCACCTCCGTTGCACCCGTAACCTGGCTCAACGCACGACGAGTAAACACCTTTACCATCTGGCTTCTGTACTCTGCGGAAGCACGAACGTCTGATATGGGACTCGCCTCCGCCGATGCTGCCTCCGCACTCTTCTCTATCAAACTCTTATCCATTCTTTTCCCCTTAATGACCTCCTCGGCGCTGCGTGCCCTCATCGGTGTGGGTGCCACGGCACCAAGCACTACCCTGATATCCTGACATACTCCATCTCCCGGATCCATCACGATCACTACCGCCACACCCACAAGGGCCAAATCCATAGCCCCCCTAACAGCATGCTTCAGGTATACGCTCCTGGTACCGGGCAATGAAACCGGCACGTGAATCTCCACCAATAACTCCCCCTTCTTGAGGACAGTGCTTCCCGGGCCCGTAAAGAAATCCTCAAGAACAACTTCCCTTTCTCCTTCAGGCCCCACTATCTTTACATTTGCCCCAAGTCCAATCAGGGCGGGCGCCATCTCCGCCGAAGGCGAAGCATTACACAGGTTTCCCCCAACCGTCCCAAGGTTCCTTATCGCGACTGAAGCAAGCTTGCTCGCCGCCTGGGAAATCGCAGGGTAGTTCTCTCGAATTTCAGCAGACTTCTCAATGGCACGGATGGTTGTCAACGCCCCTATCCTCAATCCCCCCTCATCATCATAATCAATGCGATCAAGTCCGGGAATTCTGGCAATATCTATAAGGTGGTCTGACTTGATCATTTTCTGTCTCATCTGTACGATGAGATCAGTGCCCCCGGCAATTACCTTTGCCTTTCCATTATGTTTTGCAAGTAAGTTAACTGCATCCTCAATTGTCACTGGCTCCGTATACTCGAATCGCATAGCTAATCCCTCCTTCTCCAATTTTTTGATACATGACCTTTCGGCCCTCTCTCTCACGAAAGCAACCCTACTCTGGCTATAGGGTTTAATCTATGAGCCCTTTATATCTCTCATCTCTCTCCTTAACGGCAGATCTGACTCCCACATCTCTCCTGCGCTTTAGAAAGTTGAATTCACCCGGCTCAAATCTTGTGTTGGTAAACATGGTATGACCGAGATAGCCCTGTCCGAAAGCTGAACTAAGTTGCATGGAATCATATGCCAATCGAGCAGTAGCCTTGCCGATCGCAATCCCATCCCGGGGGAGAAGTGTCATAGATTCAGCTAATTTTCTGGTTTCCTCCTCAAGCTGATCTGCCGGAACTGCTTTATTTATCAATCCAATTCTTTCCGCTTCGATTCCATCTATCAATTTGCCCGTGAGAAGGAGTTCCCTGGCCTTTTTCTGACCAATCAGCATGACTTCAATTGGAAATACATACATTGCACCGGAAAAGCCAAGCCTCTGCTCGGGATGTCCTATTTTGGAATCTTCGGCGGCGATCGTAAGGTCACAACACAGAGACATATACAACCCGCCTCCTATACAATATCCATGTACCTGTGCTATGGTTATCTTATTCAAAAAGAAAATTTTGCGCAAACTTTCTGCGCGCCACCGATCATATGCCAATCTTGCCCTCTGGCTGGGACGCCTGGTCTCTTCTTCTTTCTTTCCAGTACCGCCGCCATAAACAAAGTATACGCGCCCAAGATCATATCCTGCTGAAAATGCTTTCCCTGCACCCTTCAGAATTACCGCCTTTACATCGTCGTCCTCTTCTACTTTGGTTAAAGCCGCGTCTATTTCACGGCTAAATTCGATATTGAGCGCGTTCAAGCTTTCAGGTTTGTTCATGGTAATGGTCACCACCGAACCCTCGGCATAATCCTCTTTTTCATACATAAGTTCTTCCGTATTCATTATCTTCCTCCCAAGATTATGGCTTTACTACTTTCTTTCACAACCACGCCTTACAATAGCAATGAATAAGGCTTACGAATTTTCATGAACCCCCCTAGAATACCATTTCACGAAAAATATTCTGAGACAAGTGCTAAGGCCCTCCACTCGGTCTACATAAGCCGCACATGGCTTTACCGGCCCGGTAAAAACCTGCCGTAACCGCTATCACCCACGACCTCCCCATCTTTTGCCACGACTCTTCCCCTCAGCATGGTAAGGATTGGCCAGCCCCTTATTTTCCATCCTGCAAATATGGAATAGTCGCTGTCTGAATAAATAGGTTTTTCAGGCCCAACGGCCTCCTTGTTCAAATCAACTAATACGAGGTCAGCATCAGAACCTATGGATATTGTCCCTTTCCGCGGCGTAAGGCCAAATTTCTGTGCAGGGTTAAAACAGCAGACTTCCACCAGTTTCTCTAATGATATCCTCCCTTTATTCACCCCTTCACTTAACATGAGGGGTAGGAACATCTCAGCACAGGGCATACCAACCGTACCATCCCACAAATTCGTTTTAAGTGCTTTTGGGACCGGTGCATGATCCGTTGCAAGAACATCAATAGTCCCGTCCCTTACGGCCTCCCAAAGCACCTTATTGTCCTCAGGTTCCCTGATAGGCGGGTTGACTTTGGAGAGAACCCTGTCGACATTATCCGTATTCCCAGTCAAATATTGAATACATGTTTCTGCAGTTACATTTACCCCTTCGGCCCTGGCTTTAGCCAATAGGCCAATCCCCTCTTTGATTGTCATATGCACCACATATATCGGACACCCTGTAACACTGGCCAAGTAAAAGCACTTTCTCATTGCTTCTTCTTCACAAACACGGGGTCTTACCTCATTCCAGGATAAGGGTTCCGTCCCTTTCTCCAGGATTTCCTCTTTCATCTTAAGGAATATCTCCACATTCTCACAATGGACCCTGGCAAATACCTTACAGCCTTCGTGAGCAAGCCGGCCGATTTCCCTGAAGGTAAGATACACTATCCCGTCGTCTATCCCGCCAACGCGCCCTTTCCAAACAGCCTCGCTCCCCTTGTACGGAAGCAAAAGCTTAACGCCGATAATCCCATAATCATACAGGTTCCCGATCTGGCTTATATTTTCCCTCGTATAAATGCGCGCACTAAGAGCGAGATCCACATAAGCGTTTTTTTCATAGAGCCCGACAAATTCGTCAGCTTTGCCTATTATGTCATCAGCCGGGGCCAATAAATGTATAATTGTCGTGCACCCGGCCGCCGCACATGCCTGTGTCTCACGCCTGATATTCGTCTCAGGATCAACACCGGGCGGGTACTCCAGATGAACATGAGCATCAATTACACCGGGAATAACATGGTTTCCTCTGCCGTCGATAATTGTCCCGGCTGAAGGCAACTCGTGGTCCCTCGCAATAGCTACGATCTTCCCCTTGTCGATGGCCAGGCCAGCATTCGAAACTCCATCATGGCTGACAATCGCACAATTAGTTATCACGGTATCAACTTCCATGGAATTCTCTCGCCTAGAAGTTATACATATTAAAAGATAATCTTTTCCTGTATAAGCCGCTCGACCTCATCTTTGGGCAAGCCCAGCAGTTCCCCAAAAACATAATCATTATGCTCCCCCAAGAGAGGTGCCGGGCGTCTGATTTCCCCCGGGGTCTCACTTAATTTACAAACGACGTTGGGAACAAAATCTACTCCCGTCACGGAATGCTCGACATTTACAATATTCTTTCGTTCCTGAAAGTGCGGATCGAGAAAACGGTCTTCAGTATCGGCACAAGGAGCTGCTGCTACACCAGCCTTTTGGAGAATCTCCATAACTTCATTAGGACTTTTTCCAATGGTCCACTCCCCAATTAGTCTATCCACCTCCTTTCGGTTTAATGATCTTTTATAGCCGTCTGAAAAATCCTCCCTTTTTGTCCACGGTGGATCGCCTATTGCCTGACAAAAGTTCTCCCATTCCTCTTCAGTCAGTATAGCAAGGGACACCCATTTATCCTCTCCCTTGCAAGGATAATTGTTGTGCACTGGTATCATATTGTTAACATTGCCCAAGGTACTTACGGTACGTCCATTTATGCTAAACTCCATGACTGGTTCAGGCATAGTACTGAGTAGACACTCGATCTGTGCTATCTCAATATGTTGGCCTTCCCCATACTTTTCACGATGATATAAAGCAATTTGAACAGCAAATGCACCATGCAATGAAGCATTAATATCAGCATAAGCCTGCTGCATTCCCAAGACACGTTCACCTTCGTACCCTATCAGACTATCCAGGCCGGCTAATGCTGCAAGTGAGGGGCCATAAGTCACAACATCAGCCAACGGTCCCTCACTGCCTACGCCGGGAAAAGAAACCATGATAATGTCAGGTTTGTGCTTCCTTAATTCTTCATAATCCAAGGTAAACCGTTTCATCACCCCTGGCGAAAAATTTTCTACCACTACATCACTTATCCTGACCAACCTCTTGATAAGCTCAATACCCTCAGAATGGGTGAGATCTAAAAGGATACTCAACTTATTGCGATTTATACTGTGAAAAAGTGGATCCTTTTCTGGATCCCTTTCCAGATTATCAGGACCAAACCTGACAGGATCAGGGCGTTTTCGTGTTTCTACTTTAATAACCTCGGCCCCCATGTCCGCCAGGAGGCAGGTCGCTCTGGGCGCAGCCGCTGCCCAGCCAAAGTCTATCACCCTGTATCCTTCAAGTGGAAGGTTACTCATAACTTTGCTCCGTCAATATCTCATCTACCTCAGCGACTTCCAAACATTGGATCGAGCGTGATTGCTGAGTTTAGGAAGGTCTATTATGATGCTAAATTCTCCGCCCAACTAAAGACCCCTCGTAAACCGCTTGCTCCAGACGCCTTGGCTCGTTGCAGTCGCCTACTGTATACAGCTCAGGCACTTTGTCCTTTAAATCATCTGACAGGTTAGATACCGACTTGGAACCCAAGGCCAATACGACAGTATCTCCCTCAACCAGTTGTTTTTCACCACTTTTCTTGTCAGTAACCCAGACGCCTTTGTCGGTGAACTCATGGACTTCCTTGTTCGTCATAAACACGATCTCTCTTCCTTCTAACGCCTCCATAAGGCCCTGACGGTTTAAAGGGTCCATATCGGCGGCAATTGTGGGCAGCATCTCAACAACGACCACCTTATTCCCCCGGTCCAATAAAAATTCGCCAACTTCAGCGCCAATCATTCCCCCACCGGCAATAACAATCCTCTGATTTTTCAGCTCGACCGTACCGGCAAGCACATCCACAGCGGTAACCACGTTTTTGCCCCGAATACCTTCAATATCGGGAATGGCGGGCTCAGCACCGATTGCTAAAATAACTGCGTCCGGTTTTTCTTTCACCACAAACTCAGGGGTAACTTCAGTACCCAGCTTCATATTTACTTTGAGTTTCTTCAGCTGGGTTTCCTCATAGTCCCGGATCCAGAGCATTTTTTCCTTCCCCGGGGGCTTAGCCGCAACGAGGAGCTGACCCCCCATCTCTTTTTCCTTCCCATAGAGGGTTACATCATGTCCTCGCATGGCAGCTATTCTGGCCGCTTCCATTCCAGCCGGTCCAGCTCCAACTACCATAATCTTTTTTGTCTTGGCGGGTGGCTTTAACTCAGTGAAATCTCTCCCTCTCCCCCAATCTGCGTTGAGCGCGCAGCGATTGGCGCCAGTCGCAAATACGTGCTGAAGGCAAACCATGCAGGAAATGCAATATCGAATGTCCTCCACTCTCCCCTCGGCCGCCTTTATGGGCCATTCTGGATCAGCAAGAAGCGATCTCCCCAGTCCAACGAAATCAGCATCGCCCTCGGCAAGAACTTTTTCGCAGAACTCAGGGTGCCTGAGCCCACCACAGGCAATCGTCGGTACTTTTGTTTCCTTTGCCTTTGCAACTGCCTGCCACATATAGCGCTTCCATCCTTCCTCGTTACGCATAATGTCGTTAGACTTATGCAGGTTGTCATAGAAAGCAGAGGACATATTGATGCAGTCGGCCCCGGCTTCTTGGAACATCTGCGCAATAAGCGGCGAATCTTTGATGGTGACCCCTCCCTCCTTGAACTCATCAACGCTGAAACGAACATCTACCGGGAAATCGGCCCCACATAACTCTTTGATTCGTCTCACGATCCCTGTCGGGAACCTCATTCGATTCTCGAGGGTGCCACCAAAATCATCCTCCCTGATATTCAGGAGGGGGGATATGAATGAGGTCATCAACGTTCCATGGGCCATGTGCAGACTTGCCCCATCAAAGCCGGACTGCTTGGCTCTAAGTGCACCTTGAGCCCATCTCTCAATGAATTCATATATTTCACCCCTGGTGAGAGCGCGAGGCGTAGGATAGGCTCCCCCGGGTCGTGTCGCCGGTACCGCGGATGATGATACGGGTTGATACCCTCTGAGGGAAGCTGCACTTTGAGTCCTCCCTGAGTGACTAAGCTGAAGAAATATCTTAGCGCCCCAGGCGTGGACTGCCTCGGTTAGATCTGCAAGCCCCTTCTTAAACTTGTCCTCAGCCACCGAAAGACC
The DNA here is from genome assembly GCA_035527895.1 of Desulfatiglandales bacterium. GTDB lineage: Bacteria > Desulfobacterota > DSM-4660 > Desulfatiglandales > B25-G16 > JADFWK01. Next base: position 28,212 of record DATKZQ010000041.1, read on the forward strand.
TCCCGCATAGGTGTCCAGGCGAGATGTTGGAAATGAATAGACCTCTGTTCCACCGGTAATGATTAATCCCGTGCCACCCTTTGCCCTTGTCTCATAATGATCAATGGTCTGTTGAGTGACTTCACCCATTATGCCGCCAAAATGGGTCATCATGGGGGACATGACTATTCGGTTCCTGATCTTTAAATTACCGATTCGCCCTTCTCGAAACAGATTTGGAAAATGATTTGATTTCACCACGTTCTCCTCCTTCTAGATAAATCGATTATCGCTATGCATTTTCCCTCGAGCATCATCCAACGTGCTCAATGATTTCCAAACGGTCAAAAAACATCGTCTACCTGAGGAAAACTCTGTCAGGATCGAATGACCGTAACAACCGTAGCTCTTTCCAGGTTGGTGGAGCTAGCTTCTCTAATTGAGGCGATACATTCACATCCCATCCACAAGTGCTTTGAATTTCTTTGATCCTTTCCTTTTCCTCAGATACTCCATGCCTCGGAAAATATCCCGTAAGGATAAACGTCGAATCCGTTTTCACGTATATCCCTTCATTGGTGATAAGGGTGCTAACTCCTGTTCCCGGACACGTTATATAGCTTACCGTTTCTACGAGGCGATTAGCTCTTTGCACCGCTACGACCACCACTTCTTTAGCTGCGCTTGCTATGTCGTTGCCGCCTCCCGCCCCTGAAAGGTAAATATCCCCTCCCTTGCGGGATTTGATTATCGTAGAATTGATATTCCCATATTTATCTATCTGCCCGGCGCCCAGGACTCCCAGACACCTGCTATTTATTCCTCCCACACTTACACCATGCACGTCTAAACAATCTGAAATCATCTTTGAGGTCGCCATAATAGCGGGGCTTATCAGCAATGGATCATTTGGGCACGGCTCATATCCTATGCCGGCAGCTAATAAATCTATATGGTAACCTTCTTCTTTCAGGAAATTATAAGCACACCAGCCTGCTAACCCGGATATCCCTATCCCGGCAAACATGGTCTTATAGCTATTCTTTTTAATGATATCCTTGATCCTTCGTGCTCCACCTATTATGGCATATTCAGCCGGAGTGGGTTCCTCTTCGCCGGTACTTTCCGGGCCCGGCACCGTTTTATCCGTATTCCCGGCTTGCGGACTACCTTTCCTCTTCCATTCACCGGCATATTTCTTTTCAAGTTTTTCTATATAATCCTCGTGTGTGTGGCAATCCAATATCCACTCATTTACCCATTGGTCTAATGTGTCCGGGTCTTCAGCTGCCTTGCGAAAATATTCTAAAAATGCGTGATCCAAACCATACCCCTCAAATTCAGAAAGACCTTGTGAGTTCATGTTTTGGGGGTGCGCCCCTAAAGGTGCCACACACACTGCGTTAACTAAACTACCCGGAATCTTCACCAATAAGGAATGGCCCCTGATAAAATCTTCTGACACAAGCTTCTCAACGGTGACTATTATACCGTTCCTGCTTGCCTTTGCGGCCCAGGCATCGCGTGGTGGAACGGCGACTATAGTATTGCCCATAGGGTCTGCGGCCCATCCGTGTATAATCGATATGTCCGGGCACAGTGATTTAATTAAGCCTATCCTCTCCCCGCTGCCAAATACGTCATCCATAACCATAAAGGCATGCCTGTTGTCATCAGCCAGGCTACTCCCTTTAATGGAGCGTGTCGGAATAAAAGGAAGGTTTAACGCGCCTGCCATCAATGCCTGGGTCAGTGACAACAATGACCAGTTCTCAAGTTCAATGCTTTTATCCTTGAAAGCACGCTGAATGACCGGGTTCGGGTAAGGCTTTGGATAGATATCAGCACTGTTGGTAAAAATCAGTTTCTTTACTAACCCGCCGTGGAGTAGGCTAAGAGCATGATGTCCACCTATCATATTCATAATCAATGTAAAGTCCGCTTTACTGCCCCAAAACTGTCTTGCCAGCTCACAGGATGCCGCGCCCGCCTCAAGGCTTATATGTATTGCCATGCCTGACTTAATGTTATTTTCAATAGCTTCACTTAAGCTAACTACTTTGCTTTCCATTTTTCAAAAACTCACTCATTATATGAGGATGGATATCTTAGAATCGCAGACAGTATTTCCTATGGTTACTTAAAAAAAGGCATAATCCTTTTTTAAAAAAAGGAAATGCTTCTGCTTCAGGTGCGCTCGCAACTGCTTAGTTCGCTATTAATCAAGTGCGATCTCCGGCTTTTTTTCCAATCGAGCAATTCAGCATACGAGTGTAGCCTTGGAAAGCTCAAGGTGGCACTCACTATTTCCTCGGTTTCACCGCCCTCAGCAAATACGAATGCCGGCCTGGGAGTTAGTGGACCAGCAATGACACTATGGCCATAATAGGCTTTTGTTCTCTCTTTTCCAACCAGGTTGGCACTGGCAGCATAGACAAGATTTTCCGTTGCCCGACTCCCGGTCTGTTGAACAATGAAATAGGGCTTGCCCGGCCCGGCTACACTAGCAGTGGTGTTTATCAATAAGGTTGCCCCCTTTAGAGTCATTATCCTGGCCAGCTCGGGAAAAAAGTAAAAGTCATAGCAGATCAAAACCCCGATGACCCCATACCTGGTTTTCCAAACCGGCACTTCATCTCCCGGGGAAAAACATATGCTCTCTTTGAAACGGGGCGGGGGAGCAAGATGAAGCTTTCTGTAGGAACCCAAGATCCCTTCCGGACCGATGATAGCCGAGGAAATATAACGAGTATCGGGATTAATTTTGTCCTGTTCAGGCATCCCAAATATGATATAAACGCCTAATTCCCTCCCCAATTCCCTCATTTCCTCAGTTGATGGCCCAGGAATAACCTCGGCCAATTCCCGATGCATTCTGCAAGATTTCGTCCCCGCTTCGATGTCCTCACTACACTCGTAACCGCTCAACGCCATTTCAGGGAAGATAATCATATTATTGCCTTGCCGTGCTGCTTCAACCGTGAAGGCCTTCATTTTGGACAAGTTGGCCGCTTTATCACCCCACTCGGTATGAAAGTTAACACAAGCTACTGAAACTGTTTCCTGGTAAGTCATTTGATTATCCTCGACAATAACCTTCCTTATAGTAAGACGCGGGTTCGAATCTCGATCAGCTTTTGCCAGGCTTCTTGAGAACAACAAGTGCGTCCAATGCCTTTACTCCCCGGCCTTCATCGAAAACAATTAATGGATTAATATCAATCTCAGAAATGTAGTGTTTCCAATCTGCTGCCAATCTCGAAATTCTCAGCAAGACATCAATAACAGCCTCAATATCAGAGCGATTCTTCCCCCGTAACCCCCTAAGTATTTGATACCCTTTTGTTTCCTTCACCATGAGTTCTGCATCTGATTTTGATAGCGGGACAACTCGAAGAGATATGTCTTTCAATACTTCCACAAAAATGCCCCCTAATCCAAAAGCAATTGTTTGCCCGAATTGGGGATCTTCAGACATTCCGACAATGACTTCTGTTCCGCCTCGGATCATTTCTTGAACCAAGACACCGTTGATTCGTGCTTTTGCATCATAGTGCTCCGCATTTTCGATAATTTCTTTATAGTATTGTAATATCTCCTCTTTGGAATTGGCACCCAGTCGAATTGCCTTAGCCTCTGACTTATGCATAATATCAGGGGAATCAATTTTTAGCACAATTGGGAAACCGATCTCCTCGGCAAAGCTTATGGCCTCATCTGGCGATTTTGCTACATTTTCCCTGGTAACCGGGATCCCATATAATTTCAATAGGGACTTGCTTTGATGTTCACTCAGGCATGTATCTCCAGCATCCAGTATGCTTTTTGCACTATCGAACGAAATAGAATAATCCGCATCATAACAAGATTCGGTGCTATCTTTGCCTGTTTCTAATAGTTGATAGTACTTGACTAGCGATTTCACGGCCGTTGCACATCTTTCAGGCGATCGAAAGCATGCTATATCGCTATCGCTTAATATTTTTATCCCCGGATCGGACAAACTTCCTGCAGCCCACCAGCTAACGACAGGTTTTGAACTTTCTTTCGCAGATTCCAGTATATAACGCCCCCTCTTTTCACTGGATTGTCCTGCCACCATTGATACATTTACTTGGATAATATCGAAATTCTTATCCTCCAAAAAAAGTTTCATGCACCGCTCAAACATTTCAGGGTCACTGAAGATCTGACCGGTCAAGTCAAATGGATTGGATACCTTTCCAAATGAGGCAATCTCTTTTGATGCCAGTTCATTAGTCTCTTGGGAGGGTTCCGGAACTGTCAATCCCAACTTTGTATAGTAATCCGCCATTATGATGCCGGCCCCCCCCGAACTGGTAAGGATACCAACCCTATCTCCCTTTGGTTCTCGACTCTTTGAGAATAGTGAAGCGGTTTGAAACAATTCATCGTAATGGTAAACTCTAATGACGCCTTTTTGATTACAAACGGCATCAATGACTGAATCAGAACCCGCCAAAGAACCAGTGTGAGAAGCAGCAGCCTTTTGACCGACTTCCGTCTCTCCAATCTTTAAAATGATAATGGGTTTCCGATGCTTTAGAGCCAATTCCGCAGCTTCAATGAATTTTGAGCCATCCTTAATCCCCTCTATTAAGGCGGCAATAACTTTCGTCTTTTCATCATGAAGCACCAAGTATTTTATGAAATCCGATACATCAAGATCTGTTTCATTGCCGCTGGAAATGAAATAGCTCAACCCAATATTCATATCCTGGGCACGATTCACCAATGAGCCACCCAAGGCACCACTCTGTGAAATGAATCCGATATTGCCCGGGATCAACGTATCGACTTCCAGAAGCTGCGAGAATGATAGAGCAATATGGTTATTGAAATTGATCAATCCGATGCAATTTGGGCCACATATTCTCAAATTCTTTGTTTCAGCCAGCTCTTTGAGCTTCCTTTGCTTTTCTTTGCCATCACCACCCATTTCTGCAAAACCAGAACTGAAAATAACAGCTGATCTAACATTGTTGTCTGCACATTCACTTAAAGCCGAAATGACGTGTTTTTCAGGAACAGCGATTAGAGCACAGTCTATTGGAATAGGTATATCTGAAATGCTTGGATAACACGTTACGCCATTGAGTTCTTCATATTTTGGATTCACCAAACATAAACTGCCTTTATAACCGTGTTTGGACAGATACTTAAATAACCTCCCTCCAATTCTTGAAGAATTTTTCGATACTCCAATAATCGCTACTGATTCAGGGTTTAAAAGTGGCGATAACTCAAATGCCATGAAACAATCTCCGCTGGTACTTATATACCCTAAGGCTGCAACAACTAACCCACATGCTTACAATCAGAACTTTCTCGCCAAATCCTCCCAAATTCGCCCCAAAATTGAATCTTTGTAAATGTGAGAGGTTCTTGTTATTTTTCCTTTGTTATATTTTGAATGGCACTATTGTCAAATGAATATATTTTAAGTAATCCATGAGTAAGATTCATACATTACTTGCATCTTTAAGGGCCGTTAAGCATTAGTAACGATTTGTCACTATTATCTTTTGGGGGTGCACTTTGACTCAACTAAGTACAAGATATAGTATCCTGGGGCATGGAGGAGTATCCAAAGCCCCTGGAAGAATTTGAGCGTCAGTTTGCAGCGGAGGAGGCATGCATTCAGTACTTGTATGCCGTGCGGTGGCCCAAGGGGTTTGCCTGTCCGCGATGCGGGGCCGGCAAGGCCTGGTTCACCGGGAGAGGGTTGTGTAAATGGGCAACCTGTGCATATCAGGTTTCGGTTAAAGCTGGAACGATCTTTAAAAGGACCCGACTGACCTTGCCCATGTACTTTCGCGCAATCCGGTGGGTGACCAGCCAAAAGAATGGCGCCGCTGCGAAGGGCTTGGAGCGGATTTCGGGGTTGGGTAGTTATAAGACGGCGTGGACATGGCCGCACAAGGTGCGGCGTGCGATGGTGCGGCCCGGACGAGATCGACTTGGGGGCATCGTTGAAGTTGATGAGACCTATCGTGGTGGTGAGAAGCCCGGGAAACGAGGTCGTGGCCTTAAGGGAAAGGCATTGCTTGTGATAGCGGCGCAGGTAACAGACAAGCACAGTGGCCGTATTCGGTTGCACCGGGTAGCAGATGCTTCGGGCGGGAGCTTGGAGCCAGTCGTTCAACAGGCAGTGGTACCGGGCAGTATCGTACGCACCGATGGATGGAGGGGATACAATCGGCTGAAACTTTAGCCCCTTGCAAGTTTTAAAGAAAAGCCATGCTCAATGGCTTGATGGAAACAATCATATAGTTCAGGTGCAAAAAATCTGACAAATTGTTTCATTGTAGCTGTTATATGTTTGTCCTTTCTGAAATATATTCCATATTCTGTCTTGCCCAAGAGATGATTGATATTTGTAATACAGAGCATGATCTTGTCCTTAGGGGAAATGGCTAAAGATGAAAGAACTGAAAGACCAATTCCAATTTCAACATATTTTTTAATATTTTCTGCTACATTCATTTCCATGCCAATTTCGTATGAAAGATTATCACGAATAAAAGCTTCCTCGACACTCCTTCTAATCTCCGTTCCTTTTGGATAAAGGATAAGAGGATATTTTGCGATATCAGCCAATGTAGTGTTCCTTTTTTTGGACAAAGGATGGCCTTTACTCATCAAGAGAACTTTATCGAACAATTTCCATGATAGGAATTCTACCTTATCTGAGGAAATGTCACCCATTTTTGGCCCAATACCAAAGTCGGCCTCTCCATCCAGAATCATTCGTGGAATTTCAAAGGTAATAGGACAGTTGATCAATTTGAATTTAATCTGAGCGAATTGGCTAATAAATTCTTTAATAATGTCTGGTAAAATGTATGCAATCATTGCACCGCTGCTGACAATGGTCAAACTACCACCTCTGCACTGTTTCATATCCTCATAAATCCTTTTGATATTGTCCAACTGATCGAAAAAGGGACCCAAAACATCAAAAAGAATTTTCCCCTCCTCTGTCAACTTTATTTTTTTGCCAATCCTGTCAAATAGTTTTATCCCAAATTCTTCTTCTAAATTTCTGATTTGATGACTGACGGCGGATTGGGTCCTGAATATGTTAAGTGAGGCCTTTGAGAAACTTCCAGTTCTTGCAATTTGATAAAAACTGATCAATTGAATGAGTTCCATCACAGCGACCTCCGAAAGAATTATTTATCCAATCTTTTTGACCTTATTCTATTTCGCTTATTACTCTAACTCCTCAAATTTAGCATACTATATTGCAATTACAGTGAAAGTAGTTAAGGCGATGCAACAAAAGCCAATAAGCCTGTCGTGGTGAGATTCGGCGCACATGCGGTCACGGTGTTGCCCTGGGTTCATACGCTCATTGCCTATATCAAGGGCACTATCCGTGGTGTCTACCATGGGGTGAGCAACAACCATCTCGATCGCTATCTCGCTGAATTTTGCTATCGTTTTAACCGCCTATTCTGGGAAATCCAAATGTTTGACAGAATCTTAGCCGCTTGTGTCGGTACGAGTACTGTTTCGTATTCGGAGCTAAAGGCGTAAGCGGTTATTTTTATTTTGCGATTTTCGATGATTTGTAGGTATTTTTACTAGCCTGATTTTTTGATGCGTGCGAACATGAGGATCTCCTAATAGGACGATCCATGATATTGTTAAATTATACGATTTGTCAAGCAAGATATTACCGCCGGATGCCATTCATACTTGGCACTACCTATTTGGCATTTTTCAGGTAGCGATCCAGCAATGACACGGCTTTCAGTCTCCTTAGCCCCTTGCATGCGTCAAGGAAAAGTCTGACACTTTATTTTGCTAGCTTCATCATCAAGTTGGGAAGCCATAGGGCTATCTGGGGAAAGATCATAACTACGGCCATACCAATTATCAAAACTCCAATGAATGGAAATACAGACTTATAGATGTCTCCCGTAGTTATGCCCTCAGGAGCGACTGACTTCAGATAGAACAGCTGGTAGCCAAAGGGTGGCGTGACGTAACCCATCTGCATATTGATGACGAAAAGAATTCCGAACCAGATAGGGTCGAAGCCCAGGTCCTTAACTATTGGGAAACAGATGGGGGCAAGAATAAAAATGATGGCGAAGGGGTCAACAAACATTCCCAGAAAGAAGGAAATCCCCATCATCGTGATGAGAACAAACCAGCGACCCATCCCTAAGCCCAGGATTAAATCGCTCATGAAGACTGCACCGCCGGCTCTAGCATACACAGCACTGAAGCACATAGCTCCATAGAAAATCCACATGGTCAAGCCAGTAATTCTAAAAGTTTCGATGGTTACCCCTTTGATAAGTTTCCAGTTAAACCGACGGTGGATGGCAACAGCTATAAGGACAGCCGCCACACCGAGAGAGCCAGCCTCGGTAGGCGTGGCGATACCAAAGAAAATCGAGCCCAAAACAGACAGGATAATTAATAAAGGTAAGATTACCATTCTGAGGGAGAAAAGCTTCTCTTTCAAGGTAGATTTTTCCGGATGTCGGGGGCACAATTCAGGATTTATCCAGCCTCTTATACCTATATAGGCAATGAAGAGGCCGGCAAGGAGAATACCGGGCCCTACGCCCGCCATGAACAGCTTACCCACTGACATGTTGCCTACCAGCGCAAGCAGGATACTTATAATGCTGGGCGGAATTAATATCCCTAACGTCCCCGGTCCTGCTATGCTACCTAATGCTATACTCTTGTCATAGCCGCGCCTGAGCATGGCAGGAAGGGCTATCACCCCCATAGTAAGCGTGGCGGCGGCGCTTACGCCCGTCATGGCCGCAAAGATGGCACATATGACCACAACTCCCATGGCTATGCCTCCTCTTAGCGGGCCAGACCAGCGGTGTATGGTGTCGAAAAGGGCTTCGGCTATGCCTGCACGCTCCAATAGAATTCCCATAGACATAAACAGGGGAATGGCGACAAGAACGATGCTCCACATGCAGCCAAAGGTGTTGTAAACAATTAACATCAACCCGCCAGGGCCCCACAGGAAAAGAGAAACGATTACCGAAACGCCCCCCAGGCTCCAAGCGAGAGGAATACCCAATAGGAGGCACGCAATTAGGCCGCCAAACATTATCAGTGTTGTTAGTTCAATACTCATACTGTTTCCCTGTTATGGTAACGTAGAGGTTGCGCCACAGATTAGCCAACTCCTGAAGCAATATCAGCAAAGCCCCCAACGGAATCGCCAGCTTAATCGGGTAGAGAGGTGCACGGAAGGGAGTATTACAGGGTTCCAATCGTATTAGGGATCCCCAAGCATAACGAGACCCAAACCACAGCAGGACACCACAGAAAGCAAAGAAAAGCAAAAACCCTACTATGTCTAAGATTGCCCTTTTTCTTAAAGACAAGCGCGTGTAGATTAGGTCCATGGTGATATGATCGCGATAAAGACTGACGTATGCACCACAAATGAAGTAGTAGACAGCGAAGATGCGTTGTGTTGTCCCATGAGCCCATATTGTCGGGGCATTGAACAAGTGCCGTGCCGCTACCTCATATATCAATACCGCCACACCAGGCCATAGCAGGTAAGAGAAGAGTATTCCCGACCACTTACTGATGCCATCGATAATTTTGAGCAAACGCTTCATCGTCTCCCTCTATTATTTTCCGCAAAAATAATAGTAAAGGTAAAGGCATTGTCTTTACCTTTACTATGTTAGATTATCCAGTGGCTGACCGAAGATTTCGAAATACAATTCTACAGTTTTACTGCACTTTTCAATGCCCCGGGATTGCTTTCTTTTCTAAATCCAGAATCCGCAATGCACCATCCAAAATCATGCCTGAACGTACTTTCCGTTCAGGCATTACTCAGTTCTACTCATGATTAAGCGGTTATTATTCCGAAAGCCCCAGGTCCTTCATGTATTTTTTCAGTATTTTTGTGGCCTCGGCGAAATCGGCATCTTTTGAGGAATACTTATCGAGAACCGCCATTGAGTGCTTGGACATTATCCGTTGCTCTTCTTCAGGCAACGTTGTCACGGTGAAGCCATGTTTAGCGACTATTTCATTTCTCCACTTGGCATCATGTACAAAGTAAGAGGCAGTAAACAAGTCAGCCGCGTACGAACAGCTTTCGACAAAGAGGTTTTTGAGGTCATCGGGCAGCGCGTTCCAGGCATCCATATTTATATGCAAGCTCCAGGCATCAACCGGGGTTATCGGCGTTTCAAGAAAATACTTCGTGGGCTCATGAAATGCCGAGTCACATTGGCAGCTCAGCGGTCCAGCTATCACGCCGTCAATAACCCCCTTTTCCAGCGCACCGTAAATCTCCCCCCAGGGGAAGTAGACCGCCGATGCCCCTGCCTCTGTTGCTACCTCTGCGTATACGCCTGTAGCCCTGATTTTCAAGCCCTTGAAATCTGCTGCCGTCTTAACAGGGCGTTTGCTCAGCAATACGGCATTATTGGTCGGAACGACTCCCACATAGTAAATGTTGTGCTTCGCGTAAGCCTTCCGGATCAGGTCCTCAAATCCCAGCTCGTAATAGAGGACCTTATAGTTTTCCCACCTCGGCAGGGTGAATGGGGGAAGGCCGCTGGCATAGATAGCCATGGGAAGTTTGCCTATCCAGTAAGGACCGTAACTAAAATCAATCTTTAAGGTGCCTGTGGAGACAGCGTCAAATGTCTCTATAACTGGCATTATCTCACCACCTGCGAGTGGTCTCATATCAAGCCGCCCACCGCTCGCGGCCTTGAGGTGAGCGCACCATTTCTCAAGGATAGCCCAATCCCAGGTTCCCCTATACAGAGGATATGTCATATCCCACTTGTATACCTTCTCTTTGGATTCAGCGTTGTTGATTCCTGCAACCAGAGTGGTTGCCACCAAGCCAACTGCTAAAGCAAATACAAAGAATTTCTTCATTTTCAATTTCCTCCATTCCTATTAATGTTGAGAACGCAATGGAACACTAGTCTATCCGGTCTCAAGATTGTCTTTCCTGGCCTATTATCCTCCTTTCTGTGGATTTCCCACTTTGTCTCTTATATTGCATGGATGCTCTAGATATCTCCACAATTTGGCCCCCGTCTCAGTGCACTTGGAAATAATCATCTGAGTCTTCGGGTACCTAATTGTTATGGTTACTATCTAGCCACAATAAATCCGGACCGGTCTCGCATAGCTTTTACAATGAATCATAAATAGGGATAGGGCAATTCAGTTCACCGAGCTTCTTAACCCTAAGGTGGCTGCGGCCAGCTTGTCACTCGATCATCCCTTAAACTGGCAATACCCCTGCCATGGTTACCAAATTCTTAGGATGCTATTGAAACAGCGCTCATAGGGGGAAATATTTCCTATTTTTCTTTGAGGTCGTAATTTTGTCAAATGAATTATTTTCATATCTACTATTAATTACATGATTATAGGTTCAGCTCCGCAACTATGCTGTACTATAGGAAATATTATCAAAAAGGAGCTATCGCAATGCAGCAGAGACCCCTGAGTTTGATCGAGTTTCAAAGAGAGTTTGCCACGGAAAAGGCGTGCCAGTACCACCTCTTCCACATTGCCTGAGGGATATTGATGCCCTCGCTGCGGCCACACCCGGGCCTCCTTTCACACTACCCGCTCCCTGTTTCAATGCAAGGCGTGTAGGTACCAAGTATCTCTGACCGCGGGGACGATCGTCCAAAAGACCAGGACCCCCTTGAGGCTATTCATTCCCGAGAAATGGTTTACCGATGAGTATTCTCTGCGTCGCAAGAAATGCACACCGCCCGAGGAAATTAGCTTCATGAGCAAGCCCCTTATCGCTGCCCAGATGCTTAAAGACATTGCGCAGGGAAAACAGTTTCCCTTTCGATGGGTAGTTGCCGATTCGATATAGGGCAGCGGCCCTGATTTCATTGACACTGTCGGGAACTGCCCCGATCTTCGTTACTTCGTCTCTGTGCCATCAGATACACCCTGCTGGCTGATCATGCCTATTACCCGAAAAAAGCAATACAAATACAAATGCCAAATGCGCGAAAAAACTGTCCTCGAAAGCACGCAAAGAAAACCCATCACGATAGAGTCCTTGGCCAAAAGCATCAGTAGCTTTTTCTGGTACCGCCGTAAAGTCTCGGAAGGAACAAAGGGACCCATTGAGTATGAGTTTACCAATAGACGCTTTGTCATTTCCAAAAACGAGATCCCGGATAGAACCGTTTGGCTCATTATCCGGCGCACCATCGCAACGGATCGTATGTACCGATACTTCATAAGCAATGCCCCCGTTAGCACAAGGCTGCCCACATTCGTTTGGCTCAGCGGTCTTCGATGGCCTATAGAGCAATGCTTTGAAGAAGCCAAAACGGAACTGGGCATGGAACATTACGAGGTTCGCAAATACCCAGGCTGGAATCGCCATATGTTGACCCGTATGTTGGCCCACTTCTTCCTTTGGCACCTGAAAATCAGGTCGGGAAAAAAACAATCTATATACAGTATCGCAGCTTAGATCCTTAATTGAAGCTGTGTTGCCCTTACGGCGTTATGATATTCGAACAAAAATTGATATGGTTAAATGGATTCAGCAAAGAAATCATCGGGCCTTTCTTTCACATCGCAAAAAAAGATTGTTCCTCTTAATCCAAGTATCGTTACAGTGATAGTACCACCATAACGTATGAGGGCTGCTATTCATTTCTTTAACTTACAGTGCCCTATAAAATGAGAAATATTCATTGCTCATATGAGCACAATTCATTTGACAAAATTACCATCTCAAAGATACACAATAGTTCCCGTTATAAGTGCTGGTTCAACACTATCATACGATTTCATAATCAAGGCAGGGGTTCAGTGCCACTTCGAGGGATAATTTAGTGGAAAGTTGGCCGCAGCCACCTTAGGGTTAAGAAGCTCGTTGAACGTGGCTGCCCTATCCTTATTCATGATTCACAGAAAGAGTATGTGTGAAACCGGTCCCTAACATTCCTCTAAGCCTTAGGGAAGCACTTAAAAAAAAACCGGAAGGAGGTGATATCTTAGCATTGTGAAGACGGGTATCATACAATGCTAGGATGAAAAGATGGTAGATTTGGAAATCATTGCAAAGTCAGTAATTGAGGGTGAAGAACAGGAAGTTAGAAAGCTGGTGCAACAAGCGATTACCGAAGGTGTGAAACTTGATAAGTTGCTCAGCGAAGGGCTTATCGCTGGTATGAATGTGGTGGGAGAAAGGATGAAAACGCACGAGATGTTCATACCTGAGGTGTTGCAGTCAGCTAATGCCATGAATGCCGGAATGGATTTGATGACACCCCTATTAGGAAAGGGGGAATTCAGCTTAGGACCTAAGGTAGTGTTAGGGACTGTTAAAGGAGACGTCCATGATATTGGGAAGAATCTAGTTGGCATGATGCTCAAAGGTGCTGGCTTTCAGGTGGTCGATCTGGGCATAGGCATACCCGCGGCAAGATTCGTGCAGGCTGTTATAGAACAGAAAGCTGAGGTCTTGGCTATGTCAGCTCTGCTGACAACAACAATGCCCGAGATGAGGAATACAATTGAGGCACTGAAAGGTGCTGGCCTACAGGGAAAGGTCATAGTAATGGTTGGTGGTGCGCCCCTCAGTTCAGAATATGCAAACGAAATTGGAGCTGATGGATATGCCCCGGATGCGGCTAGAGCTGTGAACAAAGTGAGGGAACTTATCCATTAGAAGCTGCTAAATTGGAACGCAAGGCAGCAAGGTGATTGATTGTACGCTAATGCAATTCAGCATACTAGTGTGGAAGGAGGATGAAGAATGTACGGCGTAGTGCCATTAAAAGGGAGAGTAATCGAGGTCCTCAGTAGAGAGGAAATAGTGCAGATTCACCAGGCCGCCCTAGAGGTGTTGAAGGACACGGGCGCCAAGATACAGCACGAGGAAGCGCTGGATATTTTCAAACGAGCCGGCGCAGAAATAGAGCAGACGAAACAGATCGCTTACATACCCTCACAACTAGTAGAATTTGCGCTTAATCATGCGCCGCGCTTCATGACGATCGCTGGAAGAAACCCAAAATATGACCTGAAGTCAAACACTGGGGCAGTTCATTTCAGCGGTGGGCACGGGGCGACGTTTGTCAACGACTTCGACACGGGAGAGCGGAGGCCCGCCACCAAGAAGGACCTGGAAAACGTGGTGAGGCTGCATGATGCTCTAGAGCATACGCACCTTATCTATCCTGAAATTTATCCCCAGGATGTTTCCCCACGCGCTTTGGATAGACACATATCCCAAGCATTGCTCTGTAATACTGAAAAGCCTATAGTAGCAACTGCTTATGACGGAGGTGGTGCAAGGGATCTTCTCAGGATGGGTACTGCAGTAGCTGGGGATGAGGAGGCATTGCGCCGCAGACCGATATTTACTGTCAGTCTTGGCGTAGTAAGCCCGCTGCTTTTCGAGCGAGATAGGGTGGATGTTCTTCTCGAGATTTGCCGAGCTGGGCATCCATTTCAGGTCTATAATATACCTTCGGCCGGCGGAACATCGCCTGCAACGCTTGCTGGGACCTTAGTGATAACCGTGGCTGAACTCTTAGCTGGACTTGTACTGACCCAACTAGTGAGGCCGGGCGTACCCGTAAGGCTGATGGCATACCCTTCCATCATGGACCAGAAGTACGGCTGTTTCACTTTCGCCTGCCCAGAGAAAGTACTGATGGCTGGGGCCATGGCTCAGATGTTCCGATATTACGGATTGCCACACGCCATACACGGTGCCACCACCCGGGCCAATGTTCTGGATGCCCAGGCTGGCTATGAAACAGGTATATTTAATATGTTTACCGCATTGTCGGGAGGCGAAATGATCATTGAGTCTACGTCGTCTTCCTTGGAGAACACAGTACTTTCCGCTTATGAGCAGGCCGTTATAGCTAACGAGACATGCGACATGATCTACAGGATACTTCGTGGAATTGAGGTGAATCCGGAAACCCTCGCTGTCGATTTAATCAAGGAAATTGGGCCAGGCGGCGAGTTTCTGACTCATCGCCATACCTTAGACCACTTCAGGCTTGAAAATTGGGATGCGAAGTTGAGTAACAGGATGACCAGAGAGGAGTGGATTGAAAGTGGTGGTCAGGATATAGGGTCGAAGGCCAGAGAAGAGGTAAAGAGGATATTTGCCACCCACCATCCCAAACCCCTTGATGCTGATGTCCAACGGAAACTGCAGCAGATCGTCGAGGAGGCAGAAGCTTAAGCCAGTAAGTGCTCAGGCGGTAACAAGATCCAGTATGGGCTGTGCGTGGCCCGTTACAGCCTCTTTGAGAACACGGGTCACGCAAGTCCGAGGACACTGTACAGGACCAAATTAACGGTTTTACCTCCGCGATACTTGAAGAACTTGCCGCGTGGTTGGAAACGTAGCGCTATCTTAATATCTCATGAGCGACTCTGTTTAAACACATCTGAGTTGTACCACCACCCATCGACCAACCTCTCACATCCCTATAGTACCGCTCAACTTCGTAATCGGCTGTATATCCGTAACTCCCGTGCAACTGAAGAGCCTGATCACAAACCCAAACAGTCATTTCATTGGCAAACTTCTTTGCCATGGCCGCCTCTTTTGCAATCATTTGCCCTCTCTTCGTTAACTTAATCACAGCGTCATACGCCAAAAGGCGGGCTGCTTGGATACGTATGGCCATTTCAGCCAAGGTCCAACGAATCCCCTGAAATTCAGCAATTGGTTTTCCAAATTGAACCCGTTCCTTACAATATTTAAGTGCCCGCTCATAGGCACCCTGGGCAAAACCAACGCAAAAAGCAGCATTGCCGCACCGTTCCCCATTGAACTCAACCATCATTTCCCTAAATCCGTTGGCACCCGCTGCAATTAATAGGTTTTCTTCTGGGACCTTTACGTTTTCAAAAATAATCTCATCTAGACTCGAGCAGTGCCGCCCCATCAGATCTTCTGTCTTCCCTATTGACACCCCCGGCGAATCTCGATCCACGATAAACATTGCGATTCCGCGGGAAGGTTTCTCGAGATTTCTCTCGGTCTTAGCCAACACCACAAATACACTGGCAATTTTTCCGTTGGATATAAACACCTTTCTTCCATTGAGAAGGTAGTAGCCATCCCTTTTTTCCGCAAAGGATGACATATTTCCAGAATCTGAGCCTGCCTCAGGTTCAGTTTGACAGTAGGCTCCAATCTTTTCCCCCGATGCCATATCTGGTAGATATCGCAGTTTCTGCTCCCCGGTGCCCTGGTTTAGTATTGCCCGACAACAGGCTGAGACATGGGTAAGGGGAAAGGAAACGCCAACCCTGCCAAGTTCCTCGCAGAGAATAACAAGCTCTATCATGGATCCCCCTGCTCCACCATATTCCTCGGGGACCAGAAGCCCCATGAAGCCCATCTCTGAGATTTTTTTGTAATACTCTTTGGGATATTCACCCTCATTCTCCCATGCCTTCACATAGGGGCTGATCTCCTTCTCGGCAAACCTACGAACAGTATCTCGGAAGATTTTGTTTTCTTCGCTTAACAATGTCTCTATCATTGAAAAACCTCCATAGGCATTTATGTAAAAGGTTAGACTCTTCGCTTGACTCTTGATAATTTATAAGTCTACTAGCCAACATTTTTTGAATTGTGAATAGGCTTTATCTTTATTTTTGGCCTATTGACTTAGCTCACCAAACTCTGCAGGTATTGGATATTATCTGATTTCTAGTAGTTCTCTTGTTAATGGCTAGCTATCTAATTCTACAGCCTAAATCAAATTATTTGGAAAGGTTTATTATGATTCTAAAGATGATCCTTTGGGCTTATTGAGATTTCTATAAAATACCATAATTGCATTTAATCAATTGCAATCATTACGTTTTTCATGTTGCGGTGCCCAGAGTCAATAAGCCATTTCCGGTGATAATTTATCGTCGGGGTAATAATTTTGTCAAATGAATAGCTCTCATACTTAACATTAATAAGGCTCATTATATATGATGAACTGGTGGTTCAAAATAATGATTATCAACCCCCTCGCTCTCTCAAGCACTTTGATTCATGAATCGTGCAGATTCAGCATGTTATCGAACTAAAGCGTTTACTAACTCCGAGAGCACCTGTGTTTTATTGATTTTGAACACTCAATGACTTGCTGGCTTAAACCGGTAGGTCGTATCGAGCGTGAATGCTGATTAAGATGGGATTGCTTATATAGAGCTTCCGGATTGCAATGTACGTGTTCGTTTTGATTAGTCTATTAAGAACAAAAATAGAGAAGTATCGTCTTATTTCTTTATTTACTATATTTCTGAAATGATTCTGATTCGATATCCAGTTTTGTGCAACAAGAATAAGTCAAGACCCCGAGAAACCCCTAACGCACAGGCGACCTTGAAGTTTGCGGCACTTGGGAAGGGACAAACCGGAAAAGACAGTCTTCAATACATCACGTTTGTTCGGACTGCTTGAGGATGATCAGCACTTCTTCATCTGTCACATCGGACCACCTCTGGTAGGCATCAGCCACCGCAAAGCTCAATCCGTAACGGATATTTCCGCAGTAAACAGCCTCCACACGATCGGCCATCATCTGCACCGAATCGCGGTGCCCGGTTGGAACTGCCACCATGATTTGATTCGCACCCGCCTTCCGGAGCGCCTCAACCCCCACAAGAAGGGTAAAACCCGATGCAAGCCCATCATCCACGACGATGACCGGCCGTTTGGATAGGTCCGGAAGCGGTTTATCACCCCTGAGGTTTGTGAACCTACGGGTCACCTTCTTTTTAGTTTCTTCGATCCCGTGTTGGATCTCATCCTCACGAAGCCCCAACCGGGAAACGAGCCTTTCATTCAACCGCACGGTGCCGTCAAAGGCCACGGCACCATACCCTGCTTCGGTATTCCAGGGAAGCGTTATTTTACTGACCACCAGTACATCCAAAGTAAGGCTGAGATCCTGAGCGATCACCGCCCCAACAGGCACGCCGCCTGCAGGCACTGCAAGTACAACCGCATCTGTGTCTTCATACATCTTGAGCATGACGGCGAGGGTGCTCCCTGCATCTGCACGGTCAAGAAAAGCGTAAACCTCATCGCGAAGTTCCGGGATATCGACCACGTTCTCAGGTAATCGATTCCTCATGCTCCACTGCTCTCTCTTGCTGCCTTTCTTGGCTCATGGCTGAGGGCCCCTTGGGACGCCCCGAACCCCCCGCCCTGTCTTCTCTTGAATCCCATTGCATGGCTTTTACGTCCGGCCCCTCGCCATACGGATTTCAAGTCGTTCTACGGCAAGGGAACAGGTGATGGTCATGATCAGATACAGCAGGGCGATGGTAATCCAGATCTCAAAGGTCAAATAGGTGGCCGCCATCAACTCCATCCCCTGAAACGTCAGTTCCTGGATTGAGATAACCGAGACGATAGCCGAATCTTTGATCAAGGAGATGAACTGACCTGCCAGGGGCGGCAGGATTCGCTGCATCGCCTGAGGCATAATCACGTATCCCATCTGCTGCCATTTTGACAGCCCTAAGGCATAGGACGCTTCCCATTGCTCCTTTTCTACCGACTGGATACCGGCCCTGACTATTTCGGTGATATATGCCCCTTCAAATATCGCCAGAGATACAACCGCCGAAATAAAGGCCGAGAAGTACGCCGGCGGTGCAAAGAGCACCTGACACACCTGCTGTACCCCCTCGGATTGTGCGCAGAGGGAATCCTGCAGATGGAGTACAGGTATAATCTGGTCGCTCAGAAAAAAGTAGAAAATGAAGATGAGGACCAGAGGCGGCATGTTGCGAATCAACTCGACATAGGACCGGCCTATCAACCTGAGAAAAACGCTTCTGCTGACCCTGCAGAAGCCCATCACACTGCCGAAGATGGTTGCCAGGATGGTGCCCCAAAAACTCAGGCGAATGGTGTTGAACACCCCAATCATGAGCAGATTGGCCACCCATTTGCCGCTTTCTTGGTCATACCGCCAGAGGTACTGCGGTATGACGGCCCAATTCCATTTGTAATTAAGCCCTACGACAACCCGAAAGCCGATATACGCCGCTAACGCGAGAATGAAGATCGATACAATGACGTCAAGCGGTGTTATCTTGGTCTTTTTCCCCTTCAAGGCAGCGCCCCTGTGTAACAAAAATACCTGCGGAGGCCGCGTTGCGTCGAAGGTGCAACCGCCGCAGGTTTTTATTGTGGAAGGCTACTTGATCATGCCCTCCCAATCCCGGGTGTTGAACCAGTAATTATGCCGATCCTGGAACCAACCCTCTGCACCCACCGTGGCTATCCAGTTATTGAGATAGTTAAGCGTATCAAAATCGCTTTTCCGTATGGCGATCCCTATGAGCTCTCTGGTGAATGGCTCAGTAATGGCAAAGAGCTTATCGGGGTACTTTATGGCCTGGTACGCGGGCATGGGCAGGGAGCCGACAACGGCGTGAACATTCCCGTTGAGCAGTTCCTGGTATGCCTGTGCCTCGTCATCAAAGAGGCGCAGTTTCGCCTTTGGCATATGTCGTTTGATGGCGGGAACCGAGGACGATCCGAGCCGTGCACTGATCGTCACATCAGGGCGGTTAAAATCCTCTACCGTCTTGAAGCCGGCGGCCAGGGTCTTATGGGCACAGATCGTTTGCCCGCTGTAATCATAGGGAATGGTGAAGTTGACCTTGAGGTTGCGGTCCGGACGAATAGTCATTCCACCGATGAGGACATCGAACTTCCCGGTAAGCAGAGACGGGATGATGCCCGCCCATTTCGTGGAAATAAACTCGATTCTTACCCCCATATCCTTTGCCAGCCGGGAAGCGACATCGATCTCAAAGCCGATCCATTTTCCGGTTTTGTCCTTCATCGCCCACGGCACAAACGTGGACATGCCGACTCGCATGGCGCCGCGCCTGGTAATCTGTTCGATGGTGCTTTCGTCGACCAACTGCTTTTGCACCGTCCCTGCAAGGGAAACACCGGTCACGGTGCAGATCAAACCTGCAACGAGCAGCGCTTGAATGAATGGTAAACGATTTCTCATTCCTCTCCTCCTTTCTCGTACCCTGTCTTTGAAGGGCTGTCCACAACCTCTGGGGACAATCCAAAAACCGAACCCTAGAGAATCTGACTTAAGAAGAGTTTTGTCCGTTCCTCTTGTGGGTCCGAAAAGAAGTGCTCCGCTGTCCCCTCTTCCACAATCCCTCCGTTTTCCATAAAAATAACCCGATCGCTGACCTCACGGGCAAACCCCATCTCGTGGGTGACTACAACCATGGTCATACCCTCGCGGGCAAGGGTCTTCATGACATCCAAAACCTCGCCGATCATCTCCGGGTCCAGCGCACTCGTTGCCTCATCGAAAAGCATCACCTTCGGCATCATGGCCAGGGCCCGAGCAATGGCAACCCGCTGTTGCTGTCCGCCGCTGAGTTGACTCGGGTAGCTGTTGGCCTTCTCCGGAATGTCGACCTTTTTGAGGAGCTCCATCGTGGTCTCAGTAGCCTCCTGCTTCGTCTTCTTGCGTACCCGCCTTTGAGCCAGATTCACGTTCTCCAGTACCGTCATGTGGGGAAAGAGGTTGAACGCCTGAAAGACCATGCCAACCTCCTTGCGAATCTCCAAACGGTTCTTCTTATTGTCGTCCAGAGGAATACCGTCGATGACGATGGAGCCGCCGTCAATCTCTTCCAGGCCGTTGAGACACCTTAAAAAGGTGGATTTGCCGCTACCGGAAGGCCCAATAACCACCACAACGGAACTGCGGCGAATTCTTGTGGAAAACCCCGTAAGGGCGCGGACCCCGTTCGGAAACGTCTTACTGATCCCCTCCACTTCGATAATGTGTTCCCCGTGGGCTTCGTTTTTCATAACCGGGTCCACAAGTCCCTCAGTCCGCAACCCTGAGCCGGTTTTCCATGACGCTAACCACGGTGGACAACGCCACCGTCACCACCAGGTAAAGTGCCGCAATGGTAAACCAGATCTCAAAGGTCAAAAAGGTCTCACTAATAACAACCTGACCCTGCATGGTCAAATCATAGATAGCAACAGTGCTAACCAGGGCGGAGTCCTTAATCAAGGATACTGCCTGGCTCGTAAGGGGCGGCAGAATTCTTCGAATCGCCTGTGGAAGCACAATATACCGATAGGTATGGAATGTACCGAGTCCCAGGCTGTATGCCGCTTCCCACTGACCTCTCGTGACAGAAAGGATTCCCGCTCGGAAGATCTCCGATGCGTATGCCCCCTCGAAAAGACTCAGGGCAAGGACGGCCGAGGTAAAACGGCCGATGCCAAGCACCGGCGCCAGCACAAAATAAAGGAAGAAGAGCTGCACCAGCAGCGGCGTGTTGCGTATGAGCTCGAGATAGCCGCGGGCAATAATTCGGCCCATGAAGGAATTCGATATCCTGAGCAGTGCGGTCACCAACCCAAAGCAGAAGGCCAGCACCAGGCTCCAGGCGCTGATACGAAACGTGAGCATCAATCCGTCGAGAAGCGGTCCTCTTATGAATCTGCCGTCCTCAAAACCGGCGATGTATCTGGGCACTCGGTGCCACTGCCAGTGGTACCCCATCATCTCCGTTCCACGATAAATGAGCCAGGTAAGTACTGCTACGAGCACCAAGAATTTGGCTACATCGCTCGCCGTGGAACGTATGAGGGCAAACCAGATTCGCCTGAGGTGTCTCGCCTTGTATTGAATCATCTTACAGTATCCGGAAAGAAAAACCTGACAGACAATGCCCCTGCTTGACTCATGCGATATTGATGGGAATGCCTGCTAGTGAATCACTGGTTGCCCATCCCCTGAATGTCCGGCCATATTCTGAGCAGATCCGCGGTACACGGGCAAGCTAATCCTGAAGGACGTCCCAATCCCCTCCTTGCTCTCCACCGAGAAAGAGCTTCCTTCATGCCTTTCGATAATCCTCTTTGAGATACACAGACCAAGTCCTGTTCCATGCTTTTTGGTCGTAAAAAAGGGTGCAAAGATCTTCTCTTTTTCCCCTTCCGCCATCCCACAGCCATCATCAGTAACGACTATTTCCAACGTATCCCCTGACAGCTTGCTCTGCACGGAAAGCCTCCCGCCGCCTTCCATGGCCTCTATTGCATTCTTCACGAGATTCAAGAATACCTGCTTCAATCTGCCCTTGTCTCCTGCCACTATGAGGGCCTCATTATCCAGTTTTAATTCCGCCCGGATGTTGTGCTTCTTGAAGTCCCCCTTTGCCAGTGAGAAGACCTCTTCAAGCAGTTCAGCTATATTCACGGGATCAGAGGCCATTGCCTTTGTTACATAGAACTCCCTCAGGTCCGAAAGTAGTCTCTCCAGACGCTTGACCTCTTCGGTAATGATAGTGAGCTTTTCAAGTTTCTTCTCATCCTCAGTAACCCGGGCCAGTTGTTGGGCAAAACCACCGATCATCATGAGGGGATTTTTTATCTCATGGGTGATCTCGGCAACCATCTGGCCGAGGGCGGCCAACCGTTCCGACTGGACGATCTGTTCCTGGAGCGCCTTGGTCTCGGTCAGGTCCCTCACAATACCGGTAAAGTAGGGTCTTCCTTCCACCTCGGTGACTGAAAAGGAGATTGACGCGGGAAAGGTTTCCCCGTTCTTCCGGCTCGCCACCATCTCCGTCTCGTGTCCGATACGTTTGGGAGCCGAGGTCCGCACGTAGTGAGCCACCGCTTCCCGGTGCCTGTTGCTACACGCAGGCGACATAATAACAGTGAGATCACGTCCGATAACCTCATCCCGAGTGTAGCCAAAGATCTTTTCCGCTGTCCCGTTGAAGAACAAGACCATGTGATCTTGATCAATGGTGACGAAAGCCTCATTGGTATTTTCAATCGCATGCTTCAGAATCATAAGTTCCCGGTACTCACTTCCCGTGTCATCCCTATTCATCATGGTGCGTTAACCTTCCCTAGGTTTTGAGCCCGTCCCGTAGACCTTGACAACACTGTTTCCAATCATATCTGGGCACAAGGATCTTCGAGGCCGAGAATGGTCCTCACCTCTTCATCCCAATCCCCTTGCGGCAGGTCGGCACAGGAGCGAGTGAACAGGTCCGGCCAAGAGACGGCCTATTCCCGCTTCGATTGCTCAACTGCCTGGGCCAGTTCTTTACCAGCCTGATACGCCTCCTGCAGGTATTCGGGGTGGTTCAATACATCGCCCTCGAAATCGAGGCTCCGATACAGGAGATACCTCCAGAGCTCTGCATCAAAAACATCGAAGAAGTAGCGAACGGTAAGAAGGGTCCCCTCGAAGAGCCTTTTGCCGCTCGTGGCGCCCACTGAGACAAACAGCCCTTTCCTTACCCGTTCACCTGCTCCTCGAACTGCCTTCTCCAGCACATATCGCTTAACCCATAAAGATTGGCAGCGATCCATAAGAATCTTTGTATGGGAACTTACCGTATAGAAGAATATGGGCGAGGCCAGCATGATCCCATGGCATGATAGGAGGCTATCATAGAGACCCTGGAAGTCATCCTGGATGACACACCGGCCGTCCTTTTTGCACCCATAAATCTCAAGGCACGGGGCCATCTTCAGATCACGGAGGAAAACCTCCTCCACCTCAGCACCTTGCTCCTTTGCTCCCTGAACAGCCTGTTTGAGCAGAAGCGACGTATTGCCTTTGCGACGAGGGCTTCCATAGATGGCAAGAATGCTACTCATCACTTACACCTTTTTCCTGTACTTGTGCTGTCCGCTCAAGATATGTAACCCAAAACTGGCTGGCTTTACGATCGGTAGGGCTTAACGTGAATTATTCTGATAACAGCTGTAAAACAGGCCTTAAAGCTCAGAACTGTTTTTAGTCTAATAGAATCCCATGAGCCTCTGCAAGGAAATTCTACTACCTCACGGCATAGATAATGGAACGGATGCTTTTCCGGTTGCATCAGGGGTGACTTTGCAGCAGGGCTCTCGCCGGGAAATATTTCCTTATCTCAGCTTTCCCTTTTATCCGGACCTCCGCGATCAATACCGGAAGCTTCGAGTAAAGAGCCATAAGCCCGGTTTTATGGAACGGCGAGAGCTAAGCCTGCCCTTTTCCGCTTGATCCATGCAATGCTTTTCACTATACTTCTTCTACGGGAGGCACTCCTGCGGTGATCAGGGGAGCCATATCCGCCCATTTTTATTCGGCCCAAACAAAGATACCTGTGCCCGTGTTTGTCAGAAGCATTGTCCGGCATGGTACCGGCCTTTCGCTATTATACCCTTCGTTGTCGAGGCATTCCTCTCTGTGTGCTAAGCGGGTATCGCCGTTGAACTCCGAAAAGGAGGCATGATACATGGAAAAACACCACAAGTTCTCCATCTGGTATGTGTTAATCGCCATCTGGATAGTCCTTATCCTGCAAAACGGCATCTCCCAGTCCTTTCGGGTGGAACAGGTCCCTTACAGTGAGTTTGTCAGGGCACTTCAGGACGGAAGGGTAGCAGAGGTGGCCATTACCCAAGACCGTATCCAGGGTAAACTGAAAACCACCAAGGATGGACAAGAGGCAGAAAAAATGTTCAGCACGGTCCGCGTGGACCAGAATCTTTCAGAGCTTCTGGAAAAATACAACGTGACCTTCAAGGGGGTTGCTGAAAGCAACTTTCTGAAAAACCTCGCCTCGTGGTTCTTTCCGGTTCTGCTTTTCTTCGGCATCTGGTACTTCATGATGCGCAGATTTTCCGCCCAGCAGGGGAGTTTCATGACCCTGGGTCGAAAGAAGGCCAAGGTCTACATGCAAGACGAGGTGGGGGTGACGTTTGATGATGCTGCCGGCGTGGACGAGGCCAAAGAAGAACTTGTTGAAGTCATCGAATTCCTCAAAGCGCCTGAAAAATTCACGCGACTCGGGGGAAAGCTTCCCAAAGGCATTCTGCTTGTCGGCCCTCCCGGTACCGGGAAGACGCTGCTCGCAAAGGCAGTGGCCGGAGAGAGCGGCGTTCCGTTTTTCAGTATGAGCGGCTCCGAGTTCGTTGAGCTCTTTGTGGGAATGGGTGCTGCAAGGGTCCGCGATCTTTTTGCTCAGGCAAAAGAGAAGGCCCCTTGCATCATCTTTATTGATGAGCTCGATGCACTGGGAAAGGCACGAGGGATCGGCATGACCGGTGGTCACGACGAGAGGGAGCAGACCTTGAACCAGCTCCTGGTTGAAATGGATGGGTTCGATCCCAACCTCGGCGTCATCCTCATGGCAGCTACCAACCGACCGGAAATCCTCGATCCGGCCCTGTTGAGACCGGGCCGTTTCGACCGTCACATACTGGTCGATCGGCCTGACAAAAAAGGCCGTTCAGAAATACTAAAGGTTCACATGAAGGGAGTTACGGTGGCCACAGATGTGGACATTGACACGATTTCCGGGATGACACCCGGGTTTGCAGGGGCTGATCTGGCCAACCTGGTGAATGAGGCCGCACTTTTAGCCGTACGCCGGAACAAGGATGAAGTCGGCATGGCGGAGTTCCAAGATGCCGTTGAGCGTCTCATCGCGGGGCTCGAGAAGAAAAATCGCCTCATCAATAAAATGGAAAGGGAGATTGTAGCCTACCACGAGGTGGGGCACGCCCTGGTAGCCCTTTCCATTCCGGGAACAGATCCGGTACGAAAGATCTCCATCATACCCCGAGGGGTGGCAGCGCTCGGCTATACCTTGCAGGTACCTACGGAAGACCGTTTTTTGATGAGCAAAAACGAACTCCTGAGTAAAATCGCCGTGGCATTAGGAGGACGAGCAGCAGAAGAGATCCACTTCAAGGATATCTCAACAGGTGCCCACAATGACCTCGCCAGGGCTACCGATATCGCTCGGAGCATGGTAAAGCAGTACGGTATGAGTAACAAGTTAGGCCATATCTACTTCGAGAAGGATCGGCAAAAGCAATACCTTGAAATGGGCTTTCCATCTGCCAACGACTACAGCGAGGATACGGCACAGATCATCGACCGTGAAATCAAGGGGATCCTCGATTCTCAATACGAGGTGGCAAAGGGGATACTTATTAAGCACAAAAAGACCCTGGATAAAGGAGCTGCTCTCGTTCTAAAGGAAGAGAATATCGAGGGCGATCGGCTCAAGAAACTCCTTGAAGCTGATCAGAAGGGGCAAAGGTCTAAGGCAGGAGCTAGCACAAAAGGAAGACCTACCGGCGAGTCTCGGAAAGCGAGAGCCCCTGCTGGCCAATGATATGCATTTATGATCCATTCTTTAGTTTTTTTAGCGCCACGTTGGCTGCAATAAGTATGGGGTCCCATACGCTGGCAAAGGGTGGGGCGTAGGCTAGATCCAGACGAGCCACATCTTCCACGGTCATTCCGGCGTAGAGTGCAGCAGCCAAGGTATCTATCCGGTGCGCCACTCCCTCTTCGCCCACCATCTGTGCCCCGAGGAGTCTTCCTGATTCCTTCTCAATAATATATGTTACGGTTATGGGTTTTCCCGCAGGATACGCGCGGCTCCGAGACCATCCTTCTATGGTGGAGCCAAAGAATTCGTACCCCTCCCCTTTGGCCTCCACAGCCGTGAGTCCGGTACGGGCGGCCTCTAAATCAAAAATCTTGGTAACGGCGCTGCCCACCACCCCCTTAAATACGCTGTCCAGGCCAGCAACATTCTCGCCTGCTATTCGCCCTTGCTTGTTGGCGGTGGTGCCCAGGGGAATGTATACCTTTTTGCAGGTCACCAAATGCAAGGTTTCCGCACAATCGCCGGCAGCGAAGATTTCAGGCACGTTAGTCCGCAAATGCTCATCAACGGCAATAGCCCCCCTCGCTCCCAATTCGACTCCCGCCCCTTGAGCTACTTCCGTATTCGGTCGCACCCCCACGGCAAGCAGTACAAGATCTGCATCAAAGGATCGTCGATCGGTAATCACCCTTCGAACGACTCCCTCCTCTCCTTCAAATCCCTCAACTGAGGTCTCCTTATGGAGGCCCACCCCTTCAGCAGCCAGTTTCCCCTCAACTATATCGGTGATCTCCGTGTCCATAGTGCCAAGGACCCGATCCATTTTCTCGATGACCGTAACCTCCAACCCCCTCTTGCGCAGTGACTCACTCATCTCCATGCCGATATAACCGCCTCCCACAATGACAGCACGCTTCGGTCGCACCTCATTGATATAAGTCTTGATAGACATGCCGTCACCGATGGTTCTGATGGTAAAGATGTGCTTTAAGTCAATTCCGCGGAGAGCTGGTATGATCGGTGACCCA
This sequence comes from Desulfatiglandales bacterium, assembly GCA_035527895.1. Lineage (GTDB taxonomy): Bacteria > Desulfobacterota > DSM-4660 > Desulfatiglandales > B25-G16 > JADFWK01. The sequence continues at coordinate 55,451 of DATKZQ010000041.1, forward strand.
CCGGTAGCCAGAATCAGTTTATCATAGGGGAACCTCACCTCTTTTTCCCTTTCCAGATCATGTACCACCACTTCCTTCCGCACGTTATCGATGGCCACGACTTCGTGACGCGTCTTAACCTGTATCCCTCGCTCCTTCTCCGCAGCATCCGGGGTTAGCGCGAACAAAGCCTGCACCTCCTTAATGTCATCGGATATGTAATAGGGAAGGCTGCAGGCGCCGTAGGAGATGTATGCGTCTCTCTCCAGCACCACAACCTCCATCTCGGGCCTGAGTCTCTTGGTACTGCTTGCAGCGCTCATCCCTGCTGCCACTCCACCAACAACTACTAACCTCTCTTGATGTGCCATATTCTCTCCTTTCTTGTCAAACAAGCCCAGACAGGTGAGAAACCACATGCCTACCGTGTGGGTCCCTCTTTTTCCATTTCGTTACGTTACTTCCTCGCACGAGCTCCAGCACTGTGGAACAACCAAACCGTGAGTCGGCCCACATCTCGGCTTCACCTCCGTCATGCCTCAAACCGAACTCCAAACAGACCCCAGACAACAAGGTCGTCTCATTGGATCATACGAGGTGATGGCTCCCCCTGATCTTATGAAATGGATTCATTCCCCAACAGGTTATTATAGAGTAATGGCAAAATAGGATCAAAAACAAAAGAGGAGTTCCCCAGAGAAGCAGGAGATCGATCCGATCTCCAAGCTCCTTTTTATCTTGCTCACCTGTCTACTTTGATACTATGGTGGCAATAGTGTGGGACTTATGCCAGATGAGCCCAATTGAGCCATTGTGAGGGGTGAAAGACATGGAAAAGATAGCCAATCTGAGGGATATCAAGGCCGGCGGATCGCTCACCTTTGACTACAAGGGAGAAAAGGCCATAGTGGTGCGGACCAAGGAAGACCAACTGGTCGCATACGTGGCACTTTGCCCTCATGCGGGCGGCACTATCGAATGGGACGAGCAGATCAATAAGTTGCTCTGCGAGACACACCTCTCTCTCTTTAACGCCGAAGACGGTGCGGTGTGCCGGCATAGCTCGGCCTTCGAGGTAAGAGACGGTTTAAACAGGATCGAGCTTAAGGTCGATGAAGACCAAAATATCTTCGCCCTCTGATTAGCTCCCCGAAGATACACGAGATCCCCGCACCGGCCTGAACCTGCGCCATCTCCGTGATGCGAGGGACTTTCGTCGGAGTCATGATTGAAAGTTCAAGGCCCTACATGGACTTGGGGCAAATAGACATCGAAATCCTCGAATCGCTCCACGTTGTCCTTTTCTATCTCAAGCAGCTTATAATGCCCCATTTCCATTGAGGCTACATACGCTATTATATTCTTGAGCCTGGGCTCATCCTTGTACAGCCCCGCCAGTCGCTGATAGAATTCATATGCGGCTGTTTCCGCGTTCATGGCCATTAAGAACACCTCGCTGAGGGGCATCATTTCATCGGTGATTTTTATCTCCGGCAAAGGAACGGGTGAATTCTCAGGGATCGCGATCTCCTTGTCCGGGAACCTCTCCCTGTAAACCCCTTCAATGACGCTGCGGTGTTTTTCTTCTTCAGCGGAAATGAAGGTCAGTTTATCCTTGAGCAAGGCATTCTTAACCCTATCCGCGACCTGCTGATAAACCACTTTGCTGTCGATCTCACCTCTGAGCGCTGCCAAGAGAAGTGTCTCTTCACTAAAGTCACTTAGATCCATAGCAATACCTCCACTGTTTGGCCTTTCCCCGCCTGCCCTTATACAATAAGTCAACTGATTGAACACTCCGGCCAACCTCTACCGCGGTTGAGCGTGCTCGATCTTTCTGCGTAATGAAAATCCAAAACCTGATAACAGGCTAGGGATCGAGGCTTTCCGCGAATTCGCTCAGTATCCCTCATATGAAACGAATCCACATGGAACCTTCTTGAAGTTCCGCAAAGAGGTCCTATGCTTGCCCCTTTAAGGCCCTGGCCACCTGTTGGCCCAGGTCCACGCATTTCTTCAGGTCATCGTCTTGAGGCACGTATTGGACCTTAATCCCAGGATCAAGGATTTCGAATTTCATCTCTTCCATAGCGGCGGTAATCAGCTTGACTGCCTCCCCGCTCCATCCGTACGATCCGAAGGCTGCTCCAATCTTCTTGGCAGGTCGCAGCCCCTTCATGTAGTGAAGCAGATCAGCCATGCGAGGGAGCATCCCGTTATTAAGGGTTGAGGAACCGATGATGAGCGCGCCTGCATCCAGAACCTCGGTTATGATATCGCTTCGATGGTTGGTTGAAAGATCGAATAATTGAGCGCTCACACCCTGTTCAACCAGCCCCTCAATAATGGCCTTGGCCATCATTTCCGTACTATGCCACATGGTATCATAGATGACGAGCGCCTTGACCTTGCTCTTCTGTTGGCTCCACGCATCATAACGTTCGAGTATTTTTTGAGGATTTTTCCTCCAAATAAGGCCGTGGTCAGGGGCAATCATATCTGTCTTGAGGTCTATCTCTTTGACCGTGGCCAGGAGCTTTTGAACGAGCTGAGAGTAAGGAAGGATGATGTTGGCGTAATACTTGGCAGCATGGCTCAAGAGCATTGAGAGGTCAACTTCATCGTCAAATCGTTCGGTAGAGGCCAAATGCTGACCAAACGCATCGCTCGATATGAGCAGCCGATCCTCCGGAATATATGAAAACATGCTATCCGGCCAGTGGAGCATCCTGGTTTCGATAAACTGAACCGTCCTTTTGCCAAGGCTAATGGCATCTCCTGTCCTTACCACCTCATAGGTCCACTTTTCTTTGTGAAAATGGGCAAGCAGGTTCTTCCTGCCCATTTCAGAGCAGATAATCTTCTCCGGTTGCACAAGATCCACGATTTCAGGAAGGAGGCCGGAGTGGTCCATTTCTACATGATTAACGATCAGGTAATCTATCTCAGCAGGATCAATAATCTTACGGATATTTTCTATGAGGTCGTTTTCAAAGCCTTTCTTCACCGTATCGAAAAGAGTGACCTTGTCGTCTATCACCAAGAAGGCATTATAGCTGGAACCCTTGTTGACCGAATATCCATGAAAATCACGGATATTCCAGTCAACAGCACCGACCCAGTAGATATCCTTGAGTACTTCAATTGGTGGCATTCCATCCTCCCTTCACATCCCTCTGCATAATAAAAGAACTGCAAAAAAGGGCCTCGATAAAAGAAACGCCTCTTCCGGCAGTGATTTCCATGTTGGCAGGGTAGGCTGCCCCGTGCTTCCGAGGTCTGAATCACGAGGCACAGCCCTTGTTCGGAGCTCTCGGCCGTTGAGTCGTGACCCCTTGGATGAGATGACGTGCTGCGGCTCTTTCCAGATAAGAGAGATGCACCCGGACCTCAGGTTTATCAACGAGGCCTACGGCTTTTTCGTCAAAATACTTGCTATTCCTCTTTCTGCAGCTACCGGTTCGGAAAACCCCGCCTGGTTTGAATCCGTAAACCACCGAGGAGCCACACTCCCCATTTCAATCAGGACTCCTTCTCGAACTCATCTTTCGTGGCGCCGCAGACCGGACATTCCCAATCATCCGGCAGATCTTTAAAAGCAGTTCCCGGTGAAATCCCATTATCCGGGTCTCCAACAGCAGGATCATACACATACCCACAAACCTGACAGACGTATTTATCCATAGTTCTCTCCTCCCCGTTTCATCTGGTTTATGATTTAAAGATAAGCAACAGAATACGCCCTGACTGTTTGCTCAGCAACCTATAAACGCCGAGACAGTTCCAATAGGGACTTGGAACACTTCATGAGATATCCGGAAACTAACCTCCAATATATGTCGGCGCAGCCTTTGGTGACTTACCCTTTCTTACCTTGTGATAGTAAGCATAGGTCATGGGCTCACCCTCCCTGATGATTTCACAGTCAGTCACCTCACCGATGAAGACGGTATGGGTACCCATATCAACTTCCTTTTCAACCTTGACTTCCAAAAAAGCAGTGCTCTGCTCCTCAAGAATTGGATTGCCAAGTTGAGTCACCCTATGCCGTATGCCGTCAAACTTCTCGATATCCCTGCCGCATCTGAAACCGAAACGCCCTATAAAAGCCATACCCGCCTCTTGATCCAGCACGTTTACGGTGAGAGAACGGCTCTCCGTGATGAACTCGTGGGTATAGTTCTCTTTGTTGATGCTCACTGCCAGGGTGGGCGGTTTAGCGGTAATCTGAAAGACGGTATTTGCTATCTGACCGTTAAACTTATCCCCCCTTCGTGAAGCAACAACGTAAAGGCCGTAACTGATTTCATGCAGTGCCTTCAGGTTCATTCGATACTCCTTGTAATGAATGTGACCGGACTCCACTTAATAACCTAACTCATATGGCTTCCAACTCTCGTCGAGCAGCCATGTCGAAGAGAACTCTTTCCCTTGCCTTGTCTATTCCTAGCGCCTTTCTCTTTTTATCAATATGTTCAATCATCATGCGGGCCATCTCATGAGGATCAGCTGTGAATCCCCATTTGCCGAATCCCAACTCCTCCAATTCCCCAAAAAGCAGCTTGTGAAACTTGGTCTCCTCGATAATCGGGAAGGTAACGCCAAAGACTGTGTATACACCAGACGCAACGAAGTACTGACCGATTGCGATTGCCTTTTCACTCATCCACTCAGGAGCAGCACCGGCGACCGGCAAATCTGCAATACTGTCTCCCAGTCCTCCTACGCGGGCCATCTCGGAGCACGCGATCAGAATCCGGCTATTGTCTACGCAGGAGCCCATGCCTAAAACAGGTGGCATACCCACTGCCTCACACACCTCTTGAAGACCTGGCCCTGCCAGGTGAGCTGCTTCCGGTTTATAAAATCCGGCTTTTGCAAGGGCGATCTGCGAACATCCCGTCTGGACAACGAGAACATCGTTTTTAATCAATTCCTTAACCAACTCAACATGAACCCAGTCCTGCTTGACCCTCGGGTTGGTGCAGCCCACCACCCCGGCTACTCCCCGAATCCTGCCGTTGATAATATTGTCATTGAGCGGTGTATAGGAGGCCCTGAAGGTTCCGCCGAGCATATAGTTGATGTATTCGTGGGAAAACCCGTGAATACCCATGCTTCTTATGTTGGGGATCTCCACGGGCAGTTTTCGATTCTTGAATCGAACAATGGCCATCTCAACGATTCGATCGGTGCACTCTCGCGGTTCATGATCTCTGAATTCAATGTGCTCGGCGCCCTCAATGTGGGCCCTCGGATTCGTGGTGAAGAGTTTAGTGCCGTAGCACTCGGCAACCTTTACCAGCCCCTGTTTAATGCATTGAACGTCGACCCCCAGAGCATCGACTGCGCCGGTCACCAAAATTGCCTCGGTCGACATAAAGTTACCTGCATGAGGGATTCCGTGCCGTGAGAGCATCTCAGCCCCTGAACAGCACATCCCCACTAGGTTTATTCCTTCAGCACCGGCATCCTTAGCCGCCTTGACAAGGGTCGGATCATTGACCGATTCGAGCATAGACTCGAAGAGGTTCGGCTCATGACCGTGGATAATGATGTTGACCTGATTTTCTTTAAGGCAACCCATGTTGACCTCGGCCCTCACAGGTGTGGGGGTGCCAAAAAGAATGTCTGAGATCTCCGTTGCAACCATGGACCCGCCCCACCCATCAGCGAGAGCGGTGCGGCTGCACTGCTTTGTTATATTCTCATAGTCCTGATCCACGCCCATGTGGGTCCGATGCATCAGCTCCATGATCTCTCGCATGGCGCCACGGGGCACGACCCCGTGCTTTCGCCACGTTTCGAGCGTCTTAGGCGGTACCCTTCTGGCGAAGGGTATCTCGCCTTCCACCTGCGTATAGGTACGCTCAAGTTCTTTGTAAAGATCAGTTGCAATATCCCTGATCTCCCTGCCATCCGTCTCAATCCCAACAGATTTAGCAACCTCCTCCAACTTAATAGGGTCCTTTATCGTGTAATCCTTGATATTCCCGTTGACCACTTCTCTAAACACATCAAGCATAGTCATGCCGTGGTCTATATGGGCTGCAGCCCCGCTGGCCACCATACGGGCAAAGTTCCGGGACATGATCGTATCAATGGTGGCCCCACAAACACCTACCTTTCCGTAGGGATCTTTGGCGTTTAATCGGCACGGCCCCATGGCGCAGTGCTTGCAGCATGCGGAATCCGCTCCAATCGGACAGGCCTTCATGTTTAGGGCACGATCAAAGGCAGTCTCCACGCCGTCTCGCTGTGCCTTCTCAAGCATCTGTGCCGTGCTTTCACAAATCGTCGCCTCCTTGATGTTGACCTTCTTCATTGGGACGACCTTTTTTTCATCTTTCACTTCTTCAGCCATTCTCTTTTACCCCCCTTTATGTGACTACCGTATTCACGGTTATTAGCTTGTTATCTCTCCCAAGGGCAGAGCCAATTCTTGCCCAAAAACACCTCGCCACTAGTGACTCCCGTTTTTGTCCCTACTCTAGGTATGTCGTTAAATGTTTTCCTTTTTTCTGGGCCTGCCTGAGGTTTTCTTCACACCATCCTGCCTCCATTTCGTCTTTTCCGCTTTACATAGGAGGCAAAACGGCACTCCAGGCACATGACCTTGAACAGGCCCTTACAGGTACGGCATTTCAGTAAAAGAACTTTGTTCCTTATGATGCTTCAATGCTGCATTTGGTAAAATCAATCTCTTGGCCGCACCCAGAGCATACATGCCTTTTGTCAAACTCGTCTGAAAATATCTCCTTTTCCTTTCCGCAATTGGGGCACTTGCAAATAAATGCCTTGAGATTCTTCAAATCCTCAAATCCCGGACAATGTCGCGGAGTTGTCATGATTGCCTCCCCTCTAATACCTCGCCAGCTTATGCCCGATCTCCCGTCCATAATCCTGGGCCATCTGCATACCGCCTCCCAGGGCAGCAGATTTCAGCCTCAATGGCCCCCTCACCATATCCATCCGAAAAATATTTTTCATAGTGTCATAGATGCGATCGGGTGCCTTGACGCTCTCTCATCTTTTTGCCTCCGTCTTCTAGAAACGGTGAATCATTCAAACCATGGTCAGGTATAAGCCTCTGTCATTATCACTACCTAAAACTTATCCCGGTGAAAACCCCTGTCTTTCATGCACGCCGGGCATATCCCCATGAACTCGAGCCTGTGTCCCACTATGCTATAATCACTCTGATTTCGAACGGCATCCTCAAGGTCATCAACCGATATCATGGGGCCGTCTTCCACCCTGCCGCACGATACGCAACGGAGGTGATAATGGTCTTTAGTATCACCATCAAAGCGCATTTGTTGAGAGGGTGGACCAATTCTTTGTATTAAACCCCGGGCAGAGAGAATCTCCAAGTTCCGGTAAACGGTCCCCAGGCTTATTCGAGGAAGCCTCTTGCGAACCAACTCGTACACCTCGTCTGCTGTAGGATGAGTTTTGACCTTTCTGATCTCATCCAAAAGGACCTGTCGCTGGTGAGTCATCCGGTATTTGTGACCGGCATCAAAAGGGTTCTTCAAGTTCATTTTCTATCAGGAATGATTACTAATATTTAGAAATCGTAGTAATTCACATATCCTTTGCCAAGGTCAGTCCTTTTGTTCCCCAAACTACGGGATCATTGGAAACAGGAAAAACTCCCTGTGCAAGGACTCATTTACAGGGAGAGACCGCGAACTCCTATCCCCCCAACCCCTCAAGGGCCTTGACCAGATCCTCGAGCTTGGGTCTTTGATTAATATCATTGACCTTGATAAAGCGAATAATCCCCTTCTTATCGATGACAAAGAGCGCCCGCTCTGCCGTCCCGTCTGAACGCAACACCCCGTACGTGTCGGCCACCGCCCCGTGGGGCCAGAAATCGGAGAGCACGGGAAACCAGAGCTCCCCCATCTGATTGGTCCAGGCATAGAGCGTAGGGATATTATCCACGGTAATGCCCAGGAGGATGGTATCGTATTTCTTAAAGAGATCCTCCACGATGCTATAGCCGGGCCACTGATCCGAGCAGACCGGTGTCCAGGCAGCAGGCACAAAGGAGAGCACTACGTTGTTTTTGCCCCGGTACTGGCTCAGGGAGATCCGCTCACCTGAAAGTGACGGGAGGGAGAAGTCAGGGGCCCGAT
>DATKZQ010000042.1:0-16486 GCA_035527895.1 Desulfatiglandales bacterium
GAGATGTGAAATACGCTCGTATTCGTACAACACTCCGTGTGAGATACTCTCGTATCCATACAACACTCCGGAAGCTGCGCGCCAGGGCAGGCCTCCCATCGTTCAGAGGAGTGGGCGTTTCAAAACGGCGCACACAGGCTGGTACCTTAGTGCTAAGGCTTATGGGGCGGTGCGTCGGTTTGAAACGGCCCTGTACAGGGCCTTGTTTAGAGGGCAGAGCAAAAAAAGACATTTCCATGCTCTTTTGTATACTGAGTTTTTTAGGAGAACCTGCCTTCCATTACCTTCCAGCAGCGCACTTCATGATCCCCGTCGGCGCTGTAAAATGCAACCTCTTCCTTCTTACATCGTTTTTCGACGAGAGGACATCTGCCCTGGAACTTGCAGCCCGGAGGAGGGTTAAAGGCGCTCGGAACGTCGCCGGTCAGGGCTTGTCCTCCACGGTGACGACCGGGCTCGGGCTCGGGAATGGCCGAGAGTAACGCGAGTGTATAAGGATGAAGGGGATTGTCATATAGCTCTTCTACCGGCGCGTACTCCATGATGTGGCCCAGATACATGACAGCGACCGCATCGCTGATGTAGCTCACCACATTCAGATCGTGGGAAATAAAGAGATAGCTGAGGCCGAGTCTGTTCTGTAATTCCTTAAGAAGGTTGATAATCTGAGACTGTATGGACACGTCAAGGGCAGATATGGGCTCATCACAGATAATCAATGACGGATTAACGCTCAGGGCCCTGGCCACACCGATGCGTTGGCGCTGGCCACCGCTGAATTCATGGGGATAACGATCAGCACCTGCAGAGCTAATACCCACCATTTCGAAGAGTTCCTCAACGCGTTCCTTTCTCTCATGGTGACTGCTCATGCCAAGGGTTCGGAGACCTTCTTCAACGGATTGCCCGACGGTCATCCGGGGATTGAGAGAACCGAAGGGGTCCTGGAAGATGATCTGCATCTCTTTGCGGAAGGGCTTCATCTCAGCCGGAGAAAGCTCGCTAATCTCTTGTCCTTTATAGGCGATTTTACCGTCATCCGGTTCAAGGAGTTTGAGAATAAGCAGGCCGATTGTGGATTTACCGCATCCGCTCTCTCCTACCAGGCCCAGGGTCTTCCCATGGGCAATAGAAAGGTCTACGCCGTCAACTGCCTTGATCCACCCGATGACACTCTGAAAGAAGCCTCTACGAACGGGGAAGTACTTTTTGAGCCCCTCGATTCGGAGCACGGCGTTGTTGGTAGTCATAAGATTCCAAGTGACTGAAGTGAGCTAAAGTGTCTAAAGTGACTAAAGTTAGGATTATAAGAAACGATCTAACCGAGATGGTTTCGTAAAAAGTCTTCTAATCGTCATGCCGGACTTGATCCGGCATCCAGAACCTATTGAATTTACTGGATTCCGGCGCCTGTCCCGGACCCGATCCGGGATTCGCCGGAATGACAGAAAAATGGAAAAAACGACTTTTTGCGAGTTCATCAACCGATGAAAGTAATCTTTTCGCTATTTCTTTTACCTATTAAGGTAAAAATGGGAAGTAATTCGCTACACTCTTCATATTCAGCCTTTAATTCATCCCATGGAAGTCATTCAATATCTTCGCCCTTTCTTCAAGGTCCTTTGCGAATTGTTTATTAGCAATCCTGTTCTAGAGGTTATGATTATGAGACGTTTCAGGCACCTTAGGTCATTTTAGTTCACTTTAGGCACTTTATTCTCGTAGAGTACCGGACACCGACTCAGGTGTCTTTCCCCGTAATCACACATCCTGGGGAAATGGCTCCGGCAGGTTTCGACAGCAAAGCTACATCTGGGATGAAAAGGGCAGCCACTCGGCTTATATGCAGGGTCGGGCACTGTGCCGGGGATGCTGTGAAGTGTGCTCCCCCGTTTTGTGCGAGTAGGAAGGGAGGCCAGAAGCCCCTGGGTATAGGGGTGTCGAGAGTCACGGAAAACCGCAGTCGTATCCCCTTGCTCTACGATGATACCTGCATACATAACATAAATGTAATCGGCGATATTTGCAACCACGCCAAGGTCATGGGTAATGTATAACAGAGACATCTGTCGCTTTTTCTGAAGTTCCTCAAAGAGATCCAGGATCTGCGCCTGGATCGTGACATCGAGGGCAGTGGTTGGTTCATCGGCAATTACCAAATCGGGATTACATGCCAGTGCCATGGCGATCATAACCCGTTGGCGCTGGCCACCGCTGAGCTGATGGGGGTAGTCTTTAATGCGCTCCTCTGGAGAAGGGATACCCACGTCTTTCAGAACCTGGATACATCTTCGGTTCAATTCAGCATGCTCTACCCTTTCATGCACAAGAATGGCCTCCTTGATCTGATCCCCGATGGTAAAGACGGGATTGAGCGAGGTCATGGGCTCCTGGAACACCATGGCGATATGGTTTCCACGAATCTCTTGCATCTCCTCCTCACCCAGCTCCAAAAGGCTCTTCCCGTTAAAGAGCACCTTGCCGCCCATGATCTTGCCGGGAGGCCGCGGAATAATTCCCATGATGGTCAAGGCAGAAACAGTCTTGCCGCAACCTGACTCGCCGACCAGGCACACGGTCTCTCCCTTCCTTATATCATAACTTACCCCGTCAACGGCCCGGGCGAGCAGGCCATCAACCTGGAAGTATACCTTGAGATCCTGAACGGAAAGAAGCATTTCCTGGTAATCGTGCATAGCCGACTTGAAATAGCGTTCTAAGTGTCTAAAATGAGCTAAAATGACAAAAGTAGAAAAACAGCAAGCTATTGTGTTCTTTGATCCGAATCATTCGATCTCTTTTTCATTCCGATTGAAGTGAAAATGGCAAGTAATTCACAGCACTCTTCATATTCAGGCTTTAACTGCTCCCAAGAAATCCACCGCATATCTCTGATGACTTCGAGCCAATATTGTGTTTCACTGGCCTCGCCTTCGCAAATGGTGATTTTGTTTCTGAAGTCCGCTTTGCTTCTTGCACGATTTGCCTCACGATAATTAGCGCCGATTGAAGTGCCAGATTTCGTTATCTGATTCCGAACGACGCTTCCCTCCGGAGTATGAGGCAATTTACTTGATAAACGAATAATTCGCACTGCAAATTCGTGTGTCCTTTTTTCAAGCTCTTTACCGAATAGCTTATTGTCCTTCACTGTTCCGGAGCTCAACTTTAGTCCACTTTAGGCCTTTTATGCACTTTAGCTCATTCGTTCTATTTAGTATCGTTCCCTCAACTTGGGATTCAATATGTCCCGCAGCCCCTCACCGAAGAGGTTAAAGGAAAGCACCACAATCAGGATTGCGAATCCCGGGATAAAGGTAAGCCATGGGGCATCGAAGATGAAGCGTTTTCCATCGGAAAGAATGTTGCCCCAGGTGGCATGAGGTGGAGGCACGCCGAAACCCAGGAAACTGAGGCCCGCTTCTGTCAGGATCGCGGTTGCGATACCGATGGTGGCGGAAACCAGCACAGGCCCAATGGCATTGGGCATCATATGGCGAAAGATTATGCGAAAATTGTTTACACCAAGCGCCCGAGCAGCAGTCACGAAATCTTGCTCTCGCAAGGAAAGAAACTCGGCTCTGACAAAGCGGGTAGTTCCCATCCAACTCGTCAGGCCGATAACGATCATAATATTGTAGATACTCGCCGGCAGCAACGCCACCACGGTAAGTATCAGAAAGAAGCTCGGGAAGCACAGCATGATATCAACGATCCGCATGATGAGTGTGTCAATCGATAGAGCCTTTTTGTGAAGGACGGACAACCATGTTGGCACTCTCCTCGTACCCGGTTTTTTTCTCGCCGCGGTGTAGTAGAAGATGTAAGCGAGACTGAGGGCCACAAGCGTGATACCGAAAGGTATAAATCCAATCACGAGCAATGCTGCTCCCAAGCACAAGAGAAAAACCATAAGGATGTGATCGAGGCAGATGTGGTTTTGCCCAAAGTAGCCGGCAATTCCACCCAGCAGAATGCCAACCAGCACCGATATGCCAACGGCAACAAAGCCCACCGTAAGAGACACCCATGCCCCCTGCAGCATTCTCGAGAAGGCGTCTCGCCCTAAATCATCGGTTCCGAACAGGTACACGCCGAATACCGGAACCTCATCGGGTCGCAGGGTCTCGAGATTCGGTTTTGAGAGCGGCGGAAGCAGCTTTTCTTGCAGCCGCACCAGGGAGGGATCAAACACGGGATCTTGGCCTGAGGTGAGCACTACTCCGATGAGGGCGGTGCAAAAGAAGAGGATGAATATGATGAATCCAAGGACAGCAAGCCTGTTCTGTTTGAGTAGGTTCCAGAACTGCTGAAGCCTCGTTTTTCGCGGGGCTAAGGGTTGATCGAGTGTGAGTTCGGAGTTCATCACAATCGTATCCTCGGATCTACCACCATATACAGCAGGTCGGATATAAAGGTGCCAACCAGTACCAATACGGCAGAAACGAAATTAACAGTCAGGATTACGGGATAATCTCTCGCGAGAATAGCCTCGTACGCCATCCTTCCCATTCCCGGCCAGGAGAAGATGGACTCGATAATTACAGAGCCGCCAATGAGACCGGGTAAGATCAGGCCAAACATGGTCACAAAGGGCAAAAGTGCATTCCTGAGGGCATGTTTGTAATGAACCACCTCAGGCGGGAGGCCCTTTGCCCGCGCCGTCCGCACGTAGTCCTGACTCTCCACCTCAAGCATCTGACTTCGAACATACCGGGAGAGCACGGCAATGCCGCCGGTTGCCCCCAGAACAGACGGGAGGAGGAGATGCCAGACCCTGTCCATGGCCCATCTGCCCCAGCCCGGATCTCCGATTCCAAAGGTCTCCATGCCGATGACCGGTATGTGAAAGCTGTTTACCACAAAGATAATCAGGATATAGGCGAAGAAGAACCCGGGTATGGAGATCAAAAGATAGGAGAAGAACGTGGTGCTGCGATCATAGAATCCTCCCCGGGATAGCGCTGAACGAATTCCTACGGGAAACGAGAGCGTCCACGTCAGTATGGTGCCCACAACAAAGAGAGGAAGGCTGTTAAGAAACCGCTCCCATATCTTCTTGAGCACCGGCTGGTTGTCCTTCCAAGAAGCGGTCTTCCCGGTGAAGAGATCTCTGTAGAAGAGCAGGTACTGGACGTGAAGTGGTTCATCTAAATGAAACTCCTTACGAAATCGCTCTACCATCTCCGGCGTGAACTTAGGATTCAGAGGATCAACCTGGCTGGGCTTACCAGGGGCAAGGTGGATGATCAAGAAAGACACGATGGAGACAAAGAAAAGGGTGATGATCTTCTGTATGATGCTTCGACCGATAAATGATACCATGATTAATGACTCTTGTTCGTTGCGTTTCTTGGGTTCTCTGGGTATGCCGACTTAGCCCAATTCTATGCGACCTATACCACCGTAAATACTCCTGAGAAACTCACTGCAGAAAAGAGCATGGGGATATCTTTTTTTGCTCTGCCCTCTAAACAAGGCCCCGTACAGGGCCGTTTCAAACCGACGCACCTCCCCATAAGCCTTAGCACTAAGGTCGCAGCCTGTGTGCGCCGTTTTGAAACGCCCACTCCTTTGAGCGATGGGAGGGCAGAGTCAAAAAAAGACATCTCCATGCTCCTATCAAAGTTTGTTCTATCAATAACCCTGAAGCGTAGCGCAGGGGTCAATCGCTTCTAACTTACTAAACACAATCATCCATCAAGAGCGAAGTCGGGAGGCTGTGCGAGTTTTATCCACTTGTTGAAGTGGTACGTAAAGCTTCCTGTTTTTGTTGGTTGTATTTGCTTATAGGCTGCATTCCCCTGCGCATCGGCCTCCTTAATCACGATCCGTTTGTCCAGAATCGCTGTCCACCTGCCCACGTATAAAAAGGTGTAGGGTTGCTCTCCTGCAATGATTTCATGAAGCCTGTGGCAATAGTGTACCTGCCTATCATGATCGTATTCCTGCCTGATTTTGATGATGAGGTCATCGGCCTCCTCGTTTTTGAAGCCAACGAAATTCAGCTGGTAGGGGTTTGTTTGGCTCGAGTGCCATATCTGATAGAGATCTGGCTCGATGCCCATACTCCAACCCAGCACCAAGGCATCGAAATCCGCCTTGTCCACGCGTTCCTGGATGAACACCGCCCACTCAAGGAGATCGGTGCGCACATCGATACCGATCTGTTTCCACGAGTCCTGCGCAATGGTGAGAATGGCTTTCCGAAGGTCATTGCCGCTATTCGTGATAAGGGTGAACTGAAATGGTTTTCCGTCCTTTTCAAGCAAGCCCTTCTTATTGCGTTTCCAGCCCGCCTCCTCAAGAAGTTCCAGTGCCCCTTCCGGATCATACGGAAGGGGTTTGATATCGTGGTTATAGTAATCGGTCTGCTTCACAAATGGTCCGGTAATCCGTTCACCCTGTCCGTAGAGGACATAGTTAATGATCTTGTCAACATCAATGGCCAAGCCAAGGGCGGTGCGGACACGGACATCGTTGAAAGGCTCCCGCCGCAGATTGTAGCCGATATACGTATATCCGAATGATAACCCGGAAAAATTCTGATATGTCGGATCGTTTCTCAGGCGCTGAACCTGATGGGGCTGAACATCATAGGTGTCTATCGTGCCGGCATAGAACTCCATCTCCTGGGTTAGTGGATCAGGGATTACCCGATAGATATAGGTTGCATAGTTCGGCGGTCCTTCCCAGTAGTCGCTAGAGTGATCCAGCACGATGTACTGATCGGATTTCCACTCTTTGAATACAAAGGGCCCGCACCCGACCGGGTGACGATTGAAGGTGCTCTGCCGCATGGAGAACCCCTCAGGGTCCTTGCCGAGGCGAAGAGCCTCCCTTGTGAGGGCATCTTTGTTGAGGAGGTGTTCCGGTAGCATCCCCATGCCCCACGTCCCAATAGCGGGAGAATAGAGTCGTTTGTAAGTAATTTTGACGGTCAGCGGGTCAATAACCTCTACTGTCTTGACCGGTTCGTAATCTGCAATCCGAGGAGAGAGATTCTTGGGGTTCATGATTGATTCATAGGTGAACTTGACATCGTAGGCATCGAAGATGTGACCATCCTGAAATGGCACGTTGGGCCTGAGGTGGAAGATCAGCATGGGATTATGTTCGGTGGCAGGCAGGAATTCCTTTGCGTATGCAGCTTGTTTCTCCTTTGAAAGCGGGCGATCCGTGCTCATGTATTCCTCTGCCCGAAAGGAGTCAAAGTAGCGCGGCCCCAGGATGAGCGCTATATTCTCAAACAGACCCTGATCAACCGAGGCGAGGGTGAGTTTCACCCTGGCAGGGGCCTTGAAGCGGAGTTGCACCTGTGTTCTGTTCTTGGGATCGCCCGGGTCCTTCTCCTGTTTGGTTGCCACGAATTCGCTGGGAGGAATGAGCGAGATCTCTTTGATATTGTTCAAACAGGCCTTCAACCCGGGCTCTGAAATCTCGGCCCGCTGCCTTGCCTGTTTAATGAAGTCCACTACGTCTTGGCCCCGTGCCCGGCCCAGCCCCGGAACAGGCTCCGATTCATTTACGTAGAAGAACGCCTCTTCAAATACCTCCCACGAAGTGGCAAGACGCCCCCTGAATCGCAGCTCCTCATCGTAGTCGATGAGCCCCTCAAACACCAACAATTGGATCTGGCTGCTAGCCGAATCAGCGGAGAGGATGGGATTCAATATGCTGGCATCACCAATTGATGCTGTAATGTATTCATTGAGGCGGTCCGGATTGCCACGGGACTGCTGTTCATAGGTGGGTACCCAGAAATATGACTGGAGCAAAAAGAGGATAACCAAGATTGGTGTGAATATGAGGACCCTGCGGATAGTCATATGCTTAATCTGGCTCCAGATCCTCCAGGTACTGCATGTTGCATCGCTCCCATGTTGCTTAGTGCTTCGATTCGCAAATACAGTAGCGTATTTTGACGAACGGAACTGTAGGAAAAGCTCACTCAGCACTAAGTCCTGAGTGAATTAATTCGTTATCAAATTAATGAATCGAAGGACTTAGGCCTCCTCGAACAACAGGGAGCATAAGCAATTGGGAATTTAGTGTCAAATTGTTTGATCTACAGGTGGCTGCCATATCTAATGCGTAACCTCGTTCTTCTATTCGCTCAACCAGAGACGAGTTTCGGGGGGTTCTTTCATAATTTTTTCTCTGGCTCCGAGGTACGTTTTATAGCCGCCGCTTAAGCTTCTGGAGGTAAAGCCGTTTTGCACAAGGATACGATGCCCTATATAGGATCTCATCCCTACCGCGCAGAAGGGTATGTAGTTCTTTCCCTTGTCGAGCCCCGGGAGTTCTTCCCGTAACTCGTTCAGCGGTATGTGTAGCGCACCTTCGATTGCTCCGGAGACCTCAAGCTCATCTTTGTTGCGCAGGTCGATGAGAACGTCCTTTTCCCGGTCGAGCGTGCCCATTTCGATCCAGTTGATAGTATCCAGATCGCCTTTGAGCAAGTTCGCTGCCACGAACCCCGCTACGTTAACGGGGTCTTTGGCAGAGGAGTAGGGGGGCGCATAGGCCAATTCCAACTCCTCGAGGTCATACACCGTCATTGCGCCGCGGATGGCTGTGGCGAGCACGTCGATGCGTTTGTCCACGCCGTCCTTGCCGACGATTTGTCCGCCGAGTACCTTACCGCTGCCGGGTGAGAAAAGGAGCTTGATAGTCATAATCGTGGCGCCGGGATAGTACGATGCGTGAGACCCCGAGTGGGTGTAGCTTACGAGGTGGGGAATGGTATTTTGTTTCAAGACCTTTTCCGTAGCGCCCGTTGCAGCAATGGTCAGGTCGAATACTTTGACCACCGTTGTTCCCAGCGTGCCCTTGAAGATAGATCTGCGTCCGAGGGCATTGTCCGCGGCGATGCGGCCCTGTTTGTTAGCCGGTCCGGCAAGCGCGGTCACGGTAGGTTGTCCGGTAACAAAGTCCCTGACCTCCACGGCGTCCCCAACTGCATAGATATCCGGATCGGAGGTCCTCATGGTAGGACCAACCCTGATGCCGCCCTGATCCCCTATTTCGAGGCCGGCTTCTCTGGCGAGCCTGTTCTCCGGTCTAATCCCTGCCGATACGATAACGAGGTCACATTCGATGTCCTTTCCCCTGTCGGTCGAAATGATGATGACGTCGCCCTTCTTTGAGAGCGACTGCACGCGGTGTTCTAATTCACAGATCACCCCCTTTGCTTTGAGGTGGGCGTGAACGATTGCAGCCATCTCGTGGTCGAGGGGGGCCATGACCTGATCGAGCATCTCGACAACGGTGGTCGTTACGCCCCGGTGCACAAGGTTGTCCGCCATTTCGAGCCCGATATACCCTCCGCCAACGACTACCGCTGACCGGGCCCTTCGGCTGTCAACATATGCCTTGATCCGATCGGAGTCGGGCACGCTCCGGAGGCTGAAAACACCGTCGATTTCCGTATTGCTAAAGGGCGGCTTTATCGGCTCTGCGCCGGGGGAGAGGATGATCTTATCGTAAGTTTCGCAATACTGTTCCCCTGTCTTGAGATTTCTTACGGCAACCCGCTTGTGCGGTCGGTCGATGGCGGTGACTTCAGCAAAGATCCTGATGTCGATATTGTACCGTTCCTTGAAAGCATCCGGGGTAGTGACGAAAAGATCATCCCTATCCTCGATGACCTGGCCGATATAGTACGGCAGCCCGCAATTGGCAAAGGAGATATATTCTCCTCGCTCAAAGAGGATGATCTGGGCGCGCTCGTCAAGCCTGCGCGCTCGAGCCGCAGCAGTGGCGCCCCCGGCGACACCTCCGATAATCAACAGTTTGGTTGTCATGATATGCTCCTTGTTCCACAAGAAAAACCCAAAAAATAACCGCACACGTGCAGGCTGCAGAAATTAGAGACTGTGCCGAGGGCTCTTGAAAAAGCCCTGTGAGGGTATTGTCGTCGGATTCAGTTGTTCTTTTCAAATCTCTCTTTTAAGTGCGCAAACCGCTTATCTATTGCCTTCTGATACGCCTTGATATCGTCCTCGGTCAGGTGCCGGAACCTGCCCTGCATCTTGAGGTACGTGTCAACGGGGATAACCTGGTCCGGCACAACGGTCTGGCTGAAGGTCTCGGCGTTTTCCACCTCGTAGAGCGGGAAGATGTTGGACAGCACGGCCAGTCGCATGGCCTCTATGGATAGATTCTCAGGCATTCGCCAGCCCGTTGGACAGGTGGCCAGAAGATGGATAAATCTCGTCCCCTTGACTGACCGGGCCTTCTTGAACTTGGCGATCATATCGTGCGGATAAGCGGCGCAGGCGGTGGCAAGATAGGGGATCTTGTGGGCCAGCATGATCTCGTCGATATCCTTCTTTTGCTCTGATTTGGGGGCCTTGACCGGGGTCGTTGTGGTCCATGCTCCGATGGGGGTGGCACTTGAGCGCTGGATTCCGGTATTCATGTAGGCCTCGTTATCGTAACAGGTATAGATTATGTCATCATTTCTCTCCGCGGCGCCTGAAAGGGCCTGGATGCCAATGTCCAAGGTACCTCCATCACCCGCCCATGCAACCACGCAGATATCGTCCATGCCCCTTTTCCGATATGCTGCCTTAATACCCGCTGCAGTTGATGCGGCTGTCTCAAAGGCGCAATGAAAGAACGGAACGTCCATTATCGACAAAGGCCAGGCACCCGGGATGATGGTCCAGCAGCAGGCAGGCACGGCAAGCACCGTGGGTTTCCCGAGGCCCTTTAATGCCAGCCTCATGGAAAGGGATGCCGCACAGCCCGCACATGCAACGTTTCCGGAGGTCAAGAACTCATCTTCGGGAATCTCCCTGTTGTCGAATCTTTGGTTGAGGCTATACATAGTTCACTCCTATCCACATATCGACATCATCTGGTCGATCATCCTCGATGGTTTTCTGGTATATGCTCTCAATGGTTTTGACACTGATATCCCGGCCACCGAGACCGGCGATATACCCATAGACGAGCGGTCTTTCCTTTTCAGGCAGGTCGTACAGGGCGCTTCTGATCTCCTGGGCCCATATGCCGGTAGCGCCGGGGGAGAAGTTACGATCGATAACGGCCACCTTTTTTTTCCCGCTGAAGGCTGCAATTACCTCTTCCCGGGGAAAGGGGCGCAGCGTCTTGAGCTTGACCATGCCCACGTGTTCCCCTTTGTCGGTGAGCAGATCTATGGCATCCCTACCGGTAGATGCCACGGTCCCTGAGACGGCCATGATTACATCTGCATCATCAGTGCGGTAGGCTTCAACCTGCTGATAGCTTCTTCCAAAGGTCCGGGCAAAGTCCTCGTGAACCTCGGTAATGATCTTCTTGGCCCTTTCCATATCCCTCTGGATCTGCCATCTGAACTCCATATAGGCATCGGGCATGGTAATGCCGCCGAAGGTCCTCGGATTATCAGGATCGAGCCACAGATCGCCGGGATCAAAAGGAGGAAGAAAACCCCTGACCGCTTTTTTATCCGGAATGTCTATTGGCTCGGAAGTATGTGACAGGAAGAATGCGTCCAGCACAACCATGACAGGCAATCTGAGGTTCTCGGCGATCTTGAATGCCATGATCGTTGTATCCAGAACCTCCTGATTCCCCTCGCAGTAAAGCTGGATCCACCCGGTTTCCCTCTGGGACACTGAGTCGGTCTGATCGCTCCAGATTGTCCACGGAGCGGCTGCGGCCCTGTTGACGTTAGCCAGAACCACCGGTGTCCGGGCACCGGCGGCGTAATGGAGCATCTCGTGCATGAGGAACAGCCCCTGGCCGCAGGTTGCGGTAAACGCCCGTGCGCCCCCCATGGCCGCCCCGATACAGGCGGCCATTGCCGAATGTTCCGACTCCACCCTGATGTAATCGAACTCCGCCAGACCCTCAGCCTGCATCGTAGCCAGCTCTTCAATAATGGTTGTCTGCGGTGTAATCGGATACGCCGCAACTACCTGCACATCAGAGAGCATTGCCCCGTAAGCCACTGCCACGTTTCCTGTTAGTACCTTTCTCATCTGCCTACTCCATAAACTTCATCTTCATTGCCCCGCGGGGACATTCATACACGCAGATACCACATCCCTTACAGTAGTCCATATCTGCGCTATACCCATAACCTCCCGGATCCCTCTTGATGGCACACTCCGGGCAGAAGATATAGCAGTTCCCACATTCCGTGCAGGAACCGCAGTTGAAACAGCGTGCGGCCTCGGAGACAGCCTCCTCTTCCGACGGTGATTCGATCACTTCCTGAAAGCTGGTTACCCTTGTGTCAAAAGGTATGGTATGGATCTTCATTCGGGGTCGGGGATCAAAATAGAATGCATTGAGACTCTCATATTCAGCCACATCCGAGCTGGGATTTCTCCTCTTGAAGAGCGCAGTTCCCTTCATGCGGCCGATGCTGATAGTTCCTTTCTCTCCCCACCGAAACTGGTCGAGGTCACCTTGGTCACCGGTAACCCCTTGAAGGAACCGGTCAATTGCCAGGGCAGCGCGCTTCCCCGAGCCGATTCCATGGGTGACGGTATGGGGGATATCGATGATATCGCCGCCGGCAAAGACGCCAGGGTCGGCGGTCTTACCCATCCGGTCGGTTTCAACAACCCCTTTTGTATGGGAGACAAAGGAGGGGAGATCATCGATACGGGTATACTCTCCGATGGCCATGATCATGCCATCGCAGTCCATGTCAACGGTCTCACCGGTCGGCATCGGTCGCCTCCTGCCGGATTCATCCGGTTCTCCGAGGGTCATTTTTTCCAGTTTCATGCCGGTGATTGCCTTGTCTCCGTACACCTCTTGGGGCGTGACAAGAAAGAGTAGCTGAACCCCCTCCTCCTTTGCCATTTCGATCTCCTCCGGGTGAGCGGGCATCTCTGCCTCACTCCTACGGTACACGATGGTTACCGTTGCCCCGAGCCTGCGGGAGGCCCTGGCACAGTCTATGGCACTATTGCCCCCGCCGATCACGGCCATGTGCTTTCCGATGGACGGCTTTTTGCCGAGATTGATTTCCCTCAAAAACTCAAGGGCATGAAAGACGCCTTGCTTGTCTAACCCCCCGATTGTGAGTGCTTGTTCCTCGTAAGCCCCGAGGGCAAAGAATAGGGCATCGTAGTTGCTCTTGAGCTCCTCCCAGGTCATATCCTTGCCTACAGTCACACCCGTCTTGAATTCGATGCCCATCTCATAGAGCCTCTCGAGCTCGCCGTCCAGGATGTCTTTGGGGAGCCGGGAGGGCGGGATCCCATAGCGCATCAGGCCACCAGGCCTTTCATGTGAGTCGTATACGGTTACCGGATAGCCCATCCTTCTCAAATGGTAGGCCACGCTCAGGCCTGCAGGGCCGGCTCCTACGACGGCGATCTTCCTGTCCTTATCCGGCTCGGAGACCGGAACTTTCAGCTTGTTGGAAAGGCCATAGTCACCGATGAAGCGCTCAACCGTGTGAATGGCCACCGCCTCATCGTGGTCTTTTCTGTTGCAGGTGCCCTCGCAGGGGTGGAAGCAGATCCTCCCCATGACGGCAGGAAAGGGATTCTCTTCGGTGATGAGCCTCCATGCCTCTTCGAACCGTGCCTGGCTGGCCAGGTACATATATCCGGTAATGTCTTCGCCGGCGGGGCACTGCAGGTTACACGGAGAAACGCGATCGATAAAGACCGGCTCGGCAAACTTCCAGCTCCCCGTTTTATTTACCAGGCCGGAGGTCGTAGAGACGGCACATAATGGAACGCTAACCTGTTTTTCGGTGTATTTCATCGTTACTCTCCATAATTCCCCTAAAGGGTTGGTAAGCTTTCAGGTATCAGCCGTCAGGTTACAGCAAGGCAAAGGGCATGACATATGCGGGCAAAGACGATTCTTTCACCTTTAGCCTTGCCGTTACCTTTTTCACCATTTCTGAATCCGTACCTCTCTCAATCCATAATCGGTTGGCGGTATGGATTGTTTACTGTTGAACCACTTCGCTTACGGTTTGATACGCCTCTTGAGCGGCAGCAGCATTGTTTTCCGTATGTGCCGGCACATCAGTCTTAATACCCTCAATCAGGCTCTCCATGGTAACTATCCCCAGTACCTTAGCCACGGCACCGAGTATAGCGGTATTGACTATCGGAGACTGGGCAGTCCCTAGATGATACTTTACGGCAATCTTGCCGGCCGGTACCGTGGCAACACGAAAGCCCTTGAACGTATCGGAGAACTCCCCGGGTTCCTTACCGCTATTGATAAGGACGATGCCGTCTTTCTTGAGTCCGTTGGCAAGGGGCATTTGTTCTGCCAAGAGAGGATCGAGAACGACAAGATGGTCTGGCTCGTATATCTCCGTGCGCAACCGTATAGGTTTGTCGTCTACCCGTAAAAATGCGGTCACCGGGGCTCCCCTCCTTTCAACGCCGAAGGCTGGAAAGGACTGAGAGTACTTGCCATCCAGAAACAGGGAGGTGGCGAGGATCTTTGAGGCAACAACCGTCCCCTGACCGCCTCGTCCGTGGAAACGTATCTCAAGCATTCGAAAACTCCTGCTACAGTTTGCCAGATGGTGTGTTACGGCCTTTTATTATAGATAACCGCTAAAACCTTGCAGAGGCGGTTGCCGACAGCTCGATAGCCATGAGGTCTGGTGGAGTCGAAATAGAGGCTATCATTCTCTTCAAGTACCGTAGTCGTGTCGTCGATGTAGAATTCAACCGCCCCGTGCAAGATATAGATGAATTCCTCGCCTTCGTGGCTCAGAAAAACCATATCCTCTTTTTGTCTTGGCTCAAAGGTAGCAATAACAGGCTCCATGTGCTTCCTGGCGTGTTTGTATGCCAAAGATTCGTAAGTGTATCCCTGATTACGTTTGGCCCCAATGACGTCGGGGTATGAAACGGAACGCTCCGCCCCCCTGACCACCGTGAATAATTCTTCTTTTTCCTCAGCCTGAAAGAAATGGGTAATATCAACCCCTAAAAAGGAGGCAATCTTCATGAGGGTGGAGATGGCTGGGGTAACCTGCTCGTTTTCTATCTGGGATATGAGCCCTGTTGAGACTCCCACCCCGAGGGCAGTATTCTTGATGGTTAAGGCCTTGCTTTTTCGCAGGTCCCGAACCCTTTTTCCGATCGTCAGGGCTTGGTTCAGTTCTTTCGCTTTGCTATTTGTCTGTACCATCATGGGCGTTTGTTGAAGGTAGTGTGAAGCAAGGACCTTCTCAAATAATCAGGTTACTTTTTTGGTCGGGCGAAGGGACTGATATTCAGTGAAACTAAATTTATATTAAGTATGCCTAAAATGTCAAGCAAAAAATGGAGCGGCCCCACGTGCCCGCCGCTAGCTGCGCTTCCCCGGCCCGTACCGGCCCGGGACGGGCAGGCGCCGGCACGCGGATCGCGAGCCGCAACCGTAATCTCTCTCCGAGGGGACTGCCGTTCTAGAGCATTGAGAAAGGTAAGGCTATAGGATTCAAAACCGAGCAATGCAAACAGTCAATACGCTTTCCTGTGAGCTTTCAGCCGTCCCCCATGAGCTAAGTCCTCTGTGGCATCAGCTATGAATTCAACAAGCGTCAAACGGAGATCCGACCAGATCACAATAACTTATTCCCGAAGCGAAGATGCAACCCAAGGGGCGGAGCTGTGTCTCGGGCAGCTCATAGTGCGACAGACTGGCTCGACTCAAAAAATGCAGTGGGCGATAATCTGACTGCCTAAGAGAGGCCTGAGGTAAACTAAAGATGTTCTCTTGAAAGAGTTCTTGACTGTTAGAGCTTGACAAAGGAGGCCACATAAAGCATAATGTATCTACTTTATATCGAGGGATAGAACATGATTTCTGTTGGCGTGAGGGAATTGAAAGAGAATTTGAGCCGATATCTCAAGAGGGTAAAGTCTGGAGAGAGGATCCTCATAACAGACAGAAAAAAGGAGTTGGCCATCATCGTGCCATATAGAATAGATCGAGAGGAAGAGGAAATCCTGAACCTCATCCAACGTGGTATTGCTCACTGGAATGGCGGGAAACCGACGGGTATGGCATCCCGGATCGCTTCAAGAGGAAAAACTGTTTCTGAGGCTGTTCTCGAAGATAGAAGGTAAGTAATGGTCATCTACCTTGATACGAGTAGCTTGGTGAAATTGTATGTTGAAGAAGAGGATTCAGGCAAGATAGCGGACTTGGTCGAGTCTTCGAAGGTGACAGCCACCTCCCTGATTGCATACGCCGAAGCTAGAGCGGCATTTGCCCGTAGATTCAGAGAGAAAGCCTTTCCATCTTCTGAATATACACATTTGGTCTCATCTTTTGATGAAGACTGGGATTATTATATGATCATGAGTGTCACCGCAGAACTTGTACGTTTGGCCGGGGGCTTGGCAGAAAAGCACGGTTTGAGAGGCGTTGATGCCATACATTTATCCTCAGCTATAACCTTACGCCAGGAAATATCCGCTCCCGTAATCTTTTCATGTTCCGACCAGAAGCTTCAGAAAGCTTCACAACTTGAAGGCATGGGCATGCC
>DATKZQ010000043.1:0-24931 GCA_035527895.1 Desulfatiglandales bacterium
TCGCTTTGATCTAGGGCAGGAATTCGTGGTTGATTCTCATAACTGTCCACCCGATTTCTGTAATTGGGCTTTTGCCGACGTCCAGAGAGACCTGGTGCACATTCTCTACGGAGGCCATTATCCCTGGATGAAAGAAAAGGGTGTTGCCGTCACATGCTGCACAGATGGATTGAGGCCCGTCATTTTCAAGATAGAGAGGATAGAGGAATAATCTGAGGAGGACTTCTGCATTCAGTCCTGGCTGAGTTGTGCGTGTTGAGAGCGCTCAGGTCTCAACTTTCAACAAGATTGAGCTTTTTGATAATCGCACCCAAGGTGTTTTTGAGTCTCGTTCAGGGTAAATTCTTGGAAGGAGGGGGAAGCCTCTGCTCTTAAGGCTTTCCCCTTTCTGTTGCAGATTTCCGGGCTTTTTGAACTTTTGTTTTTGTTGGGATTTGTTTGGTGTTTTTTGGGTGCGGTGGTTACAAAATGGTTACAGTTTTTTGCATGATAAAAAGAGCATCAGCTGGTTTTCTTTTGTCTAAATTGTAATGAATAGAAGTTGATCTGATATTCAGCTGGCGTGCGGCCATATATGACGTGGCAGCTTTGTTAGTCACACCAGGATTTCTTCGAAATAGGAGCCAGAGCTATCTGATTATTTCTAAGGACGGGAGGGGGACGTCCGTGCAGAACGTGCCTAATTCCCAGATGTAAAAGAAAAGAGAGCCTGGATGAGGTAGGGGTGCATGTACTAAATGATAAGTTTCTCCGCTGTCACCGCACTGCTACCTGCTTGAATGCAGATTCCCTCCACCCTGCTCAATACCCATTCATCGCTGCCCCGCTCATGCTGTCCCAAACAGTTGAGAGCTACGCACAAAAAGAGGCTTGCAAGAATTGCGGCTTCCCTGAAAATCGATACCTGCTTGATATTTTATGTTTGATTCCGTCATCTCTACTGAAATCAGGCGATGTTCGGATAAAAAGTTTGGCAAGTAGCAGCAACTCTTTGACATTGAGAACTAACCGCAACATCTTGTAGACCTATTTTATCCTTTGCGAGGCCAAAGCCACTTTTTCCTGAGATGATTCTGAAAAGCGATTCTTTTTGACTTGAGGAGCTCTTTGTGGTTTTGTTATCTAAAGATATTTCCTTCAATCGCTTAACCTCTCTTTAGAGGTTATCCTATGGAGAAACCCCTTAAATTTTGCTCGCCACACCTAAACGTAAGCATTTCATTTACAGCAAGTCCACTAATCAAAACAAAGGAGGTGTAACCATGATTGGCTCACTCATTGCCAAGAGAAAGGTAGCTTCTGCCTTTGACGCTTTAAACCGACGTGACATATCTGCGGTTCTATCAGCCTGGAAGGATGACTGCGTATTCATCTACCCTGGCGATATATCCGTCAGTGGAGAGATGAAAGGTAAAACCGCTATAAAAGATTGGTTTCAGAAATTTATGCACCAGTTTCCCAAAATCAAATTCACCGTAAAAAGTATCTGTGTTGAAGACGTCTTTGAGTTCATCGGAACAAATGTCGTCGCAGCGCACTGGGACATCGAGCTTACCAACCGTGACGGAAAAGAAATCGAGAATAGTGGTGTTACAATAATCAACACCAAGATGGGCAAGGCCTTCTTAGTTAAAGAATATCTGTTTGATACCGGCCAGAAATACAAAGAAGCCTGGGGTGAGGCCTAAGACTACTCAGTTAAGATATTTTCAAAATACTCTGCCTACCCCATTGCTGCGCTTCACCGTCAGAACCCTGGAAAAGGGTTCTAAAGCAACTTACAGGCTAGGGGCCGAGTTAGTAAGAAAAGGGGGGCTTTCGTGCCGAACGTGCAGAATTCCCCGCTTGGGAAAGTCGGCATATCTCGCCATGCCCACATTCTATTGTGCTCCCTTCTCATTGTGGGCATGTCCCTCGTACCCCAGGCCTAAGAG
Source organism: Desulfatiglandales bacterium (assembly GCA_035527895.1). Classification (GTDB taxonomy): domain Bacteria; phylum Desulfobacterota; class DSM-4660; order Desulfatiglandales; family B25-G16; genus JADFWK01. The sequence continues at coordinate 1,935 of DATKZQ010000043.1, forward strand.
CAGTAAAAGATCCGCCCAGAAAAGAGGTTTTCAGCCCGATGGTTTCTCTCAGAAATTGATACCTGCTTTGTGTTTGATTCTTGATTCCGTAATCTTCAATGTAATCGGGCGATGTTCAGATAGATGCTTTGGCAAGCAGTCTTTAAACTGAGGGCGCTGGCAGATATCATAACACCTTGCCCTATTCGGCCTGCTCATCCTGAAAACCTCGCCTTTCTTAAACCTTGACGTAATCAGAAAATTACCTTATTCTTCTTCAGTATGATTAAGCCTGACCAATCTCTTAAACCTGACTGGGACGATGACAACATCGATCACATTGCTATTCATCGAATACGCCCCGATCGGGTGGAGGAAGTTTATTACAATGAAGGCCCATTTCCGACCCTTGCCGTTAGAAGCAAAAAGAAACGAGGAAAATCTACCGAATATCGATACCGTCTATGGGGTACGGACGCCTCTGGACTATGTATCGAAGCCATTGTGGCCCCGTACCCCGAGTATGGGTTGTGGCGATGCGTAACAGCATTTCCCATGCCAGATTCCACTAAAAAGACCTATTTCAAGAGGATAAAAAAATGAGCAGACTTCCAAAAGAAATAAGGAATAACCTCAAGAAAGAAGCCAAGGAATGGGACATCACCATTGCTGGAGAGAGTCCCGAGTACGTTCAAAAACTGCTGGATAACGCAGAGACTTTTAAGATTCCACGCCCTGCGCGTCAGCCAGTTTCCCTTCGTCTGGATCCATTTGATATCTCTCTGGTAAAACGCATTGCCCGCAAGAAAGGTGTCCCACATACCCAACTCATGGCCATCTGGCTTCACGAAAGGATCGAAGCAGAAAAGGTCCTCGTCCCTAAAGGGAAATAGGGGACATTAGATTATGTGATAGGGACAGGGTCACATCCTAATTATTAAGTTTCGTACTCGAATATCTCATTACTAAGACCCGTAAAACGCTACGTTCGTGCCGAACGTGCAGAATTCCCCGCTTGGGAAAGTCGGCATATCTTACCATAAACCACATTCTATCAAATTCCCTTTTCATTTTGGGTATGTCCCTCGTACCCCAGGCCTAAGAGGAGAAAAAGATCTGCCCTAAAAAAAGGGATTTACAGGAATAAGGGTTTCTCTAAAGAATCAATACCTGCTTGATATTTCACCTTTGATTCCGTAATCTTCGCTGAAATCAGGCGATGGTCAGATAAGGGCTTTGGCAAGTTGTCATAACATTCAAATTGGGGGAACCAATCCAAATATTTTGTGTCTTTCTCCATATAACGAAAGCGATCTTTTCCTCGTGTCTTCCCCCCATAACGGAATAGCTGCCCCATCTAAACTGAACAAGAACCCTGGCCCCGTGATTAGCACTCCATTTCTTCACTAGGGAAAATCCCCTACTGATACTGTTATTCAACTTACCCTATAGATTATTGAGTAGATTTCCCTATTGTAATTGGCCGCAAGTCAATTAAACTCATAAGGTATATCCACGTACCAAAGAATGATTACTAGTTCTCGTTCTCACATCCATCAGGAATACTGGTACAACGCCAACTCTTCTCTCACTTCTTGCACTCTATACCCCGTGGAGAAACCTCTCAAATTCTACCTGCGCTGCTCCTGACAGGATATACAGTTCCTATATAAAGGGTGGGTATCCATAAGATCATGAGTTTTGAAACCGAAGCGCCTATGACTCTTATGTCCAATTGAGTGACTGGGCCAAGACTATGAAAATGCGCCACATCTGCTCTTGACTCATAACCGAAACGGCCACTGCAAATCATGACAAGCTCCAAAACTTCCATTAGCTATCCTTCACAAACAAAACCTTGAGGAAAGTACCGTGAAGAGGGCGCCCCTGAAGATGCCGACATGAAGCCTCCAAGGGTTTTGCTTCTAATCCTTGGAGGCTTTGTATTTCAATTCACCACAGGGCTAAACCAGGAGTAGTCTTCTTGTGGGGAAAACCAGGCACATCTCATAATTAATAGTGGGCAATGTTTGGTGTCGTTCCCTAACGCCTTTCGCCCGCTGCCGAGGTATCAAGTGCGTATTTCCTTTCTCATTCCAGGTTTTCCCTGCACTCAAGAAGAATCGGCTATGGGCAGCAATGTTCTGCCTCAGCTTGTACTGGGATGGCGGAACTCGAAAAACAAAATAACATGCAGAGGAGGTAAATATGATTTCTCTCAATGTTAACGGGAAAAACTATAAGTTAGATGTGCCTCAGGACATGCAATTGCTCTGGGTTATTAGAGATCATTTGAAACTCACCGGCACCAAATACGCTTGTGGCATTGGAGAATGCGGTTCGTGCACGGTGCATATTAACGGCAAGGCAGAAAGGGCATGCACGATAACTGCCGAAGAAGTCCAGGGGAAAGAGATTACCACTATAGAGGGACTTCCTGAAGATCACCCGGTTAAAAGGGCCTGGATAGAAGAACAGGTTGTCCAGTGCGGCTATTGCCAACCCGGAATGATAATGCAGGTTGCCGCCCTGCTCTCGGAAAGCCCGGATGCGAAAAAAGTCATCAACAGCATGGATGATTTTATTTGCCGGTGCGGAACCCATACCCGGGTTAAAAAGGGCGTAGAAACGGCCATCCAGATAATGAGAAAGGAGGGGAGGGCATGATGAATAAATCGATTTCACGCCGCGAATTTTTGAAGGGGTCATTGGCGGCCACCGGCCTGACCATCGCGGCTTCAGTAACCCCCTTTGGGTATAAAGTGCTGAATGCCTCGGAAACGAAAAAGGATCAACTGGCCAGCTTGGACTCCATCGCCTGGTTCAAAATCACTCCCGACAACATGGTAACCATGTTCATGGGACCATCAGAGATGGGTCAGGGAACCCACACCTCCCTTGCCATGGTCATTGCGGATGAACTGGAAGCGGATTGGAGCCGGGTAGAGGTACGCCACGGAAAGGCAAGAAAAGAGTTCATAAACGCCGTCATGCACGACCAGATCACGGTGGCGAGCTCAAGCGTGAGGGCGTTTTATCAGCCCCTGCGGGAAATGGGAGCTGCCGGCCGGGCCGTCCTCCTTAAGGCGGCCGCGTCAACCTGGAAGGTGCCGGAAAACGAATGCAAGGCATTCAATGGGACCGTAAAGCACATGAAATCCGGCAAGAGCCTCACCTACGGTGAGCTTTGCCTGAAAGCGGCCGAACTTCCGTTGCCGAAAGATCCTCCTTTAAAGAAAGAGGGCGATTTCAGATATATGGGCAAGTTCATGCCCCGCCTGGATATCCCGCCGAAGGTCAGCGGTGAAACTGTTTATGGACTGGATTTTACGGTTCCGGATATGCTCTTTGCCGTTCTCGCCCGTCCGCCTGCCTATGGGGCAAAGCACACCTCATTTGATCAGAAGGCGGCCGAGGCGGTAAAAGGGGTAAAAAAAGTCTTCCCTATCCCTATGGGCATTGCCGTATGCGCCGAATCACTTGATGCGGCATGGAAGGGAAGAGACGCCCTTAATGTGAAGTGGGACAGGGGAGCCATTCCAGGGATGGACAACGCCTACATTGAAAAGACCATTATGGCGGATCTGGATAGGCCGGGTTCCACAGCCGTCAAAAAGGGAGACGTCAAGAAAGCCCTGGGCGGAGCCGACAAGAAAGTCAAAGCCACCTATTTCGTGCCCTACGTGGCCCATGCCACCATGGAACCGATGAACTGTACGGTTCATGTCCGGAAAGACGGCTGCGACATCTGGGCCCCCACACAAATCCAGACAGTCCCTCATATGATTATTGCACCGCAGATAACGGGCCTGCCGCCTGAGAAGATTAATCTGTATACGACCTATATGGGGTGCGGGCTCGGGAGACGCGGGCGTCCGGATTTTATTGCGGAGGCGCTCATCGTCGGAAAGGTCCTCGGAAAACCCGTCAAAGTCGTCTGGACGAGAGAGGAGGACATAAAGCATGATGCCTTTCGTTCCGCCATGTCACACAGAATTGAGGCCGGCCTTGATAGTCAGGGTGGGCTCACGGGATGGGCCCACAAGGTCGTCAGCGGTTCCATCATGAAGGCTATCAACCCTAAAGGGATAAAAGACGGCGTCGATATGATGAGCCTGTGGGGTCTGGCGGATTTTCCAAATTCTCCGGCCTTTAATAGTAATATATCTTACGACATACCGAACTTCTATGTTGAATTCCTGCTGTCCGATCTGCCCATCCCGGTTGCCCCCTGGCGCTCGATCCAAAATGCCCCAAATGCGTTTGTCATAGAGTCCTTCATGGACGAGCTGGCCCATGCGGCAGGGAAAGACCCTCTGGCGTTTCGCCTGGAGGCTCTTAAAAACAATAAACGTGCAGGAAGGGTTCTGAGGGCGGTTGCTGAAAAGGCGGACTGGGGAAAGGCCGTACCCAGGGGACAGGGACGGGGAATTGCGCAGCACCGATGCTTTGGAAGCTATGTCGCCCAGGTCGCGGATGTCACGGTGAATGAGAAGGACGGGACCTTCAAGGTCGATCGCGTCTTCGTTGCCGTTGACTGCGGCTTTGCGGTAAACCCTTTCAATATCAAAACCCAGATAGAGGGGGCCGTCACCCTTGCCTTGAGCACCGTATTGAGGGAAGAGGTCATGTTCTCGAAGGGCGGCGTGAAATCAGCCAATTTCGATGATTACAGCCCGATCAGAATGACGGAGATCCCTGACATTGAAGTCCATATTGTCAAGAGCAACGATAAAATGGGAGGGATCGGGGAACCCGGTACGCCTCCTCTGGCTCCGGCCGTGGCAAATGCTGTGTTCAATGCAACGGGCGCACGCTTGCGGCGCATCCCCCTGACGCCCGATAGGGTTTTGGCCGCCATTAAGGCCTTGTAAATGAGCTCTGGAATTAAAAATCTTGAGCCAAAGGGCCAGGCTTTGACTTAGCCCCCCACAGGGGGGCATCTTTATGCTTTAATAAGAGGGGACGGGTTCTAAAGCAACTTACAAGCTAGGGGCCGAGTCAGCAAGAAAAGGAGCGCGTTCGTGCTGTACGTGCAAATATCACCGCTTGGGAAAGTCGGCATCTTGGCGTGACTCAAATTCTATCACATTCCTTTTTCATTGTGGGGATGTCCCACGTACCCCAGGCCTAAGAGTAGTAAACGATCCGCCCAGAAAAGAGGCTTTCAGCAGAATGGCTTCTCTAACCTGCATCATTCACCAAACCAAAGGTTTCGTCACCAAACACCTGCAAGAACGCGAGAATTTCTCTTGCAGGTTTCGACAAGGTGCTTTCGCACCCAGCTCAATGCTGGCCATGGGCGGAGCCCTGTAAGGACCGCAGGTGAAACCAGAAATGTTTGTCCTGGGTCCGCTGAAGGGTGGATTATATAAAAACTTCTCCTAGGAGTCTGTCGGAGAACCACATACTAGAAAATTGTTATCCCACTTTCACTACGTGATAGCCCTAATAATGGGGTGTTTGATGCCACAAGGTTGCTTCAGATAGAGAGCGTTTCCCACTTTGCTAAGGGTCAAGCTCAAAAATATGGGTACTCCGACAGGCTCCTAGGTTCACAAATAGTCCGGGCTAGGAAATCGATACCTGCTGGACGTTTGATATTTGATTCCGGAAATCAGGCGATGTTTTGATGAGAACTGTGGCAAAAAATCCAAACTTTGTGAGCGCTGGAACCAGCCACAACATCTTGTACATCTATAAGCTCTGTTAACCTAAGAGAAAATAATGCTTGAAAACGGCTATGGTATGATGTATTGTCATACCGGAGGTGATTAAAAATGGCCGCATCCAAAATTGCGATCACGATTGATGACAAGATACTAAAACAAATAGATATTCTTGTTAAATCGAAATTCTTTCCAAATCGTAGCAAGGCTATTCAGGAGGCTGTGTCCGAAAAACTGTTACGCCTAGAAAAAAGCCGTCTTGCCCAAGAGTGCGCAAAACTTAATCCAGAATTCGAACAATCTTTAGCGGAAGAAGGTTTTTCAGCGGAGATGGAAGAATGGCCAGAATATTGAGAGGCGACATTCACTGGGCTGATTTAAACCCGGTCATTGGCAGCGAACAGGGCGGTTTACGCCCTGTTCTTATTTTAAGCCAAAACGTATTTAACGAACGGTCAGGCACTGTCATTGCTGTGGCTATTACCAGTCAGCCGCAAAGGGCCGGTTATCCGCTAACCTTGGAACTTGCGGGCACCAAGCTTCCCAAACAGTCATGGGTAAAGATCAGTCAGATTCGGACTCTTTCTGTAAAGCGTGTCGGCAAAAAATTGGCAAAAACATCTGATGAAGAATTGGCCCTCATCATCGATGGTTTGAATGAAATAATTGGCGGTTAACATGGGCATGCCCCTGTTCCCAAAAAGCTTGCGGCCTTTGGTCCAGGTGATGCCCGGCGTAAGCATTTCGGAGAGAGGAGCAGTGCTTGTTTGGGCATGAGTTCTTTGATGTCTGCGCCTTTGAGATAGGAACAGGGGCACATCCTAATTATTAAGTTTCGCACTCGAATATTTCATTACTAAGACGTGTAAAACGCTACGTTCGTGCTGAACGTGCAAATGTCACCGCTTGGGAAAGCTGGTATAGCTCGCCATGACAGCATTCTATCACATTCCCTTTTCATTGTGGGAATGTCCCACGTACCCCAGACCTAAGAGTAGAAGAAAATCCGCTTAAAAAAAGAGATTTTCAGCAGGATGGCTTCTCTAACCTGCATCATTCACGAACCCAGAGGCTTCGTTAATAAGCACCTGCAAGAATGAGAGAATCTCTCTTGCAGGCTTCGACAAGGTGCTTTCATGCCTGGCTCAAAGCGAGCCCTGAGCGGATGCCTGAATAGGCCGCAGGCGAAGCCAGCCAATACCACAGCCGAATCGAGTGGTAACAACCCAGCTTAAAGTTGGCTTGCAATAGCTTCCCGGTCTCTTTCCAGGAGATTCACCCAACACTGGCTCTGTGATCCATTGAGGAAACGAAAAAGCGGTTAAAAATTGTAACCTTTTTGTCTGTTATGCGTTATAGAGGTGATGTGGATAGATATGGAGCATATTACAGGCAACATAAGGATAAGCTTTTCGCATACCTTATGCGGATGACAGGGGACTACCACCTCTCGGGCGACATCATGCAGGAGAGCTTCACACGCTACCTTGAGCACTATGGCCAGGAGCAGCCCAGCCTCCCCCTTCTTTACACCATAGGCCGCAATGCTCTTTTCGACTACTGGCGCAAGGAGGAGCGCACATCGCTCCTTGAGGGAGACCAGGCGGACTGCTCCGGTGATCCGGAAGGTGCCCTCATGGTACGTGAGGAGTATCGCCGCGTGCTTGTGGCGGCGGAGGAGCTGGAGAAGGATGAGAGAGATCTTCTGGCACTGGTTGTAAGTGGCGATCTCTCCTACCGAGAAATCGCCTCCATTTGTCGCATCAGCGAGGCAAACGTGAAGGTAAAGGTCCACCGGGCTCGCCTTAAGCTTAAGGAGATCCTCAACAGAGGAGATGGGTGATGGATTATATGATCAGCATGTTCATCGATGACGAGTTGGACATTGAGAACAAGATCGAATTCGTGGAGAAGACGCATGAGGACAAGGGCTTTAAGGACGAAACCATTGAACTCCTCCACCAGGAAAAGCTCATCCGCTCTCAGGTCGCGGACCATGTTCCTGCGGTCGAGGTCCGGGCGAAAAGACGGCTTACCTTTTTGCCGCTTCTCCGTCCCCTGGGGTTGTTCGCGTCAGCACTGGCAGCAGCAGTAATTGTCTTATTCCTTTTCATGCCCTCTCGGGTAACCACCTCTACCCCATATAGGTTCGTGATCTACCGGCCCGATGTAAACCGGATAGACATTACCGGTAGCTTCACCGAGTGGAGGAGGGTTCCCATGAACAGGGTGGAGTCGAGCGGGTACTGGGAAGCCACGCTCGATCTCACGCAAGGGGAACACCGGTTTACCTATATCCTGGATGGCCGGCAGAGCTTTCCTGATCCAACCGTATTGACCCGGGAGCGGGACGATTTCGGCGGTGAGAACTCAATCCTTTTGGTGGGGTTATAGCGTGGGGAGACAGATCCTGCTGATAGCTGGCATCCTGCTTTTCTGTACGGGATGTGCGAGCCACTACTTCCGGCTGAACGGGGACACGCTCCGCATGTATCTCAAAGGGCCTGACGCGGAGATTGTCTACTTCTCTTCTTCCCTTGACGGATATGAGCTCCACAGGACGACGCGAGTTGCTGCGAAAACCTGGGAAGTGACGCTTCCAGCAAATGCTGAGTTTACCTATTATTACATCGTTGATGGGACTGTGTACCTTCCTCCCTGCAGGCTTAAGGAATATGACGATTTCGGCTCTAAAAATTGCGTGTATACACCAGACCTGTAACCTTTTTCAGGGCCGGACGTTATGAGAGTTAGACAGATAAGAAAGGAGTGAGAATATGAAGAAGATATGTTTAATCACTTGCGCCATCGTGTTCTGTGCCTCACTGGCCTTTGGGGACGAGGTGGAGGACAAGCTCTCCCCTATGGCAACGGAGGAACTGAAGGCTGGCACTAAAGAAATGATTCGCTCCGGCATAAACAGCGATGACGCTATCCAGATGACCAAGCTCATGCTGCAGAACCGCTTCAATCACCAGCTGATACTAAGAGCGCAACACATTATCATGAACGCTCAGAGGGAAGGGTTGCCGGTGGGGCCTATCATGAACAAGGCGCATGAAGGCATGACAAAACGTGTACAGCACAAAAACCTCGTTCAGGCGATGGAGAGAGTAAGATCCCGCTATGCCTTCGCCTATCAGCAGGCAAAAACCATAACCCAGAACAGGGCCCAAATGCACCACATAGGAAACACGATAGCCCAGGGTCTTGCAGCTGGAATGAATCAGGAGGATGTAGGCCGTATTATGGAGCGCTTTCAGCACAGGGCACAAGAGATGACCAGGGCCGATGCTGAAGAGCTTGCGAGAGAAACCTTCACGGCTACCAGGACCATGGCACGCCTCGGTGTTTCCTCAAAGGCGGCAACCGACCTTGTATGTCAGGCCTTACAGAATCGCTATACCGCAAGGGAGATGAAAACAATGAGGAACTCATTCATGACCCGCTCCAGAAATGAGAACCCCACGAACCTTGCCAAAAGCTACGCTAACGAGATCCAAGGTGGAAAAGGCTCAGGAAGCCAAGGCTCTCCAGGCATGGGAGGGTCAGGGCCGTCAGGTGACCACGGAGGATCAGGTGGAAAAGGCGGTTCAGGCGGCGGACATAAGTGAGTTGCCTCCACAATATTTCTGCACCTACCGAGAAAGGGGGTCTACGACCCCCTTTCTTCCTCTCTCACCTGGAAAGCAGGGCGTCTATTCGTAAATCGGTAAATTCCGACCGGCGAATAACAACGGCAAAGCTACGGTGACCCTGCCTCGTAGGGGGTAAGGGCTTATGTTCGAGAGGCAGGGTTGATCATGTCTGCCTCACTGCTTCCATCTTCACTCATCATGAGTGGAGGTGTTTACCGATTGAGGTCTTGGTTTTCCAGGATTGAGAGTCCGACCAAATAGACTCCCTTGAATCGCACTTGCTCGTCCCTGGTGATGTGCTTGATCTCCGTCTTTAAAAGTTTACTTGGGCATGATGAATCAGCCGGATAGTATCTCAGATTCACTACGTCACCAACCTTCACGTGATTCAGCAAGTCTGAGTCCTCCTTCACTAATACGCATATACCTTTTGTAGAGATATTCCAGATTTTGAACTGATAGACAAAGGAGCACCCACCGAGCGAAAACTCTACACTATAAAACCTGTCTATGATGCTCCGGGGCTCTGACCTTCTCTCATGTAAGTTTTCCGCCATGCCTCTTTCTCTTGTAGGCTTCTCATTACGGGTTGCTCATACTACTCTTGATCGAGGGTTGCCTTGAGAAAACCACACCCCTGTCGGCATTGGAACGGGGGGGGGAATATATGAGAGTCAACCAACACATTATCGGAGCATTCTCCCTGTGCCGGCAACGTTAGATTTTTGGAAAGCCCGGTATTCCCCTACGTGCAGCTGGTAAATCAAGCGATCCTGCCACAAACACGTGGAGTTTGTACCCGGTTTTACCTTGTAAAGGGACTTCAGGTGTTTGATTTTGCCGGTGCATCTCAAACTGCTATGGAGAATCATGGGGGCACCCCAGCTGGAACGGGTTGTCACGCCCTCCGTGCCTAGTAGTATGATGATCGGCGTCTCCGCTGCTGCTGCCCGATCACCAGACCGATGATGAGGCCGAAGAGAAGCACGAGGGCTCCTGTAAGAAACCATCGATTCCTTTTCGAAGAACGCAATTGCTTGATCTCTTCGGTTAACCTTTGAACATCTGCCTCAGCGGACTCCAGCTTGGATCGATTCGCCTCGTATTCGGCTTCCAATTTGAGATAGTCAGCGGCACGACGCCTCAGGGAGTCATACTCAGCTCGCACGTCCTCAAGGGCTTCGGTACTTTCTTTGAGTTTCGCGGCGAGGTCCTGTTCTCCGGCTGTCGCTTCTTTTAATCCCTTTTCAGCGTAAGCCAGTTTTTCTCTCAGGGATGCGTTCTCTGCGCTTAAAGCTTCAGCCTGAACCTCCCATGGCAGACGGGTGCTGAGATAACGGGTCAATACCCAGCCTTCCACGGTGTCACCATCTGCCTTGTGTATGCGGACATGGGTCCAATCACCCTGAGCATCCAATACCTCCAAAGGCTGACCCGAAGAGGGCATGCCAATGACTTTGTTTGCAATGCTGGGCCCGGTACGGAGGGTGATCTCAAAGGAATCCGAGACATAGGCCTTGGTCGCCCAGCTGGATTGCGTCACCATGAATAATACAAATACGAGCCCCAGGATGAATCGAAGTCTGTTCATGGTTTCAGTGCCTTCCTGAATTCAGTGGACAATCTCCGTGTTGGTGGACAGCAAACAGGCTACGCGCTGGCTTGGTCAACGCGCTCTCGAATGCACGCAACCAAGGTTTCAAGCTCACCTTTCTTCAGCTGCACCAGGAAACCCAGACCAAGATCGGTCTTCAGGATGCTTTTGATAATCTCAATCAGTTCTTCTTTCTGCATGATATATCTCAATAATCCAAATTCGTTCTCCTGTCAATCAAACCGCGAGGGGCCTCGAGCAAGCGTTTTTTCCTAATTGAGACCAGCAGGCATCTGAGAGGAGCTGCATGATGCAATGGGTAGGAAAACTAGTGAAAAGCAGGGCGTCCATCTGTAAATCAGTAACTCCCGACCGGCAATGGGTTTTGATTCCTTCAATTCTCACATACCTTGCCATGAGTCTTGAAAAGGAAGAAGGCTTGGATTTCAACCGGTGATCAAAACGCCAACGGCCCTCTCCTTTTATTTCAAGGATGTCTCATTCTGAAGTGTTGAAGCACGTCATGGAATGCCTCCACATGGAGGGGGTTGTTTTTGTGCCAGAAGAGGTGGGTTTCACAGGCACAGTCCGATGATCCGAAACCAGCGGGACCGTGGGCGAGGATTGAGGAAAAGGACTCAGCAATGCTGCATTCCTCTCTCCGGGACGATCTGATGGGAAGTGAAAGAATACTGTCGGCAGCGTGGGTAAGATAATCGATGTGCCAGTGCTCCTTTTTCCGCGTCCTTCTGTGCCGTTCAATCCGAGCTGTGAGGTTAGTCATTGCAGAGCCAACGTAGATATAGTAGCCCTTCTGGAACAGCATGGTACCCAGCTGGCCGACCTGAACCAGCTTATCCCGGTCGAGTCCCAGCACGAGCAGATAGCTCCCCCTGTCCACTACCTCTCCGTCCAGGTAACTTCCAGGATCTTGACCTCTCCGCCGATACTCAGATCCGGTTTCCATTCAATAGCCACCGGGACAACCCTTGCGTCATGTCGTGCCTCGAGCAAAGCCCTGCTGAATGCATAGTCGGTGTGGAAGTCGGGCATGAACCAGCGCACGTGAGGATAGTGGACGATAAAAAGAATCATGGTCTTGATCCCTTTCCTCGCCATCTCGGCGAGCTCAAGGAGATGTTTCCTGCCACGCTCTGTTACCGCATCAGGAAACATGGCCACGCCGTTACCGAAGAGCGTACACGATTTCACCTCCAGATAGAGATCACCTCCATTGTCATTCAAAAGAAAATCAAAGCGGCTAGTGCCGTATGGGACCTCCTGTCGTACGATCTCACCCTGCTCAAGGGATGGAATTGCTCCCCTTTCAATAAGATACCTGGCCACCTGATTGGTGAGGTGGGTATGAAGAAAAATGGGAGACCTTTTTCTTACAACAGCGACTGCCGTGTAGCCTGTCTTCCTTTTTACCCTTTGCCCCGCATCTAAGGCCTTATTGGAGGAGAGATAGAGCGTCGCCCCAGGCAACAGAAGTTCCCAGAGCCTTCCCGGATTCGAGAGGTGGGCCTCACCTTCCCCCGCCTCTGTGTTGCATCTGATGAGGAACCTGTTTGCTCTTTCCCGGAACGTGGCCTTACTCAGCATGCCGAGATTAAAGGGGTAATCTTTCATGGTTTACAAAACTTCCCCATACGAAAAAGGCATATGTTCTGGCGGGAGATTTGATAAAAGGAGGTACACAGTAGATGGTGAAACGGTAGGCACAAACAACATTAATGCATTAACTGGATGTCGTAAAGGTTTCTGTATCTGCCATTGTGTGCGATGAGTTCGCCATGGGTGCCTGACTCGACAATGGCACCCTGCTCAAGCACGTAGATGTGACTCGCCCTTTTGATGGTATTCAAACGGTGGGATACAATGAAAACAGTCCTCTGTCCAAGGAGGGTTTCGACGGCCTCCTGTATGAGATGTTCGCTTTCCGGATCGAGGGCCGAGGCCGGCTCGTCGAGAATCAAGATAGCCGGGTCTTTAAGAAGGGCCCGCGCTATGGCAATACGCTGTCTCTGGCCGCCGGACAAGAGCGTTCCCCTATCGCCGACAACCGTGGCATATCCACGGGGAAGGGCTCGGATGAAATCATGGGCCTGGGCGAGGACAGCGGCATGCTGGATTTGCTCGTGGGTGTAAGAGCCGCCGTTGAAATTGATGTTGCTTGCAATGGTATCATGAAACAAAAGGCTCTCCTGACTCACAATGGCGATCTGGTCTCTCAGGGATTTCACCGTAACATCCCTGACATCCATCCCGTCGATACGTATCGATCCGGAGGATACGTCATAGAAGCGGGGAACAAGGTCCATGAGCGTGCTCTTGCCTGCCCCGGTGGAGCCGACAAAGGCCACCATCTCCCCTGCCTTAACGGAAAAAGAGATATCACGTAGGATTAATTCGCCCGGTTCATAGCAAAAATCGACGTGAGAAAACTCCACTGTATCTTTCAATCTGGGCATGGACAAAGCTCTGGGCCCATCCTGTATGTCCGGAACGGTGCGCATGATGTCGAAGACCCTGGTGGTTGCACCCTGCAGTGTCCGCAGATTGATATTGATCCGTGCCAGATCCTTAATGGGAATGTAGGCCCGGGAGAAGGCGTAGAGCATGGACATGAGCTCTCCCAGGGTATGGTCGAAGTAAACCTTGCCCATTATTAAGATACCCGGGACAACCAGGAATACCGTTGAATCCATCATGGGCCCGATCCCGAGCTGCCATCTGTTCCAGTGCATAATCTTCTTATAGAGCGTGTTGGCAAGAGACCGAAACCGATCGGATTCATATTTTCCCCTGCCGAAACCCATAATAACCTTGAGCAGGAGGATGATCTCATGGTAGCTCGATGTCACCTCGGCTGTGGCGTCTTGTACGCGAAAAGAATGCTTTTTGACCTTACGGCCGAACAGGCTCACAAGCCCCACGATCACAGGCACCACGATGAAAACCAGCAAGGTGAGCTTGTAATTCATGAGGAGCAGATAGACAATAAACACAACGAGGGTTAAGGGGTGCTGCACCAGACCGATTGTGATCGTACTGATAAAGGCCTGCATTACGGTCAGGTCTGCCGTGGCCCGTGCAATGAGCTCGCCGCTCTTCCGTTTATGATAAAAGGTGAGGGGCAGGGCAATAAACTTCTCAGCCAGGGCGATCCGCAACGCTTTAATTGCCCTGTTTGAAAAGGCTGCTCCTGCAAGCTGACTTAAGTAGATCGCGATCGATTTGAAGACAACTGAAAGGAAAGCAATAAAGGCGAGCACCACCAGTAAGTGGTTCGGGGTAATTCCCCTTACCAGAGTCAACTCTGCTTTCTCAGCCGAGAACGGGAAAAGAGTGAATTGAAACCAGGGGATCCGCCACTCGACAAGAGCTGTGCCGCCTTTCATTCCCTCATCGACCAACGGCTCAACAAGGTAGGCGGGTACGACGACAAAGAGGGCTGACAGGGCACTCAAAACGACTGCCACGATAATCAGGCCCCGGTTGCCCCTGATATAGATGGCAATATCATGACCGAAGATTCTGTCAAACATTGAGCTATGCTGCATCGATTAATCGAGAGATTACGATTCGCTGAACTTCACTTGTCCCTTCACCGATCTCTAAGAGCTTGTGATCGCGATAGAACCTCTCAATGTCGTATTCCTTCATCAAGCCGTAACCACCGTGGAGCTGGACTGCATGGTTGACACACATGCCCATGACCTCAGAGCAATACAGCTTGGCCATGGCAGCGTGTTTTGAAAATGGCATTTCGTTGTCTCTGAGCCAGCAGGCCTTATAGAGGAGCAGGCGAGCACACTCTATTTCCGTGGCCATATCTGCCAATTTGAACGCATTCACCTGAAACGTTGATATTGACCTGCCGAACTGAACCCTTTCCTTTGCATATTTCATACCCATCTCGAATGCACCCTGTGCACCCCCTAAACCCATTGCCGCGATAGAGAGCCTCCCGCCATCCAAGGTTCCAAGCATCTGATGGAAGCCCTCACCGATGGGACCAAGCTGGTTTTCCTTCGGCACCCTGCAATCCTCAAAGTAGAGCTCGCTCGTATTTGATGCCCGCCACATCAGCTTGCCGTGCATTTCTCTGGCCTCAAAACCAGGTGTTCCTTGCTCCACTATGATGCAGGTGAGTTCGGGCTTATCATCTTTCCGGGTCCCTGTCCTGCAGAGCATTATTGCGCCGGCAGTAATATCAGTTGCCCCGTTGGTGATGAAAATCTTACTTCCATTGATCAGCCACTCGTCTCCGTCAAGAACGGCGGTGGTTTGGGTATTTCCTGCATCGGATCCAGCATTTGATTCGGTCAGACCAAAGGCCCACAGTGTCTCTCCCCTGCATGCCTGCGGGAGATACTTTTTCTTCTGTTCTTCGTTCCCGTAATAATAGAGAGGTCCGGTGCCCAAAGAGTTCCCGGCAGCAATAGTGGCGGCGTGGGATCCGTCTACCCTGGCGATTTCTTCGGTAGCGATAATATAGGCGACATAGTCCATCCCCTGACCCTCGTACTCTTCAGATACAAACATACCAAAAAGACCGAGTCCAGCCATGGCCTGCATGGTATCGTAGGAGAATTCCTCTTTCTCGTCCAACTCCCTTGCCACCGGCTTTATTTCCCTTTCTGCAAAATCCCGTACAGACTTTCTCAATATGTTGTGTTCCATCGATAGTGAAAAATCCATATACACCCCTCTGCTTCTAGGTTGCCGTTGAATCGGGAACACCAGAAATCCTCTGGAAGGATACTGAAGCCCTATTCATCAGTCAAGACAAAATTCCCGTTACCCTTATTGCCTTCTCCTTGATGATCCCATAGATCTGTTCAGGAGATTCGAAATTGGAAATCACGGTGACATCTGGCCCCAAAGGAGCCCACTGTAACGGGTCACTGTTCTTGAAGAGCGCGATGGTCGACAGTCCGAGCAATGCCGCCAAATGAGTTACGCCGCTGTCGTGCCCAAGGTAAAGGGAGGCAGCTTTCAGCAGTGAGAGGAGCGCTTCGCTAGGGGGAGATGTTACGATCTCTATGTCTAATCCTCTCAGCTTATTTGAAAACACATGGTAGCGCTCTTCCTCCGCCGGCCCGAGCAGTAAGACCCTTTTTTCAAATAGTGCGAATTCGCTTGTCTTCATCAGGTCGATCCAAAACTCAGGCGCAAGGTTTTTCTTTGTGCTCCCGGATCCGGGATGGAAGACAATCATGCTTTCCGGTCTGCTGGATTCTTCCCGCCGTAGCAAACCGTTTGTCTGGGCCTCTTCGAGGGCCGCATCAGGATCAACCGGCAATCCGGAATTCTTCAGACAAGATGCCAGGTATAAGGCAACATGGATTGTTTCGCCTTCGGGCGGAAAGGGAGGAAACGTGAAGATAGGGGTCTGTTTCATCAAGAACTCCAGTCCCCTTTTCGCTGTGCTCGAAGGGTTGCTCAGAAAAGAGATTACCCTGTCCACCTCTGGCAGGTGGAGTTCCTCGCAGTTTGGTTCATCAAGGAAAAGAGCATGCCATCCTCCCGTTTCATAGTCAATGCACCGTGTTGCCAAGGGCTTCAAGAAATCAATCCCTGGTCTTCTTCCTACCAAGGTCAGCTCTGCCCTTTTGCCTATGTTATGGAGGGCTGGTGCCAGCAAAAGGGTGTCACCCAGTGCACTTGGTCTGATAATAAGGGCCCTCAGAGTGCCTTGCCTCCCCTTCTCAACGCGTGCCATTGACATCCCTGGTGACAGCTAGCATTAAACCGTGCCTATCCAGAGTGCGATGGCAAGGTCCTTGTTTTTGTTGGTGATGCTCTGCTTTTTAGGCTCCGCAAAGTAATGAACCGTGTCTCCGTCTGCCAGATGAATTGCACGTTCACCGTGAACAAGTTCTAAGGAGCCTTTGAGTATGCATAATACTTCCTGCCCGTTCTTGATGTTTTTCCGCACCGGAATCGACTTTCCCGGCTCAATGACCAGGACAGCGCTGTCGATAACCTTCCTATTCTCCGGAGAGAAGAAACGCCGTGTCATGAACCCGGTGTGGGGGAGATCGAAATCATCCCACTCTGACTTTTGTATTAAAACCAGTTCTTCTTGTTTGCTTGCCTGATTCAGAAGATCACCGGCCTTTACTCCGATGGCATTGCATATTTTGGAGAGCGTATCCACCGAGGGTGAATTTACATCGTTCTCGACTTGGCTCAGGAAACCCTCGGAGATTCCTGCTTTCTCTGCCACAGCCCTCAATGTCAATTTCCGTTCCTTGCGATACCTGCGAATTAGTGAACCCAGATTCATGGAGGAGGTCTCCTCTTAAGGGGTTGAAATAAATTCCCTTATGGCAAAATCAGTTTCATAAATATTAAATATTTGACATTAGTTAAGATTTACCATATAAAAATATTAACTAGTTTGTCAACCATCTTGAGGGTGTGGCGGGCTATTTTTTGAACGCCGGCACTTCACCCAAGTGCGAGACGCCGGTTGCTGGGTTAGGCCTTTTGTAACTACATAGGATCTTGTATCATTTCTGAAGAATTCGACGAATTCCCAATTCCGATTGAAAGGAGGTTTCTCATGAAAGGGCCGATACGGTTGGTAAGAACGGGCACTGTTCCGGGATATCAAAACAGGGGACCCATCTGTGAATGGTCAGGGGGTAAGGCATACCTGATTATTGACCAGATCACCTTCAAAGATAAAGGTGGTGCTATTCTCTGCTATTACAATCCACCGGTTCATCAGGTGGGAAATCCGGAGCTGGACGCCCACCTAGAGGGTTTGGACAAGGTTTTGGAGAAAAAAGACGATCTTGAATTCCTGATACTCTACGGGGCCAATGATCCTGTGCATGCGGGCGGGGACCTCAAGGAAAGCCTGAACAGGCTGGACAGGACCTTGGAGCTCAAGAAGGAGAAGGAGGAGAGCGGGGCCTTAGCGGAAGAGATAGACGAGCTCTTCGGCTGGGCAGATAACAGATTAAAGAAGGGGATTGCTCTCCATGGGAAGATCAGGAAGATCTCCGAATATCTAAGGGTAGTTGCCGTCTGTGGCGGGGGAACGCGGTTCGGAGGTTCCGCAGAGATCTCCCTGATGGCCGATGTGCTCGTTGGTGACTCCCGTAGCGGGATGTGTTTTAGTGAGGCCACCATCGGCCTCCTGCCTGGTTGGTCGGGCATAGCCAGGACATTGGTGAAGGCTGGCCTCACCAATGCTGAGTATATGGCCCTGACGGCAAAGGAGGTTAAGGCTAAGCAGTTAGAGGAAATCGGCACCTATAATGCGATTGTGGATATACCGTTCCCGTTTCCCAAGAGAAAGAAAACAGATGATCCAGATGCTGATAAAGCACGATATCAGGAAGAGTTAGAGGCCCATAATGAGCAAACAGGCCTCCTGTTGCTTCCGAAGGCACTGGAACTTGCCGTGTGCCCAGAAAAAGAGATCCCAAAAGCAGGCGAAGAAAACAGAGCAACCTTGGCCACCAGAGGGGAGATCTCTCGGGAGGTAAACAGACGAAAGGATCCGGAGAATTATTCTCATCTGTGGGGTAGGCCCTTAAGAGAGGTAAAAGATGAGATTGCCGAGATAGGAAGACCTCTGGCACCAGAGTCAATCGAGGCCTTAACGGAGCTTTTTAAACAGTATAAGCCTTCACAGTTTGACGAAATCTCATTTGTTGAGACTGAGATGCATGCAGATGCGAGACTTTACCGGGATCCGCGATTCCGTGCAGGCCTGATAGGCACACTCGAGCAAACGGTAACCGATTTCAGATCATAGGGGGAGATGTGACGATGAGACAGTATTTTGAAAAAATGACTCCTGTAGGCAGGGCGCTCAGCAAAAAAGAGCGAGAACGGCAAGAGGCAGATGCCCATGAAATTACAAAGGTTGAAGAAGAGGTGGCTCAATCGATAGAGAAACGAAAAGACGCGGGTATTCCGATTGAAAAGCTTCATAAACGAGGAGAGAAGACAGCCTGGGAGAGGGTCGAGCTTTTGGTTGATTCCGGTTCCTTTCTGCCTCTCAATAGCCTCTATGATCCTGAGTTCAATCAGGAGGGAACAACCGGTGTTATCACTGGCTTGGGTAAGATATCGGGAAGGTATGCCTCAATCATCGCATCTGACAATAAAGTTCTCGCCGGGGCCTGGATACCGGGGCAGCGGGAACACGTGTTTCGGGCCCAAGATATTGCAGAGCAACTGCGTATTCCCCTCGTTTGGGTACTGAACTGTAGTGGGGTAAAGTTAACGGAACAGGAAAAGGTGTATGCCGGCAGGAGGTCAGGAGGAAGAACGTTCTTCCGGCACTCTGAGCTTATCCAAAAGGGAATACCGGTAATTGTAGGGATGTACGGCACCAACCCCGCCGGTGGTGGCTATCACGCAATCAGCCCGGCCATCATCTTCGCCCACGAGAAATCAAATATGGCAGTAGGCGGAGGTGGTATCGTGAGCGGCATGGCTCCCAAGGGAGGATTCGATCTGGAGGGCGCGGAAATGTTGATTGAGGCAACGAGAAAGTTCAAACAGGTTCCCCCGGGGGGAGTCAGTATCCACTACGATGAAACCGGCTTCATGCGGAAGGTGTTCGACACCGAGGAAGGTGTTCTCGGTGCTTTAAAGGAATGCATGGCTGGTATGCCTCACTATGACCCGTCAAGTTTCAGGGTGGCAGAGCCTGCAGACCCGATGTATCCTGCAGATGATCTTAACTACATTGTGCCCTTTAATCAAAAGAGGACCTATAGTATTGAGGAGGTGCTCGCACGGGTGTTTGATGGAAGCGAGCATATGGAATACCGACCGGGTTATGGCCCCGAAATATACTGTGGGCTCGCCAAAATAGACGGGTTTTTGGTTGGCGTCATTGCCAATCGGCAAGGGTTTCTGGGCAAGGGCTACCCACAGTACGCGAAGGAGGAATATCTTGGCATTGGTGGAAAGCTCTACCGCGAGGGCCTCATTAAGATGAATGAGTTGGTCATGTTCTGCGGTAGGGATCGGATACCTATGATCTGGTTTCAGGATACCTCGGGTATTGACGTAGGGGATATCGCTGAGAGGGCAGAACTCCTCGGCTTAGGGCAGTCGCTCATTTACTCTATCGAGAGCTCTGAGGTCCCTATGATGTGCGTAGTATTAAGAAAGGGCACTGCCGCAGCCCACTACATCATGGGAGGGCCCCAGGCAAACAGGAATAACGCTTTCACCCTAGGGGTACCCACAACGGAAATCTATGTAATGCATGGAGAAACTGCCGCCGTTGCCGCCTTTGCTCGGAGACTGGTCAAGGAAAGGGATGCGGAGAACCCCCTTGAGCCGGTAATTGATAAGATGAACGCCCTAGCACAGCAATACTACGATCAGTCGAGGCCAGTCTATTGTGCGAAGACAGGTCTCGTAGATGAAATTGTGCCCATGACACATCTCCGGGACTATTTTGTTGCCTTTACCGGGTGTTGTTATCAAAACCCCCAGAGCATCTGTCCCCATCACCAGATGCTGCTTCCGAGGTCAATAAGGGGATAATATTGTAAGATTGAACACTTGTTAGCATGGAAGGAAAAACATTAGGCATAGGTTGAAAATCAAAAGCCCGAAATCCGAAATCCCTGGCCTAGACCTGGCTGACAGAAACTGAGTTCGATGAGCCCGAATTCCGAGGTATGAAAGCGGCGGCACGGTACCCTGGACGAGTCACGCCAGGGCAGGCCTAAACCCGAAACAATATCGAATGACCCAAATCCAAATGACAAAAACACGCTCATCAAGCTGTTAATAGATGATGAATGCTAGGTTTGTACATTAGGATTTTGGATTTGTTTCGAATTTCGAGATTCGAATTTCGGATTTGATCTGGGCTTGTCAGTAGTAGGAAGGAGAAATATGAAATGAGCGAACATGACATTTTTAAGTTACATTCCCGTATGCCTAAGAAGGTAAAGCTCGCCGATATCACCATCCGTGATGGCTTTCAGCACGAAGAATCGTGGATTCCCACCGAGGCGAAGATCTACTATCTCCAGGAGCTCGCCTTTGCCGGGGTGATGCGGATGGAAGTAACCAACCTCGGCAATCCCCGCGTGATGCCCCAGTTTAAGGATGCCGAGGAGGTGCTTCAGGGGATCAGGAACGAGGTATTCGAAAAACGGCTCGCCAAGCGGGGGATCAACACGGATGAGATCGAGTGGACAGCGGTGACCATCAGGGAACCTGCCGTTGATCGGGCCATCGAACTGAAGGAGAAGGGCTACGGCCCCAACCGGGTGCTCATGATGGTGTCAACCGATGAGGAGCACCACTTCGCCAACTCGGGCACCACCCTGCCTACCTACTGGAAGGAGGCGGAGCGGTGTATCAAGAAGTGCAAGGACGCGGGCATCAAGATGTGCGGTACGGTGAGCACCATCTGGGGAAGCCCCATCTCAGGGCCAACCAAACTCACCGACGCCATCGAGTTCACCAAGCGCTGGCTCTCAATCGGTGCCGATGATATCGAACATGCCGACCATGACGGCTCTGCACCCCCTGACCAGGTCTACCGCTACTTTGCCATGCTCTTAGATGCCATCCCCAACCCCGATCTCCATGTGGCCCACTTTCACGTCTCCAGGGGCTGGGGCCTGGCCAATGTGCTCGCCGCCCTTCAGGCCGGTATTGAGATCTTTGAAGGAACCCTGGGCGGTATCGGGGGTCAGCCCACCAACTTCCTGGATCGCACCCCCGTGCCCGGAACCGGTGCCTACTACTACAAAGACCCCAACGTGGTAGGATTGGTTGCCTTTGAGGATCTCTGTGTCATGCTCGATGAGATGGGCATCGATATCAGCGGCATCGATATCGACCGCATCTTAGAGCTCGGCACCCTGATGGAGAAGACCATCGGCAGACGCTTGCGCTCGGAATCCATCCTCAATGGCAGGATCCCTAAGGAACCCCGGGAGGAGTTCAAACGGCCCAAGCTCCAGGCCGACAAGAAGAAGCTGGGGGAAAAACCGGGACAGGTCATCCCCGAGGGATGGCCGGAAAAGGCGGAGGTGCCGAAAGAGGTGTTGGTGAGGAAATGAGACCGTGACCATCGCTAATTAAGGATATTACCATTAAGATCTTCGGGGTCAGTTTTCATTCCGTATTTTTCTCTTCTTGGTGACCGCTGAGAGCTGAATGCTGACTGCTTGCTTGGTTAAGCGGGACCTTGCCGTATAATTCAATTTGCACCATTTTGGCCAGGAACGGGACCTTTTGCTCGTCAATGCCGGTCTCAATACCTAATGAATGGAAAGTACGAATGAGGCCCTCGGTCGGCTGATTGCCGGGGGCACCGGTGACGCATCCACCGGTGCCACCCAGTGATGAATCGAATCGTCTGATGCCCAGACCATAGGCGATTTCGCTATTAGCAATGGCCAGGTTTCCATCAATATGGTGAGGGTGGTACCCCATCTTTTCTATATCTCTTCCCTTTCTCCTATTGAGGAGAGCGTCGAAGAACTCCCGTGTTTCTTGCTGATCAGCCACACCCTGCAGGTCCGAAAGGGTCACCGCGCTAATCCCCAGACCAAACAAGAGGTTTATATAGTCGTTTACTTGCTCGATATGGGGCCGAATAACCGCGTGGTTTTCCGGGGCAATGTAACCCAAGGCGGCTGAGATATAGCCTACAGCCCTTATGCCCCGAGAGGCAGCATCTTTCAGAATGCTTGTATATTCCTCGACTGTTTCGTTAATGGGCCTTCCCAGGTTGGCCAGATTGTGGGCCTCAACTGCGGAAAAGAATATTCCCATGGTGTGGTCATAACCATCAGGGCCGAGGCCGGCTGAAAGAAAATGCTCGTAGCCGGCTTTGTTGGGAACCAGGGTAATGAGATGTACGCTCTTGATCTTTCCGAGCCCTTTTGCAATCTTCCGTATGGCAACTTCACTCATGGCAGGGGCTACCTTGGGATGAACGCAGGAGAGTAACTCGATAGTGGTAAAGCCTGCCTCAATCAGCCCCAAGGCTATCTTAATCCTGATTTCAGGGGTAAAGATGTGGAGATAGGCAGACGGAATATTCTGGCCGTACTCCCTCAGGGTAACGTCTGTGATAGTCACTTTTTCAACGTGGTC
>DATKZQ010000044.1:0-51891 GCA_035527895.1 Desulfatiglandales bacterium
GAATTTAGATATTGTTTCGGCCTGCCCTGGCGCGACGTTTCCCGAATAAAACGAGCGCGTTATGGCATTTCGCAACTATTTTCCATATGCGTCTGGCCTGAAATCCAGGTCTGGGCCAGGGATTTCGGTATTCGGATTTCGGGTTTGAATGTCACAATAATCCTTGGAATTAACCACTTTATAGTTGACTTTGACGTTACCCTGGGCTGAACCACTATCGAGTTGACTCACCGATGGGTACATGTTAAAGGATAATCGAAGAAAAGGTTGCCTTCGGAAAGGCCTGACATAGATCTAAAACCTTTATGATTTGCCGGGCAGATGCTACCAAAAAGGCAAGGGATTGGACACGTTGAAGATCTTGTTTGTCTGATGCGAGAGGCCATAAGAGAGGCCGAGAAGGGATGGCTGGCCGGTGAGGTTCCGGTAGGTGCCGTTCTGCTGGATCAATCGAACGGAATTGTGGCCAGAGGCCATAATCGATGCATTTTAGATGCTGATCCCACCGCCCATGCGGAAATAGTGGCCATCAGGCAGGCAGCCAGATTTTACAAAAACTATCGTCTCAACGGGGCAACCTTAGTCGTTACGGTTGAGCCGTGCATAATGTGTATGGGCGCCATTATGAATGCCCGGATTGACACGCTCATTTTTGGCGCTTTCGACAAAAAGTCCGGTGCTGCAGGCTCCCTTTTCAATCTGGCTGAAGACCGAAGGCTTAATCACCAGTTGAAGGTAGTCCAGGGCATACTGGAAGAGGAATGCAGAGGCCTGATGCAGGGTTTTTTCACGGAAAAGAGATAGCCGAGCAAGAGAGATAGCTTTTTCTATGGAGAGGTACCGAAGTGGCCGTAACGGGGTCGACTCGAAATCGATTTGTCTCGTTAAGAGCGAGGCACGTGGGTTCGAATCCCACCCTCTCCGCCAAAAGTAGTCTCACCACATTCCACCATTAGCTCGCACCTGGAGGATAGTGCAGATACTCAGACGTGGCAGGCGAAGGGCCTTTCTGCCACAAACCGGACAAACGATAAAAAAACAAATAGCGTGTAACACGAGCGTAATTAAGGAGAGATGTCCGAGTTGGCTTAAGGAGCGCGACTGGAAATCGCGTGTACTACCAAAAGTGGTACCGGGGGTTCGAATCCCCCTCTCTCCGCCACCCATTTTTTCATTTCATCATGCCATACGAAGTTTTTGCCAGAAAATGGAGGCCTCAACTATTTGAAGAGGTTCTCGGTCAAGAGCATATTACCCAGACCTTACAGAATGCCATCTTGTCTGGTCGGCTGGCCCATGCTTATCTGTTCAGTGGTGCACGGGGCGTGGGCAAGACCTCTGTTGCACGGATCCTTGCAAAGGCCCTCAATTGCGAAAAGGGCGCCAGCGGCAACCCGTGTAACCAGTGTGCCTCCTGCACAGAGATAACAAACAGCTCATCGGTAGATGTGCAGGAGATTGATGGAGCGTCGAATAGGGGCATAGATGAGATAAGAAACCTTCGAGAAAATATCAGATACCTCCCGTCCCATGGCAAATACCGGATTTATATCATAGATGAGGTCCACATGCTCACGCTCCCGGCGTTTAATGCGCTGCTTAAAACCCTGGAAGAACCGCCTGAACATGCCAAATTCGTGTTCGCCACCACGGAGCCTCATAAGGTGCCGGTGACAATACTGTCCCGATGTCAACGGTTCGATTTCAAAAGGATACCCATACGGAGAATAGAAGAGCAGCTCAAGAAGATAATAGCAACGGAGGAGATAACCATAAGCAATACGGGCATTTCCATTATTGCCAGAGAGGCCGAGGGGAGTATGCGTGATGCGGAGAGCCTTCTCGATCAGGTCGTCTCTTTCACAGGCCAAAGCATTGAGGATAGCCAGATAGGCACCGTTTTAGGGATAATAGACCGGGATCTTATCTATAAGACGTCGCAGGCAATAATTGATGCCGACAACAAAGGATGCCTCGAGATTGTTGATGAGATCTACACCTACGGATATGAGATTAAAGAGTTCTACCGAGAAATAATGAATCAGTTCCGAAATCTAATCGTTTCGTTGATTGCCCCAGATTCCACCCAACTCCTTGATTTGCCCGACAACGAGCTCATGGAGACAGAGAGGCTGGCAAAAAAGGCCGGGCTGGAAAGGCTTGTTCAATCGCTGAATTTCCTTATCGCCAGAGAAGCGGATTTGCGCTACACCAATAATCCCAGAATCGCCCTTGAAGCCATCCTCATCAGGCTTTCGCAACTCAGGGATTATCTTTCATTTGATGAATTAATCAAGAAGATCGAAGCCATTGAAAAACGCATCGATAGACCAACTGCAACAGGGGCTTCTGTGGACCGGGTGGAAATCCCCGTCCAAAGAGGGTCCGAGCCAAAACCGGCACATCAAGACGATGGCAAAGAATGGGGCGATTTTCTGCGATATGTTGCGAAAAAGAATCGGGCGATGGCAAATGTACTCAAGGAGTTGAAGTCCCACGCAATACTGGCAGACCGGCTTGAGTTACCGAACGGAGAGGGTTCTTTCACGGCAGGCTATTTCGATGACCCTGAGCACCATGAGCAGATCCTTACATATGTGCATGATTTTTTTGATCCTGCGATCAAGGTAGTCTTTACCAAACAAAGCGAACCGGGAGCCGGGAAGAACAATTCGAAGGAGGACACGCTGCCTGCGGCGGCTCAAGACATTATCGATTTATTCGAAGGCAAGATAGTAAACCGCACGTGACCAGGCGTCCCCAGATCTAAAACGCTCACATGCATCACTTTACCTACAAGAACAACCAGCTTTTTTGTGAGGATGTATCCGTGGCCTCTATAGCCAATGAGGTCGGAACACCGCTCTATCTTTACTCCTACGCAACAATTAGGAGGCATTTCTCGGTTTTTGACTATGCATTCAAGGACTTAGCTCATCTCACCTGCTTTTCTGTGAAATCTAACTCGAATCTCGCGATTCTCAAGCTTTTGGCCCTTCAGGGAGGAGGGGCGGACATAGTCTCGGCAGGAGAGCTGTTTCGAGCGCTGAGGGCGGGAATTCCACCTGAGAAGATTGTCTTTTCCGGCGTTGGGAAGGCGCCACACGATATAGAACAGGCACTCCAGTCCGATATCCTCATGTTTAACGTGGAATCCGAACAGGAATTGCAAACCCTCGACAGGATAGCACACGACACGGGTAAAAGGGCAAGCATAGCAATCCGAATAAACCCCGATGTGGCCCCAAAAACCCATCCATACATTGTTACCGGGTTCGGCGAGAATAAGTTCGGGATCCCCATAGATGATTCCCCTGCCGCCTATGAACTCGCCCAGCAGTTGGAGAATATCGATGTGAAGGGCATATCGTGCCACATTGGAAGCCAGCTGACCGAAATCGAACCCTTCCTCGATGCACTCAGGAAATTGAGGGCGCTCATGAAGGGTCTGGAAAAAATGGACCTCCCTATCTCCTACCTCAATATTGGAGGAGGCCTTGGCATAACCTATGATGATGAAAGCCCGCCACACCCCTCAGAATACGCTGCAGCCCTGCAAAAGACAATGGGAGCGAATAATGTTACCCTCATCCTGGAGCCCGGCAGGGTTATTATCGGTAATGCGGGCATCTTGATCACAAGGGTCCTCTATACCAAGTCAACACCACACAAGAGGTTTGTGATCGTGGATGCGGGCATGAATGACTTAATTCGCCCCGCACTCTATGATTCCTTTCATGCCGTGCAGCCCGTTGAAATGACGAGCTCGGAAAAGGTGAAAAGCGACCTCGTGGGGCCTGTCTGTGAAACGGGGGATTTCTTTGCCAGGGACAGAGAGATGCCTTCTTTCCAGCCTGGAGATCTTGTGGCGGTGATGAGCGCAGGGGCCTATGGTTTTTCTATGGCCTCGAATTACAATTCCCGGACCAGGCCCGCAGAGGTAATGGTTAGGGGCACCCTCTTTTCCGTTATCAGGTCAAGGGAAACATACGATGATCTTGTTAAGGGGGAGATTGTTCCCGGATTTATCGGCGATGACAGGCATTGAGATCACCTTGAGCACTAGGTAGAGGCACGGGCACTGATTCAAGGTAAGAAATAAAGTTAGATGATTATTGCTTTAAATGGGAAACTACGCTGTCCCTCAATAGCTCCAAATGAAGCAGGGTAAATGCCCCTTACTGTTTTGAGGAGAAAAAGCAATAATCGATAAAGTAATAAAGGGATTTTTGCGATAAATCCAAATAAAGGGGGGAAAAGATGATAAAGGTCGTTGTTGCCGGAGCAGCCGGCAGGATGGGCACAAGAATCATCCATATGATCCAAAAAGAGGAGGCGATCACGGTATCGGGCGCTTTTGAAAGGGCGGACCATCCGGCGGTGGGCCGCGACGTGGGTGAAGTCATCGGCCTCGGCACAACAGGTCTTACCCTTAAGGGAAGCGTCAGTGAAACAATGAAGGATGCGGATGTCCTTATCGATTTTACAACGCCCGAAACCACCCTGGAGAATATCAGGTTCATCTCCAAGACCGGTCAGGCAATGGTCATCGGAACAACCGGCATTGTCGGCGAACAAGAAAAGGAATTGAATCGCCTTGCCCAAGGGATTCGGTGTGTAAGATCCCCGAATATGAGTGTCGGGGTTAACGTCCTGTTCAAGATGGTCCAGGATATATCCAGGATCCTCGGTAAAGACTACGACATAGAGATATTCGAAGCGCACCATCGGCTCAAAAAGGACGCTCCGAGCGGAACGGCCATGCATCTTGCCAAGATTGCAGCAGATGCAACGGACAGGAATCTGGATTCCGATGCCGTGTATGAGAGAAGAGGATATATCGGTATCAGAGAGGATAAGGAGATTGGCATGCAATCGATCCGGGCCGGGGATATCGTTGGTGAACACACGGTTCTGTTTGCCGGCACAGGCGAAAGGATTGAGATTACCCACAGGGCCCACAGCAGAGACAACTTTGCGCGAGGGGCATTGCTCGCGGCTACATGGGTCGTTACACAGCCTAACGGTCTCTATGATATGCAAGATGTACTTGGATTAAGGGAGAGGAAGCATGTTTGAACTCACGGAGAGACTAAAAAAACTGCCACCATACTTATTTAAGGAGATCGATCAGAAAAAAAGAGAGTTAGAGGCCTCCGGGGTGGATATGATCGACCTCGGCGTAGGCGATCCTGATCTTCCCACCCCGCCAAAGATCATCGAAGAGATGATAAGCGCTGTACAGGACCCGGCAACGCACCGCTACCCTGCTTACTCGGGATCGGTTGATTTCAAAGAGGCGGTAGCTGAGTGGTATGAGGATAGATTCTCCGTCCAACTCGATCCGGAAAGCGAAATACTATCCCTGATTGGTGCGAAAGAAGGTATAGCCCATATGCCCCTGGCATTCATAAATCCGGGAGACCTTGCCCTTGTGCCGACGCCGGCCTATCCAGTTTATAATATTGGAACGCTCTTTGCAGATGGAAACTCTTACTTGATGCCCCTGCTCAAAGAAAACAGGTTCTTACCTGATCTCAATGCCATACCGGAGGAGGTTGCCCGGAAGGCAAAAATGATGTGGCTCAACTATCCCAATAATCCCACGGCAGCCGTTGCCGAACGGGATTTCTTTGAAGCGGTGGTTTCATTTGCTTGCAACTACAGTATAATCGTGTGCCACGATCTCAGCTACAGTGAAATCGCCTTTGACGGTTACAAGCCACCGAGCTTTCTTGAAGTCGAGGGAGCAAAGGATATTGGGATAGAGTTTCATTCCCTGTCAAAGTCCTACAACATGACCGGCTGGCGAATCGGCTTTGCCGTGGGCAACAAGGATGCCGTGAGCGGGCTGGGGACCGTTAAGAGTAATCTTGATTCTGGGGTTTTCCAGGCCATTCAGAGAGCCGGCATCGAGGCACTCAGGGCAAATCGGGAAAGCGTAAAGGAGATGCAGAGAATCTATGCCAGACGGCGAGATATCTTGGTGGAAGGTCTCAGAAGTGCAGGCTTCGCGGTAGATACACCTAAGGCCACATTCTATGTGTGGGTTCCCGTTCCCTCGCCCTATACATCCAAAAGCCTCGCAGCAAAGCTCTTAACCGAAGCAGGTGTCGTAGTAACGCCGGGTAACGGGTTTGGTGAACCGGGAGAGGGGTATGTTCGGCTCGCATTAACCCAAGATGAGAGCCGCCTTATGGAGGCGGCCGAGAGGATAAAACGCATGGAGCTTTGAGCATGGAGGCTGCTGTAGCATACATCGGCATAGGATCAAATCTCGGCCATAAGGTCTTTAACTGTAAGCATTCCATAGCGAGCATAGACCAGACATCGGGGTGTGAGGTTACGGCCTGTTCCGATCTATTCAAAACCGAGCCGGAAGGTGTTACTGGTCAGCAATGGTATGCAAATTGTGTTGTTGAGGTGAAGACAAAGCGCACCCCACCCGAGCTCTTGGATAGCCTCATGGCCATAGAACATGAGATGGGCAGAACACGGACCAAGAAGTGGGAATCTCGAATTATCGATCTTGACTTACTCCTTTTCGATGAACAGGTAATAGATTCTCCAGACCTTGTGGTCCCCCACCCGCTGTTGCATACAAGGCGATTTGTCCTTGAACCGCTTGTTCAGTTGGCCCCCGAGTTGATTCATCCAGTCCTGAATGTAACCATACGACGGCTTTTAAATGAATTACCGAAGGAATCTTACGTTGAAATCTTGAAGGAGGAAGTATGAAGTTTTTTATCGATACTGCGAATCTCGAGGAAATAGCCAAGGCCAATGAGCTCGGCCTCCTCGACGGGGTAACAACGAACCCCACGCTGGTGGCAAAGGAGAAGGGGAATTTCGAAGAACTTCTGAAAGAAATCTGCACACTAGTCGACGGGCCGGTCAGTGCAGAGGTAGTGAGCACCGAGGCTAAAGGCATGGTTCAGGAGGCACGGCGGCTTGCAAAGCTCGCCGACAATATCGTTGTAAAGATCCCGATGATCACCGAAGGGATTAAGGCTACCAAGATCCTCGCAAAGGAAAACATAAAGACCAATGTAACACTGGTATTCTCACCTGTACAGGCCCTCATAGCGGCCAAAGCAGGCGCCAGCTATGTTAGCCCTTTTATTGGAAGACTAGATGATATCAGCACCGTTGGCATAGGAATTGTAGAGGACATTGTAACGATATATGAAAACTATGGATTTGAAACCGAAGTCATTGTGGCAAGTATCCGTAGCCCCGTGCATGTATTAGATGCAGCCCTTATTGGTGCGCACGTTGCCACAATTCCGTTCAAAGTGCTCATGCAATTAACCGAGCATCCGCTCACCAAGATTGGACTAGAGAGGTTTTTGGCGGATTGGAGGAAGATGGGCTCGTGATATGGCTCTGACAAGATTACTGCCATGGGCTGCTCTCGTAGGGATACTTCTATCAAGCCCTTCACAGGCTGATGTCTATCGATTTAAGGATAGTAGTGGGGTCTGGCATTTCAGCGACACTCGCTCAGACCAACGATATCACCTGTATCTAAAGAGTGGAGGGCTGTCGGGAAAACAATACCTTAAAAAATTCGACGGTATCATCCAAAAGGCAGCAGAGCGGTTTGGCGTGGAGATCACCCTTATAAAGGCTATCATAAAGGCCGAATCATCCTTCAACCCCAATGCCATCTCCCAAAGTGGTGCTCAGGGCCTGATGCAGCTCATGCCGGATACTGCAGACGACATGAAGGTTGATGATCCCTTTGATCCGGAGGAGAACATCTTGGGAGGTACCAGGTATCTGAGCTTGCTCCTCAAGAGATTTAATCACGATAAGAGACTAGCTGTGGCCGCTTACAATGTGGGCCCGACCACCGTTGAGAAGCATGATGCAGTTCCCCCCATACCCCAGACCAGAAGATTTGTAGAAAGGGTTATGAGGTTCTACAGGGAATTCAAAGAAAAGAGCGATTGAACTAGCCATCCATATGAAGTAAGATCTTAAAACTTGTGTCAAGTTTTTGCTGGTTTCTTTGGGTAACGGTTAGGGTAACGAAGCCCGTATCGGTAACGGTTAAGGTAACGTAGAAATAAAAAGACCAATGACGTTACCGAAAAACGAAACGGGCATCGTAACAGTAACCCATAAACATTATTCAGTATTTCGTTTTTTACTGACATAGTGTCTCGATGGTTTGAGGCAGAGCTTCGCTAGTCAAAAATGGGCAAAACGAAAGATCAAAAGACTAAACTCCCTAATCACCTGAGCGTGTTGAGGCTCATTTTGATCCCGGCAGTGGTGACGTGCTTGTATTTTCCCGGAAGAATGGGGAGTTTTCTTGCCGCACTGTTCTTCGGACTTGCTGCCCTAACGGATCTCCTGGACGGATTCTACGCGAGAAGGTACCGGGTGGTAACCCCGTTGGGCAAGTTCCTTGATCCTCTGGCTGACAAGTTACTGGTTTCGGTTACGATGATCATGCTCATAACCCTAGCCAGAATCCCTGCCTGGGTCGTCATGCTGATCATTGCAAGGGAATTGGCAGTGACGGGATTGAGGGGAATCGCTGTTGTCGAGGGGCAGATTATTGAAGCAAGCATTCTCGGAAAATACAAGACAATATTCCAATCGGTGGCTCTCATTTGTCTTTGCCTCCATCACCAGTATTTGAGGATTGACTTCCATCTTGTGGGAATGGTATTCCTTTGGGTGGCGTTGGTATTGACTTTGTGGTCCGGCTGGACATACTTTAGAGTAGCAAAAAGGGTACTCATCTAAAAAACCTTGACATTGTAAGGGAGAAGTAGTAGGTACAATGGGAAACTGCGGGAATAGCTCAGTTGGTAGAGCATCACGTTGCCAACGTGACGGTCGCCGGTTCAAGTCCGGTTTCCCGCTCCAGGAAAAGGCGGCATAGCCAAGTGGCTAAGGCAGCGGTCTGCAAAACCGTTTTACACCGGTTCGAATCCGGTTGCCGCCTCCACTGTGCAGCTAAATTCCGTTACTTATGGCCTCAAACAAAGCTACTATCATATTCCTACCCGGGGGATCCAGCAAGGTAAGAAAAGTAAGTATTCCCAATAAGCTTATCCCCTTGCTCTCCTTTCTCACCATTGTCGCAATCGTCATTATCGGATTGCTGGTTAATGACTATAGAAGGATTAAATCCCGGATACCGGAACTGCAGCATCTAAGAAAAGAAAGCGGGATTCAGAAAACCCAAATCATCGCCCTTTGCAAAGAAATAAACCAAACCAATCAAAAGATCGCTGCGCTTCAGGAATTCGACCATAAGCTCAGGGTTATGACCAACCTGCAACCCTCCGGGGAACAAGATCAGTTTCTGGGGGTCGGAGGCTCAAACATGAGCACTCTCAAACCGGACTATCAGATTGAGGACGTTCACAGCGGACTCATCCATCGCATGCATGAAGCCATTGAGGGTTTGAACACGGAAATAGCGGTTACCGCCATCTCTCAAAACGAGTTGAGCCAGTTTCTGAAAGAGCAAAAATCCCTCTTGGGTTGTACGCCCTCTATTGCACCAACGAATGGATGGTATTCATCGGGTTTTGGATACAGGATCTCCCCCTTTACCAACCAGCGGGAATTTCATAAAGGACTTGACATAGCAACGAGGATAGGAACACCTGTTGCTGCACCGGCAGATGGACTGGTTGTCTTTGCAGGCAAAGAAGGTAACTACGGCAGAATGATCGCGATCAACCATGGATACAACATGAAGACCAGATACGGTCACTTACATAATTTCCGGGTCAAAACCGGTGATCGTGTCAAGAGAGGGCAAATCATAGGCGAAGTCGGAAAGTCCGGTCGATCTACAGGCCCTCACCTCCACTATGAGGTTCTCTTAAACGGTGTTCCGGTAAATCCCCTCCGATACATACTCAATTGAACAGAGCCTCTCCACCAAGAGCAGATATTTTGCTCTGCTCTCATTATTTCCAGCACCCCAATCATTCGAATAGACGCTATATTCACTTGTTGCTTGAGTTTTTCCGCACAAAGGTTTAATCAGAAGAAACAAGGACCGAAAGGAACAACTTTCTATGATCGGCAGTATGCTTAGAGCTATTATAGGCAGCAAGAACGAAAGAGAGCTCAAAGCTCTTGCCCCGCAGGTGACGAGAATTAACGAGCTTGAGCCTCGATTTCAAGGCCTCAGCAATAGCCAGGTTCGACAGAAGACCGACGAATTTAAGGAAAGGCTGGAAAGGGGTGAATCCCTTGAGGATATCCTGCCAGAGGCCTATGCGGCCGTAAGAGAGGCTTCGGTGAGAACCTTGGGTATGAGGCATTTTGATGTCCAACTCGTCGGCGGTATTGCCCTCCATCAGGGCAAGATAGCGGAAATGAAAACCGGGGAAGGCAAAACCTTGGCGGCAACCCTTCCCCTCTATCTCAATGCCCTCTCACGACACGGTGCCCACCTTGTAACGGTCAATGACTATCTTGCCAAAAGAGACGCAGAGTGGATGGGAGGAATATATCGGTTCCTGGGAATGTCGGTGGGCGTGATTTTCCATGATATGGATGATCAAGAGAGAAAGCATGCCTATAACGCCGATATAACATATGGAACCAATAATGAATTCGGCTTTGATTACCTGAGAGACAATATGAAATATTCCCTGGAGGAGTGTGTCCAAAGAGACCTCAATTTTGCCATTGTGGACGAGGTGGACAGCATTCTGGTTGATGAGGCGAGGACTCCTCTGATTATATCAGGTCCCATCGAACGCAGTGAAGATGCCCAGTACGCAAGCCAAAAGCCCCCGATCTTAAAACTCAAGGAACAACAAGATGGAATCATCAGATCTACCCTCAACAGAGTCGATACAAGATTACGGGAGGGCATCGATGATGATAAGACAATCGAGCTGCTCCTTCAAGTCAAGAGGGGTGCCCCAAAGAATCCACGGTTTCTGGATATCATTTCTAAAGAACCGGGATTGAAGAAACGGGTCGATAGGACAGAGTCACTCCTGAGGTCTCAGAAGACCCTCCATCTCCTGGACGAAGAGCTCTATTGCATTATCGAAGAGCAAGATCACAGTGCAAACTGGACAGATAAGGGTCTTAAGCTCCTGTCAGGAGATCAAGCGGATGCCTTTGTCGTCCCTGACCTGTACCAAGGTCTGCAAGAAATCGAGAACGATCCTCACTTGAACTTCAGGGAAAAGAAAAAGAGAAAGCGAGAACTGGAAGCCAGGTATTCTGAAACTTCCGAAAGGATGCATGCTGCCCAGCAGCTCATCAAGGCCTACTGGCTCTTCAACAAGGATGTCGATTATGTGGTAAAGGACGGACAAGTCGTAATCGTCGATGAGTTTACCGGCAGACTCATGCCGGGAAGACGATGGAGCGATGGGCTACATCAAGCCATCGAGGCAAAGGAAGGTGTGAATGTTGCAGAGGAAAACCAGACCCTCGCTACTATTACGTTCCAAAACTACTTCAGGATGTACGAAAAGCTCGCGGGAATGACGGGAACGGCGGATACGGAGGCCCCGGAATTTAAGAAGATATATGATCTGGATGTCCTGGTGATACCGACTCACAAAAAGATGGTCAGAACCGATTATTCGGACGTCATCTACAAGATCGAACGGGAGAAATTTAGGGCAGCCGTCGAGGAGATTAAGGCATTACACGACAAGGGTCAGCCGGTACTGGTGGGAACCATCTCCATCGAGAAATCGGAGATGTTGAGTAAGATGCTGAACAGGGAGGGCATCAAGCACCAGGTCTTGAATGCAAAAAACCATGAGAGAGAGGCGGAGATCGTCGCCATGGCAGGACAGAGGGGTACAGTCACCATCTCCACCAATATGGCCGGCAGGGGAACAGACATTGTTTTAGGTGGCGGCGTTCCGGACCTCGGTGGCTTGCACATCCTCGGTACTGAGAGGCATGAGAGCAGAAGGATTGATAACCAGCTGAGAGGACGCTCGGGGCGTCAAGGAGATACCGGTTCATCACGCTTTTACCTCTCCCTGGAGGATGACCTTATGAGGATCTTCGGATCCGAGAGGATTGCCTCAGTAATGGACAAATTGGGCATGGAAGAAGATCAGCCAATAGAACACCAGATCATCTCCCGGGCCATAGAAGGTGCTCAAAAGAGGGTTGAAGGCATCAATTTCAATATCCGGAAAAACCTCCTGGAATACGACGACGTTATGAACCAGCAACGAAAGGTGATTTACGGTCAGAGGAGAGAAATACTAAAGGGTGATCACCTCAAGGAAACCATAATCGATATGATCGAGGAGTTGGTAGAAAATGCCGTTCGCGAAAACATTGACCCGAATGCCTTTCCAGAGGAATGGAACCTGGGACCCTTACTGGACTATACTTACAGTGTCTTTGGGCTCCTGCCCTCATTTTCCAGAGAAGAGATGGCGGACCTGACCCAGGAAATTCTCATGAAAAAGATAACACAGGAGGTCCTGGCCGAATATGAAAAAAGAGAGCAAGAGATCGAACCACAGTCTTTTCTCTTTCTGCAAAAGATTGCCATGCTGCGGGCGATTGATGACCTCTGGATGGATCATCTTTTGGCCATGGACCAGGTCAAGGAGGGAATAGGCCTCAGGGGCTACGGCCAGATGGATCCCCTTAAGGAGTATCAGAAAGAGGGGTACAATATGTTCCTCTCCATGATGGAAAGCATTAAAGAGAACTCTCTCAGAACCCTCTTCAGAATGCGAGTAACACCTCAAGAAAGGCCGCCCGTGGAAGCCCCAAAAAAGCAAATGGTCTTAAGTCATGGTGGCGACGGAGGGGCAGTTCCGGCGAGACGAAAGACACCCAAGGTAGGCAGAAATGCGCCCTGCCCCTGTGGGAGCGGAAAGAAATACAAACACTGCTGCGGAAGATGAAAATGGACAGTGACTACTCGGTTTCCGGTTTTACGGCCTCTGCTGTTTCTGCAGGTCTCAAGAAGGACGGTCTCTTAGATCTCTGTCTTATCTTTTCTCAAAGGCAGGCTGTCGCAGCAGGCATGTTCACAACGAATACGGTCAAAGCTGCGCCTGTCCTCCTGAGCCAGACGAGGATAAAGAGCGGTCTTGCGAGAGCAGTCCTGGCCAATAGCGGATGTGCCAATGCCTGCACCGGAGAGCAAGGGCTCAGAAACGCCATGCAAACGACGGATATGCTTTCGCGGAGATTGGAGATCGATCCGGATGAAATACTTGTTGCTTCAACAGGGGTTATCGGGGCCCATCTTCCAATTCATCGGGTTCAAAGGGCGGTTCCCGCTCTCGTGCGGAATCTATCTCCCGGTGGATTTGAATCAGTTGCACAGGCCCTCATGACCACTGACTCCTTCCCAAAGCTAAGCTATTTCGAAGGCACTGCAGGAGAAACTCCTTTTCACCTCTTGGGTATTGCCAAAGGAGCAGGCATGATAATGCCGGATATGGCTACCATGCTCTCAATCTTGGTCTCCGATATCTCTATCGACTATCAAACCCTATGGCCGTTGTTTCGCTCGGTTACCGACTCGACCTTCAATCGTATTACGGTAGACGGCGAGACAAGCACCAATGATACGGTCTTGATAATGGCAAACGGCGCTGCAGGAAACAGCAGGCTCGATGCCACAGGTATACGGGAGTTTGAGAGAGGCCTAACCTCGGTTATGGGGGAGCTCTCCTACCTGATCGCAAAGGACGGTGAGGGTGCCAGCAAGGTGGTGATAATCGAGCTCATGGGTGCCGCAACGGACAAAGATGCCCACGCCGCAGCCAGAACAGTGAGCAACTCCTATCTGGTAAAAACAGCTATTTTTGGACAAGACCCGAACTGGGGTAGAATCATGGCTGCCCTTGGGAGATCCGGAATTATGATGGAGGAAAACAAGGTCCAGATTTCGATCAACGGGGTCACCATCGTAAAAGGCGGGCTCATAACCAGCCTGGAAAAGGAAAAAGAGGCAGCTGAGCAGATGAAGAGCGAAGAAATAACCATCACCATTCATCTGAATCAAGGGAACTATCGCGACAGGATGGTAACCTGTGACCTTACCTATGATTACATCAAGATCAATGCTGAATACAGGACCTGAAACCTGACCCCATCTTTTCCGAAAGCACCTATGACTAACACTCAAAGGAAAACCCTGGTCACCGGAGCCGCCGGCTTCATCGGCTTTCATGTGGCCAGATCTTTGCTTGAAAGGGGGCAAGAGGTCATCGGAATAGACAACCTGAACCCGTATTATGATGTCTCTCTCAAAAGGGGGAGACTCGAACTCATAACCTCAAACCCTGGTTTCACGTTCTATCACGGCGACATCAATGATCTGGATACGCTTGAGACAATATTCTCCGATCACCCCATCGACAGGATCTGTAACCTTGCAGCCCAAGCGGGCGTACGATACTCGATTCAAAATCCCTTTGTTTACGAGGAGAGCAATCTAAAAGGCTTTCTTAATCTGTTGGAACTTGCACGGCACTACCCCGTTCGTAATTTCGTTTTTGCCTCCTCATCATCTGTTTATGGCAATAATAGAAAGCTGCCTTTTAGCATTGAAGATAATGTAGACACACCGATTTCACTGTATGCAGCTACAAAAAAAGCCAATGAGCTGATGGCCCATGCATACAGCCACCTCTTCGGCATTCCCTTAACCGGTCTCCGCTACTTTACGGTTTATGGGCCCTGGGGGAGACCGGACATGGCCCTTTTTCTTTTTACAGATGCAATTATCAATGGGAGGCCGATAGAAATCTACAATTTTGGGAGAATGAAAAGAGACTTCACCTACATTGACGATATTGTAGACGGGACCATCGCCGCGCTTGATAACCCGTTCAAATATGAGATCTTCAACCTCGGAAATTCAAAGAGCGTGGAGCTCATGAAACTCATCGAGATTATTGAAGAGGAGTTGGGAATAGTGGCAAAGAAGAAGTTCTTACCGCTCCAACCAGGAGACGTACCTGAGACATATGCAGATATAGAAAAGACCAAGAGATTGTTGGGCTTTAACCCCAAGACGTCGATCAGGTCAGGTATCAGGAGATTTCTCTCTTGGTATCGAGGTTACTATAAATTAGACTGACCTCTGGGGCTCTTAACCAAGAGAGCAGCCTCCGAAGGTCTGTTTCGTGATCATTCAATAACACCAGCTTCCTGTGCCGGTATATAATGCGTTTTGCTCCTGGCCGTAGAGCGGGATTATCGTTTCATTTTCTTGTGCTCCGTTTTACAGCGCCATCAAAGCCTCTTGCATAGCGGAAATGCCCTACAGATACCGCTTTTGAGGAGTTCGTGCCAAACATTCTGGTTTATTCTCATTTGAATGGGATCATTTGATTGACTTTTCAAAAGAAAGGTAGTAAAAACACCACGATTTAGCTGGAAATTCCTCGTTGCATATTTCTTCTACCTGTGCCATAAAGGAAGGGCCACATAATCTTACATCTTTTTGCCAGACCTGAGCGAGAGAAGCTTGTTTGTGCATTGCCTTGATGAAAGAGCTTAAGTGAAAGTGAGAAGTGGGTAAGACATCCAAAATAATCACAGTTATTGTAGTAAGCCTGTTCCTTGTTGCCTTCTTCCTGAGCATCTACATAACTGTTGATGAGGAAATGCCCGGCAACGCCGTAGTCGTGGTAACGCTGGAGGACAAGCACTACCACTCCATTCACTTCGATTATGGCTCCGTTGTCGGTAAAACAGCCAAAACCATGTTGCTATCTGAGGCAAAGGCAAAAGGCTTTAAGCCAGACCAGTTTTCCATAGATTTGGGTTATTTTAGGGGAAACACGCTCTTCCTTTACCAGTACATCCTTTCGAAATTCGGTGTGCGCTATAATAGCCGATGGGATAGGGAGGGCAATTGGCTCTGGTGAAAGCCCAATCTCTTAAGATTATTAACCCCAACTATTTGCCCTGCCAAGACAATACGACGGCCGCGAGCTCGTGTGAAAATCATCGGTCGGACTGATGAATACGTAGGTTTTGTTTCTTGGTCGGTGCCCCACGCCGGCAATCGGACATATTTTCTTTATCCACGTTTGCCATGTGGTGATTCGATTGAGCACCACAATCGGTTCTGCCGACATTTGCTGCCCACCTTTTTTTGGATTTCCAGGCTGCACCTCCACCTCCATTATGAAAATCACATAAGAGAATGAAAAGGCGCGAAACGCTCACGTTCAGCCGGTACGGTAGCCTCTGTAAGATAACCTCTTGACTTAGTGCCTCTTTTTTAGGTACATTCCCGTTAACATTCTCAAGGGCAACCAAGGTCCTCTCGATCAACCCCAAGATGAGGCTGAGGCATTATGCGGTCCACCTTCTTCGCAACCTCCGATACCGGCCGGCACCGGACGAACAATGAAGACAGCTATCTGTGCAACCCAGAGGAGCAGTTATTTCTGGTAGCAGACGGAATGGGGGGACAGGCCTCCGGGGAAATCGCAAGCAAAATAGCGGTAAGAAGTGCTGAAGAATTTGTCGTTCGTTCACGGCAGGAAGATATTACCTGGCCAATACCCTATAGGAAGGATTTCACTTTGGAGCAAAACCGGTTACATGCAGCTGCGGCCGACGCCAATGAGATGATACGAAATTCTTCCAGTGAAAATCCCTCGATGAAAGGTATGGGGACTACGCTGGTTGGGGTAACCATTGAAAGGGATCACTTGGCCATTGTGAACGTGGGAGATAGCCGCTTGTATCGAATCCGTGACGAACAGATAGATCAGATTACACACGATCACAACCTAGCGTGGGAACAAGAGAGGATGGGGCTCTTAACCAAAGAAGAGGCCTGGAACCACCCGCAGAGACATATTCTGACGAGCGCCCTCGGTATTGAAGTAATCGAGAATATCAGGATTGACCTTGCCAGCATTAGAATACATGAAAAAGACCTGTACTTGATGTGTTCGGACGGATTGAATGACATGCTGAGCGATGAGGAAATATTGAAATGCATCGGTTCAACTGAAAGTAAATCCCTTGAACACGTTGCCCATTCCTTAATCCAAGATGCCAATCGTGCCGGCGGTCGAGATAATATAACGGTTATCCTGCTCTCTTTTGGCTAAGCAACCATAGGAAGGATAGTATGCCAAGCTTGAATGTCGAAACCTGGG
Organism: Desulfatiglandales bacterium; assembly: GCA_035527895.1. Classification (GTDB taxonomy): domain Bacteria; phylum Desulfobacterota; class DSM-4660; order Desulfatiglandales; family B25-G16; genus JADFWK01. The sequence continues at coordinate 17,124 of DATKZQ010000044.1, forward strand.
ACGGCCGTATTTACAACTATCCCCTTTCAAAAAACAAAATCGTTATTGGGCGGCGTGAGGATTGTGACCTTTCCCTTGGCACCGATAATACCGTTTCCCGCCACCATGCCCAGATAGAAAAGACCAAAGAAGGCTATCTTCTTACAGACCTGGGCAGTCACAATCGGACCAAGGTAAATGAAAGGCTCATTCAGCGTGCTATCCTAAGACACAACGACAAGATAAGAATCGGCAGGAATAACCTCACATTTCTGACCAAGATCCATGAAAAAGATAAGCCTCAAGACTCTCTTGTCCTCACTACCGACACCGACGACGAAAAAGAGCTCAAACAAATACTGAAGAGTTCCTCAGGAGAAGACGCCCTTGAATCTCAAGAACTGGTTGTTTCCATTGATGACCTGAAAAACGCAGGTCAGGGTGCGGTCTCTTCCCCCCATGAAAAGACCGAAATAGACGCCAAGATCCTGGAGAGAAGCAACAAAGTGCTGCGCCTCCTCTACGACATCAGCAGCCAATTAACCTCCATTACCGACTTTAAGGAGCTTCTGAAAAGAATAATGGACAATATCTTTAAGGTCATTGATGCGGATTACGGCTTCTTAATTCTGACCGGCGATGAAGGAGATAATCAACTCACCCCTGTAGTAGTCAAGCACAAAGACGACCGAGAGAGAGATAAGGAAACCCTGAAGGTCAGTCGAACCATCATTGATAAAGTAATTCATGAAAAAGAGGCTATCCTAACCTCAGACGCGATGGCCGATTCTCGGTTTGATGGCTCCAAAAGCGTCTTCCTTCAGAAAATTAGATCAGCTATGTATGCGCCACTGTGGAGAAAAGACCAGATTATAGGCGTTATCGGCCTCAACAGTGTGAGCTTTGACAATCAGTTCTCTCAGGATGACCTCAAGCTGCTTCAGGCCATAGGAAGCCAATCAGCCATGATACTCGAACAGGCCAGTCTCAACGATCAGATACGAGAAGAAGAAGTCCTGAGAAGCCGTCTCGAAAGGTTCCTTTCACCTCAGATAGTGGAAATGATCGTAAAGGGAAGTCAGGAGACCATAGACACAGTAATGGAGCCTACCGAGCTCACGGCAACCATAGTCTTTACGGACATAATTGCCTTTACGCAACTTGCGGAACAGATTCCCCCGCGCGAGACAACCATGATCCTCAACCACTATTTCTCAATGGTGACGGACGTTATATTCCGATATGACGGAATGCTCGATAAGTATATAGGAGACGGACTCATGGCGGTCTTCGGTGCCCCTATAGAGAAAGACGATGACGCTGAGAGGGCAATTCTGGCAGCCAAAGAGATGAAAAAAGCCCTGACAGCAATGAGGGCCGAACTGGGTGGCAAGAAAGGCACGTTCGACATCCGTATCGGAATAAACACGGGACGAGTCGTTGCCGGGAATATTGGTTCGCCGAGGAGAATGGATTATACTGTCATCGGAGACCCAGTCAACATCGCCTCACGTTTGGAGTCGATTGCAAAACCTAACCAGATCCTTATCGGGGAGGAAACGTACAAGGCCGTTAAGGATAAATTTGAGATCAGAAGAATCGGCCCCAAAAAGGTTAGGGGAAGGAGCGCCGAAATCATGGTCTATGAGATAAGTTAGGCGTTATCGATCCCTCGTAGCCAGCCATTTTAAGCATTTTTGAGATCAGCGAGTTCTTTCTTCAGGCTGTTTATTTCATCTCTAAGCTGACGCACGCCCATCTCTTCTTGAAACTCAGCCGGGCCTTTTCCGCGAATATAACTCGCCAGATTTTTCCTGAGAAGCTCATATTCAGCGCTCAGTCTTCTGAGCTGTTCCTGAGCCTCTGTTTCATCCCTCTCCAGTTGACTGATCTTCAATTTAAGGCTCGTGATATCGGTGTTAACCACGACGCATTCTTTCGACTTCCCGTCCACTGCCAGAACAGAAAAGGCATTTGCCAGTACGTACCGGGCTTCCCCGTGGGCTGAATAGTATTTCCACTCTTTTCCTTCGACGGTGCCTCCCCTAAAAACCTTCACCACTGTCTCCCGAAACGGCTTTCGCAAGGATTTCGAAACGAAGGTCAGTGGGCTTTGCCCTGCTATCTGAGAGGGAGAATAACCGAGATATTCCTCACAAGCCTTGTTCCAAAAGCTGATCTTGCCGTTCAAATCAATCCCAAAAATTGGGCTTGACGAGATCTCATTTGCCTTGTTCATACTGGAGGGAAGCGCGTATGCGCCTGCTGAAAGACCGCTTACGTCCTGTATTGTCTCTACCGCCCCCTTTATTGAGCCATGCATGTCCAATAGAGGGGCAGTCGTCACAATTGCCCGCATTCCTCCTCTAAGAGATGGAAAAGGCATTTCCAGCTGAAATACTCCGCCGTCTGCCTTGGCTACGATGGATTCGGAGAATCTATCCGCAATCGAATCCGGCTCCTCGATGACGATATCAGCCAGACTCCACCGATCATCTGCACACACGGATTGATGGACCCCTTTTCCGATGATTTCCTCTTCACGGATACCTGTCATCTCTTGAATCGCACGGTTCCATTGAATAACGCGATGTTCATTATCTACCACAAAGGTGGGAAGAGGAGACGTTTCCATTATGGTATCAATATACCGTTTTGACTCGTGGAGAGCCAGGGCTTTGATGCCCTCGCCAGCAACAGCGTCATCCTTCTCGCTCTCGTATAGAAAGGCAATGAGAAGGATCACCAATAGCCCCAAAAGATAGGCCCCCAGGGAATAGGTTGTTACGATTTCCGAGGGTATAAGGTTGGAAAACTCGTATCCTTTTCTGAAAAAGTGGATTGCAGTACCGGTTTCAATAAAGATCACGATTGTCCAGATCGTCCCTCCCAGATACCCGGTTATGAAAATAGCCATGAGGATAAGCACGGCACTCCATATCCAAGATAGGGGCAGCAAGGTGCCCACACTCATGCCGCCCGTATTCCATCGAATGATCAGTAAGGTGGACCAGAGTATGAAAAAACCGTAATGTGCGGCAAAGATGGCATTCTTGCTCTTTCTGAGGATAAGTAGATCAGAGACTCCCAAGAGAGCGGCGATTATGGTGGTGAAAAAAAGGAGATCAGCGCCGACAAGAGAATAGAAAACCCCAAAAAGAGGTGTGACGATAATAAAGATCAGGAGAAATACATTGAGGATTCTAACCCTTTTAACTGCTCTCACATCCGTGGATTGTATCCCGCCTGAAACGAAACTGCTCAAAAGCGCTGTGAGATTCATGGGTATCGGTTGTTTTCGTTAGCCTGATTCTAGAGATGAAGGTCATCGACAGGTAATGCAACGGGGTAAAGCCAAGAATCTAAAGGGTGAATCACCATGTCTGTACTGCCTAAAGCTAAGGATAGCCAAGTATAACTTAAAACGGATCGGGTCCCGTCATTTTTCCCTTCTTGTCAACAGTTCCCCTTATTCGAGGAACGCCCGGGAAAAGATCAAAGTTACCGGCCGATGTTATCTCTACAATAGCTGGAAATGGTGGCCCACCAGGGTCAAGGACATCACGGTAAATACGAAAATCAAGTAAATGGCCGGTCGGGATAGTTACCTTTAGACCTTCTAGTGCCCTTGGCTGGTCAACTGCTGATGTGCCGCCACCATTATGCCAAACCAATATCTCTAGATCCGTTGCTTTCGGAAAGAATTCATTGTGTGCCAGAAAATAGATGATCTCACCCTCGAGAAGCTGCTTCATCATCACCAGGGCCTCAGATCCGACGGTGCGCTGTCGATATTTTGCTAGAAAGCCAACGGCAGTTGCAGACAAGATACCGAGGATGGCGATTACCACCATCAATTCTATGAGCGTGAACCCTGCCTGCCTTTTCATTTAACGTCTTCCCCGGATGGAGCAGTATACTCAATCCCCTTCGAGGTCAAAATGATATTCATCTCTCCTGGCTCCGGTTTGGCAAGAGATAAACGATACCCTGTACCCGAATCCCGTTGGTAGGCCAACAGCTTCAGGTGAAGGATCTGCTCCCCCTGCAAGGAAATATACTTTGGGACGAGATCGGCAAGTCTTTCAGGATACGTATTCCCTTCATAGTGAGCATAGCGCTTGAGAGCCCCGTCAACCATAAACAGCAGCACCCTGCCCTGCTTCCCGTAGTCTACCGTGATAACGGAGGTTGGCAGTTCTTGCCCGCCGAACATGATGTAGCCCCACATGACCAGTATCAGAACAGATGAGACGATTACAAAGTAGTGAAAAGGGCCCCATCTCTTCTTCTTTTTCTTCTCATCCTGTTCCCGTTTCTCCTTGATGGACGTTCCAACCTCGGAAACCGACTGAATCATGGCACACTGAAAACAGAGGAAATTGCCGGTCCTAATCTCTTCAGCGCATTCCTCGCACAGTGGAGCATTGCAACTGGCACAGAAATGCTCCGCACTCCTTTCAGGGTGATATTTGCACTGCATTTACAATCCTCTTCTGCGGAAACGGGTAGGAATCATAGGGGGAAAATAATGAAAGATCAGGCATTAGTCAAGAAATAAATCCCTCGCAGCAGGTCTTGGAACTCTTAGGTTTCAGGCTTCAGATTGTTTCTACAGTAGGGACAGACCACCCAATCCGGCTGTACGATCCGCTTGCAGGAGCCACAGCTCGGAACCAGTGGCTTCTTGCAATAGGGGCAGTCCCTGAAATCCAAGCTCACTGCCTTTCCACAACTCGGGCAAATCGTTGTGAGCTCCTCCTTTTGCTGCACGGCCTTAAGAACCTCTTCCACGGTGGTTATTCCCATTTCTATCTTCTCCAAACCCTTTATGCCAAGAGTGGTCATACCCAGCGCCATGGCCGCTTCTCTCAGCCTATCGACGGGGGCAGAAGACTGGAGGAGCTCCCTGATCTTAGGACTCATAACCATTATCTCTTCAATAGCGGTACGTCCCTTATAGCCCGTATGGTTGCAATGAAGGCATCCTGCCCCTCTGTAAAATTTGAACGGGAGATCGTCCTGATCTAGATTGATTCTGCTCAAGAGATCTTGGCTTGGAACATATTCCTCCTTGCACTCAGGACATATCAGTCTCACGAGTCGCTGGGCAACGACACCCACCATGCTTGAAGAAAGCAGGTAGGGCGGTATCCCGATATCAATAAGACGGGTGATGGCCGTAGGGGCATCGTTCGTATGGAGTGTCGAAAGAACCAGATGTCCTGTCAGAGAGGCTTGGACAGCTATTTCAGCAGTCTCCTCATCTCGTATCTCTCCAATCATGATCACATTGGGATCCTGCCTCAGAATTGAACGCAGAATAAAGGGAAAGCTAAGGCCAACCTTCTCGTTTATTTGCACTTGGTTGATTCCAGGCAGTTCATATTCCACCGGGTCCTCTACGGTGATGATGTTTATCTCATCTGACTTGATCACCTGCATACAGGCATAAAGGGTTGACGTCTTTCCGCTCCCTGTTGGACCAACAATCAAGATCATCCCCTGGGGACGCTGGATGAAATTCTTTAAGATCGTAGTATTCTTCGGGGTAAACCCCAGTTCTGCAAGGTTTAGAAACGCCTCGTCTTTCCGCAAAACCCTTATGACGGCCTTTTCACCATAATAGGTAGGGAGGGTGGACACTCTCAGATCCGCAGACATATTCTTCGCCTTTACCTTTATCCTCCCGTCCTGAGGCAGTCTCTTTTCCGCTATGTTCAAACCGCCCAAGACCTTTATCCGCGAGATAATGATCGGCTGCGTCCATTTTGGGAGCTTGATTGTATCTTGCAGGACCCCGTCAACGCGATTTCTTACCCTGACCTGGTTTTCTTGCGCTTCAATATGAACATCGCTCGCTCCCCTCTTGATGGCATTCCTTATGATAAGATCCACCATCTTTACGAAGGGAGAATCTTTGAACGTCTCGAAGTTATCTTCTTCGACTTCCTTTTCTTCAGGCAAAAACTCCAGCCCAATGTCTTCCACAAACTCGTCCGTAACCTCTTTGATGGTCTTTTCAGGATAGTAATGATTCCTGAGCTTTTCGATTATCTGGCTTCGAGTTGAAATGGCCGGTTGAATATTGTACCCGGTTATGAACTGAAGATCCTTTATCGTATTAAGATTGAGAGGATCAGCCATAGCAACGTCAAGCACATTATCTCTCACCGTAACAGGAATGCACCCAAACTTCATACAAACCTCTTCCGGTAGAGTCTCGATAACAACTTCTTCTATGGTATAGTCCCGAAGATCTACAAAGGGAATCTTCAGTTGCATCGCCAGCGCGAAGGCTATTTCCTCCTCCGAGATCAGCTTCATCTCTACGAGGACTTCGCCCAGCCTCTTGCCCGTTCTTTTCTGGATCTCCAGCCCACTGTCTATCTGGTCTGCAGTCAAGAGACCCGATTCAATCAACAATTCGCCCAACTTTCGCTTGGAAACGAAGTCCTCCCTTTTCAACTTATTTTGGGTCTGGATGGTACTGAGGTCCATATCTTGCATAAACTGGAGCCTGGTTATGGTTTTCGATTTCAAACTTTATACTGCCCTTTTAATAGCACCATTTGCTGGTGTTTTCAACCGAATATGATTAATATAACATTTAGCAGTTTAAAACCCTTGGCTTTTCTTTGACATAAGGGTAGTAATTTGTTATAGATTTCCATTGTTTTTTTCAAGCACCACATTATAGAGTTCATCGGCAAGTTAGCGAAAAGAATTAATACCGCGCACGATTAATCATTGATATTGCCTGGGCCACATTGAGCTTCATGAAAGAAAGCGATCAAAAAACACATTTGTTGATTGGCGCCCTTGTTGTCGCCGTGTTCGTTTACCTCTCATTTGCTCATTTTTCCTTTCTTGAGAGCCTCGAAAAACAGATCTACAAGATTCAAATGCGGCTCGACCTACCCCGCAACCCCGGGGAGAGCCCGGTGGCTATCGTCAATATTGACGACAAGAGCATACACAGGGTCGGCCGTTGGCCATGGCCGCGGCATATTATGGCCGACATGATCACAATCCTTAAGAACAACGGGGCGAAATTCATCGGCCTCGACATAATATTCAGCGAAAAGGAACGGAACCCCAGTATCGGTGAGATAGAAACCCTTTATGACAAGATCTTAAACCGAGAGAACTCTAACGCCGGAGCAGAAGAAAAGAGCTGGATACTGGCGGAACTGAGGGAGATCGGAAAGCGCCTTGATAATGACAGAGTGCTAGCCCAAACAGTGAAAGCCTCCGGAAACATTGTCCTTCCAGTGGATGGTAAATTCGGCAAACCTGAAACAGAGCTTTTAGCCCTCCCTGAAGCCTTGTCGGGCAAGGTCTTATTAAACCAGGATAAGGATACCCTTAAAGGCTCCCTTTCCGTCAGAGAGGTGACAACCCCCTTTGACGAACTCTCGAAAAGCAGCCTTGGCCTTGGGCACATAAATCTCTCCCCTGACAGAATTATGGCAGGGCGGAGTCATGTACCATTTATCAACTACGGAGGATTTGTTATTCCGTCCTTACCCTTGCTTCTCGTTCTCAACTATCTCGACAAGCATCCGGACCAGGTGCTCGTTAACGGATCTGGAATCAAAATCGGCAGAGAAGTCATTCCCACTACCAAGGGCGAGATGCTCATCAAGTTTAAGGGTGGAAGACGGTCCTTTCCTTATTATTCCTTCGTAGACATATTGAACGTCAAAAAGGTCCCGAGGGTTTTTGATGGCAAAATCGTCCTCATCGGTTTCACGGCTCAAGGAGCTGCCACTATTGACACACCGGTAGATCCCCGCATGCCCCGTGTTGAGTTTATGGCCAATGAAATAGAGAGCTTACTGCATAAGCGTTTTCTTAAGCGCTCAAATACCATGTTGTACGTGGAGGTCATCATCTTGCTGCTGCTGGGAATCGCGTCCTCTTTCGTACATGCCCGCCTAAGCTATCTCAACCGAGCAGGAATAACCTTCGGGCTGGTCGTTCTTGTTTTCTTAACGAGCGCCACCTTCTTCATAGGGTTTGATACATGGTTCAAGACAATCTATATTATCCTCTCACTCGTTATCATCTATGGCGTTATTACTGTCAGAGACGTGCTTTACAGGGGCAAGTCGGTGGTCTCTAAAGACGCAATTGAGTCTAACCGCATGCTTGGTATTAGCCTTCAGACTCAAGGTTTGCTTGACTTAGCCTTCGAAAAATTCAGAAAATGCCCACTCGATGATGAATTGAGAGATATTATTTACAACCTCGGGCTTGACTATGAACGAAAAAGGATGATGAATAAGGCCATATCAGTTTACGAATACATCAACAAAAAGGACACGGGTTTCAGGGACCTCAATGAAAGGATACCGACCCTGAAAAAGGTACTCAGTTCTCTGCCGCTGGGTGCCCATCAAGGAAAAACAGAAGAGCAGATAGTCGTTCCCGACGACCTCGAGGTCAAGCCAACAGTCGGAAGATACGAGATACTCATGGAACTTGGTCAGGGCGCAATGGGTACTGTGTACAAGGGAAGAGATCCAAAGATGAATCGCCTCCTAGCCATAAAGACTATTCGTTTTTCCGATGAGTTTGAGGCCGACAAGGTGCAGGAAATCAAGGATCGTTTTTTTACCGAGGCTGAGCTTGCAGGGAAGCTCTCCCATCCTGGCATTGTTTCTATTTACGACGTAGGCGAGGACTATGACCTCACGTATATGGCCATGGAATTCTTGGAGGGGGAGAATCTGGAAAAATATTGTAGGAAAGGGTCGCTCCTGCCTCTCCGAAGGGTGCTGGATGTTATCGCTGAGACAGCAGATGCTCTCCAATATGCCCACAACAGCGGCGTCATTCATAGAGACATTAAGCCGGGGAACATAATGCTCCTCGGAAACGGCAAGATCAAGGTAACCGATTTTGGGATAGCAAAGTCCATTTCTGCTTCGAAAACCAGAACCGGGATCATACTCGGCACTCCAAACTACATGTCCCCGGAACAGATTATCGGTCGGCAGGTAGACGCTCGTTCAGATATCTTCTCCCTCGGTGTTGTTTTCTTCCAGCTGGTAACAGGGGAATTGCCGTTTAAAGGAGAGAATCTCAACAACCTCTTCTACCAGATAACCCAGCAAAGACATCCGTCGCCGAACAAGATAAATCCGCGGGTAATAAAACCCTGTGAGCAAATCATTGACAAATCCTTAGCCAAGAACCCGGACCATAGATTCCAACGGGCGAGGGATATGGTCGCGTATTTGAAAATGCTGTCCAATAAGATTGATGCCCTGAGAGCTCAGAAACAGAAAACCAATAGTACCTAACTAGGATAAGGGAAAGAAATTGGAACTGAAAGCTGCTGGCCTCACTGACGTAGGCCTGAAAAGGGAATCCAATGAAGATTACCTCTCCGTTGATAATGATCTTGGTCTCTACGTAGTCGCCGATGGCATGGGAGGTCATCTTGCCGGAGAAGTTGCCAGCAAGGTTGCCGTGGAGCTCATTAATAAAAACGTCAACCGATGGATAGCAGAGAACGCACGCGATGATGAGCTGTTTGACTATCCCGATGGGAGTCTGAGCAGAAGGGGCAACTATATTCTCAGTAGCATCAAATTAGCCAACAGGGTTATTTACGAGCTCTCTAAAGTTTTCACTGAATACAAGGGGATGGGTACTACCATTGTGGTTTTATCCATGACTCCTTCTATGGTAATTGCTGCAAACGTAGGCGACAGCCGCATTTATCTTGTTCGAAGAAACTCGATTCAGCCTCTCTCGAAAGAGCACAATATGGTGACGGAACAGTTAGAGATGGGCCTCATATCTCCTGAAGAGGCAGAAACTTCTCCCTTAAGACACATACTAACGAGAAATCTCGGATCATACGATACAGTTGATGTAGACATATTTGAAATCGAGCCGATGAATAATGACCGGTTCCTGCTCTGCACCGACGGCCTGACGGACCTTGTATCAGACGATGAGATACTCGGGGTAGTCGGAGATGGAGACGACCCCGAAGGTCTTTGTCGCCAACTCATCGTCAGAGCCAACGGCAAGGGCGGTAATGATAATATCACTGTCTCATTAATACTCGTCAGTAACTTGCAAGAAAAAAGGCAAGGCGCTTTTAAGCGGTTGTTTTCTCGCTCAAAGAGATAAAAGATAAAAATGAGTTTCTGAGTTTTTCATGTTAATTACTACATAATAAGGGGCAGCTGTTATGGCACGGGTTATACTGGTATTTAATAAACAAGTCATCAGAGATTATCCTTTTACAAAGGAAAACATGACCATGGGGCGAGCTGAAGAGAATGATATTGTGATCGATAATCTCGCCGTGTCGGGCTACCATGCCAGGATAGATAGGGCTGGGGACACCTACATCCTCACCGACCTGCAAAGCACCAACGGAACCTTTGTGAATGATAAGAAAATTGTGTCCTATAAATTACGACACAAAGACAAAATAGCCATCGGCAAACATCTCCTGTTCTTTGCCCTGTCCAAGGCTGAACAGGCCAAACTAAAGGATGGGGAGCTCGATCAGACCATGGTCCTCGATACTGCTAGGCATAAGGAGATGCTGGCCAAACAGGCCGGAAAAAAGGCAATAAGTGTACCAGCAGGTACGGAAAAGGTCGGTGTCATTAGCTTCATTAACGGGTCTGATCAGGACGAAATTCAGCTCACCAAGAAGCTTACGAAGATCGGCAAAGCAGAAACCGCGGAAATAAGGCTCGGTGGCTTGTTCATGTCGCCAACTGCGGCCACCATTAGTCGGAGACCGGGCGGTTATGCCATTACGACAACCAGCGGAACCAAAGTAAAGGTAAATAATCAGCCTCTACGAGAGAGCCAAATCCTCAGCGATTTTGATACCATCGAAATAGGATCCTACAAATTCCAGTTTTATACACAGGGCAGCGAGGATGAGAAAAAATAGATCGCGATCGCCAGCGAGAAGAGCGATCACTGCCCTTTCCTCATCTATTGTCATCCTTTTTTCCTTCATCTCATACTCAGCTGGTGCCGAAAGGCTGTCTTACGTGGTGCAGCCACGTGACTCTATCAGTTTTCTCTGCTTCAAGATCTATGGCAGATTTGGCCCCGAGATGGTTAAACCGCTTTCAGCTATCAATCAAGATGTCAAGGATTGGAACAACCTTCCCCAAGGCCAGATCATAACTCTATTGCCGGAAAGGGAAATGAATAGGTCCGTTCCCGAGGACCCACGGGACCTGGCAGTCATCACATTCATAAAACACCCGGTCAGAGTTAAACAAGGCACCGAAACGGTTTTCAAGGAGGCCCGATTGAACATGACTCTGGCCCCTAACGATCTCATAGAGGTCGAAGCCGAAGGCAGGCTTGAGCTCATGATGACTGGAGGAAGAATCATTAGATTAGATGAGGGTTCTACCCTGGAAATCGGTACCCTGAAAAGGGACCTGAAACAGGGGGCGGTCATAGGGAAGTTCAAGCTTTTTCTGGGGAGGCTCTGGGGTAAGATCTTGAAATCCAGATTCTTTCGGAAAAAGGAGATGTATGTAGCAACTTCAACGCTCGTGGCAGGCGTAAGAGGAACGGCCTATGACCTCATTCTGGCACATGACCAGGCTGCGATCATCAAGGTATTCGAGGGAGAGGTGGAGATCTATAACCCCTTGCAACGGATGCCCGAATCCGGGACGATTAGCGATTTCAAAAAACCACACAGAGTTACCGGTCCAAAGAGAGCAGAGGGGCCCCGCAGAGTTTCTGAAAAAGAATGGGATCAGATCGTCTTACAGCAGTATCAGCAGATTACCGTTACCAAAGAAGGCATCAGCCCTCCAATCACCTTCGACTATGAAACCGAAAGGAGGGTTGAATGGATAAAATGGAATGAGGCGAGAGACGTGAAAGCAGCGGTGGTGCAAGCCATTTCAGGTCAACTCCCCTCACCAGCCCCAGCGAATGATTGATGTCTTTGGCTTATCATTTCCTTTACCCGAGCGTCAATCTGGTTTTTGGTAAAGGTTTTCTGACATTGGGTACACCGATATATCTCCTCTTTGACTTCATCATGCACTAGATTATCGGAAAAATTCACCGTTCGAAAGCTCACGGAAAAATTATGGAGTCTCACAAAATCCTTACCCTGACATTTGTCACACAAAAAGTAATCCTTTATGGTATCCATGAGTGACCTCAGCTGAAACGTCTTTGTATTGAAAAAAGAGGTGAGCCCTGCTCCCAAATTTTAAACAGACCTGACCTTTCACCGTTCTACAAAAGGCAAGATCTCTTCTCCGGTAAGGTATGTGTTCTTATCCGATTCGACCCGCTTTGTCAAAGAAAATTTGACGATCTTTGTAACCCGCGAGGCCATATGGAGACATCTGATTGCTGTCTTGCCCTATTCCCTCTCCAAGTTCAATCAACTTACGCTATATATAAAGCCTTGTTGATTTAGCCAGCTGTTCCAAAAGAACTCGGAAAAGGAACTGAAAAGATAATTAAGCTCTTGAATGATATGTTTGGTTGTGTTAAAAGGGGGAAAACTTCACCAATTCAAGTAGAAATAGGTAAGGAGGGAAACATGGCAGCATTATTTGGTGGTATAGGAGCTCTCATTCTGGGCATAATCGGTATCATTATCTTCTGGGCGTATTTTGTTAAGGCCTTGGCGGCAGGGATACCGGTCTTGCTGATTTTAGGTGGTGCCTTAGCAACGTATCTCGGTATCGAGGAGTGGAAAGACAAGAGAAGCGAAAAGAAGCTCGAGGAAGAGCCCGACACGAGCGAGCTCAAAGAAGAGGTAAAGAGTCTGAAAAAAGAAGTAGAGGATCTCAAGAAGGAAGAATAATCCGATTCCTCAGATATAGTGCGGGGAAATCCAAACACAATGTTTTCACTCGGGTAATTCCTCCTCCCGGGGTATCATGGTATCTTGAATTCAGCACCTTTGGGGGCTACCTGAAGCACCTTGAGCGGTCTGCATTCGGTAGCCCCTTACATTTTTTCCGGTTTTGACGAGCTCACCCAACCCTCAAGAGCCATGACTGCACAGAATCCTGAAAAGGCTATTTTGGCACACCGACTCTTGATCAGCCCTCAGGTATCACTTCACGGAGATTCAACCGCCATCGAAAAACACCGCCCATCGCCGACCGCGATTTCCTGATAGTGCGTGCCCCCTAAGCATAAGATCAAACGATGAAATGATCCAAGGCAAGACACATTATCCAGAATTGCCTTGCAGCCGATTCGTGGATCATGCTATAAGCCCTGAAAAACGCAAGCAAGCCGGAATTAACCGCGCTTACCTTCTTATGTCGCGCCGTGCCTATTTGCTTTTAACATCCCTTTTTGGGGGATCCTACCGCAGGCATTAATGAACACAATTTGAGAGCAACCAAAAGGGAGGATTGAATTGTGGCAGAAGAAAGAGAAATGATGGAACTAGACGTCCTCTTTATAGGTGGAGGCGTAGCCTGTCTCAGTGGAGCCCTTCATCTTTCGAATCTCCTGAGGGAACACAATAAAAAGGTTGAGCAAGAGGGAAAAGGGAAAAAACTGGACGAATTCACGATCGGGCTCCTCGAAAAGGGAGCCAATATCGGTTCCCATTGCCTCTCCGGCGCCGTGATGGACCCCATTGCGCTCAAAGAGCTTGTCCCGGACTTCCTGCAAAAGGGGGCACCGCTTGAAGGCGCGGTTACCAAGGAAGAGGTCTGCCTCCTAACGAGAAATGGTCGCGTACGGTCTCCTATTACCCCCCCTCCCCTCAACAACCACGGTAACTATATTGTTTCTCTTGCAAAGTTGACCACATGGCTCGGGAGCCTGGTTGAAGAAAACGGGGTAGATGTCTTTCCCGGTTTCGCCGGAACAGAGATCCTCTATGACGGCGACCGGGTTATCGGCGTCAGGACAGGGGACAAGGGAATCGGCCCAGACGGAAACAAGAAATCGAATTTCGAGCCGGGAATCGATTTACGTGCGAAGGTCACGGTCTTTGGCGAGGGAACGAGGGGAAGTCTGGCAAAAGAGCTTATCAAGAGACTGAACCTCGCCGACGGGAAGAATCCACAAACCTATGTGGCTGGAGTTAAAGAGGTATGGGAGGTGCCAAAAGGCAGATTAGAGCCCGGGCACGTGGTTCATACCATGGGCTACCCGCTAAAGAACACCTATGGCGGTGGATTTATCTATGGAATGAAGGATAACATGGTCTCAGTTGGCCTTCTTACCGGTCTGGACAGTGTAGACCCGTTTGTGGATCCTCATCTCGGGTTTCAAAAATTCAAGCTGCATCCTTTTGTCGCTGAGATTCTAAACGACGGCAAGCTCGCCCAATACGGGGCGAAAACCGCCCCTGTGGGAGGATATTTCTCTATTCCCAAACTTGCCTTTGACGGCGGTCTCCTTGTCGGGGACTCGGCAAGCCTCTTTATCAGTCAGAAGATCAAGGGAATTCATGTGGCCATGAAATCAGGGATACTTGCCGCCGAGACGGTTTTCGACGCCCTTCTCAAGGACGACTTCTCGGAACCGCAACTGAAGAATTATGAAGCATCGCTTTACAAGAGCTACGTAGGCAAAGAACTTTACAGAGTTCGCAATTTCCACCAGGCCTTTCAGAAGGGCCTGTGGTTAGGTCTCATTAAAGCGGGGTTCCAGTATGTCCTGGGCGGCAGGATCCTTAAAGGCAGGCTCGGCACCAAACCCGATTACGTCCATGCAAAAAAGGTGGTTGATCTCTACGGTACTGATTCACCTTCCGAGGAGCAGAAAGGGCTCATCAAATTCGACGGAACCAGAACCTTTGATAAAGAATCGGATGTATACTATTCGGGGACTATACACGAAGAACAGCAGCCACCCCATCTTAATATTCCAGACCTTACTATCTGCCATACTGTATGCAGGGAGGAATACCAGAACCCCTGTACCAGATTCTGTCCCGCCACTGTCTATGAAATGGAAATCGATGAGGCAACTGGTAAGCCGACCCTGAAACTAAACTTCTCCAACTGCGTCCACTGCAAGACCTGTGACATAAAGGATCCCTACGAGAATATCATATGGGTTCCTCCGGAGGGAGGCGGGGGCCCCAAATACACCATTGTGTGAGAACACAACAACTCCGGCCGCGAACCATTCGGCGGTTCAAAAGGGATGGCCTCGTACGCTACGGACTATATGCGCTCTCGGCGCACTTAGTTCCTTCGCCGTAAGGCACGTGCAAGGTACCCTGCCCCCACAGTTTGCCGGTGACATACGCGTTGTTTCCAAAGGGGATTCCGGCATGACAAACAACCCATATGGGCTTACCCTTACATGTCTTCAAACGACTTTTAGCTTGACATGCTAGTGGTGCCTTATTTATAGTTGTAGTTACTTTATAGCTAAAACATAGCTACATTGGCAATCACATTTGAGAGGTTCGGATATGGCTATAGTAGACGAAATTAAGGCTATCGTGGGAGAGGATAATGTATTTTCCGATCCCATAGAATGTATTTGTAATTCACGTGACATGTCGGTGCACGTCGGGATTCCCGATGTTGTTGTATATGCGCAGACAACGGAGCAGATATCCGCTATCATGAAACTGGCCAATCAGGAGAAGATGCCCGTGACAATCCAGGGTTCCGGAACCAGTGTGACCGGTGCCTCCCTGCCTATAGAAGGGGGTATCCTCCTGGATGTCCACAAGATGAACGGGATCCTGGAAATCAATAAAGACAATTTTTACGCAGTAGTTGAGCCAGGCGTTATCTGCATGGATCTCAACAAAGAGCTTGCGAAACAAGGCCTCATGTTCCCGCCTAACCCCGGCAGCGAGCTTATCGCAAGCATCGGCGGCATGATGTCCACCAATTCGAGCGGACACCGGGCGGTGAAATACGGCACGGCAAGGGACTATGTCAAGGCCCTAAAAGTGGTTTTGGCTGACGGTACAATCATTAAGACCGGCTCCAAAACGCCCAAATCATCCATGGGATATGATCTCAACCATGTCTTCGCAAGCTCAGAGGGAACACTGGGTGTTATTACTGAGATCACGGTGAAGATCCAATCTCTTCCGGAATACACTGCCTTGGCACTCGCGATCTTTCAGGACCTGGATGCCGGAGGGAAAGCAGTGAGCGATATCGTCGCATCGGGCATACAGCTCACCGCATGTGAGATACTGGATAAGTACAGCCTTAGTATCGTTGAGAAGCACATCGACAGGGATGTAAGCAAGATAGAGGCCATGCTTATTATCGAGTTGGACGGTGTAAAGGAAATTGTAACTAGGGACATGGAGAAAATTGGTGAGATATGCAAGAAATACAACGTGGAGGACTTCACCTGGAGCGATGACCCGGTCAAGACTGCAGAGATAATGGAGGCACGGGGAAAGCTGGTGCCAACCCTTTCGCGGATTAAACCAGGGTACAGGCTCGTTGCCATTTCGGAAGACCCCGGCATTCCCCCATCCAAGATCCCTGAGGCGATTAAGAGGGCACAGGCGATTGCCGATAAATACAACCTGCTGCTTACCACCTTCGGGCATATCGGAGATGGAAATGTACACACCACCTTTGTGACCGATATGAGAAGCCAGGATGAGTGGGATAGGCTGAAACCTGCTGCCGATGAGCTTGCCGAAATGGTGCTCGAGATGGGAGGAACAATCACCGCTGAGCACGGTACCGGTCTTGCGAGGGCACCGTACATGAAAAGACAGTTGGGCCCTGCATTGAATGTGATGAGAGCCATTAAGAAAGCCCTCGATCCCAACAACATACTCAATCCGGGTAAGATGGGACTAGATGATAAGGAACACGACATCTACGATTATTTCGCTTTCAAGCCCCTTCTCGAGAATCTCGAAGGACTTGACTCCTTTGGATACGATGCGGACAACGAGATCCTCGCATGCATCAACTGTGCGTTTTGCCGCCTGGGATGCCCCACCTATGAGGTTACCCAACGGGAATCGAGGAATGCCAGGGGAAGGACCATCCTCGCCTTCAACCTGATGACCAAGCAAATCGAACCTTCCAAAGAACTGGCGGAATCATTCTACACCTGCACCACCTGCAATGCATGCACCCAGTTTTGCCCAGCACGAATCAAGGTTGATGAGATTATCCAGAAGGGCCGTGAGAAGCTCTTTGCCGCGGGAGCAACCCCTGAGCCTATCATGGCACTGAGACAGAGTATACTCACTTCGGATAATGTCTACGCCGCGAAAAAAGAGGACCGAATCGCAATCTTTCCTTCATCCATAAAGAAAAAGGTGGAAGCCGGTGAGCTCAAAAAAGAGGCACCTACCCTGCTCTTTATGGGCTGTGTATCAAGTTACCTGGATATGAAAATCGTCCCGAGCTTCTTTAAGATTATGGACGCCGCTGGAGTAGATTACACACTCCTGGGAACAGAGGAGATCTGCTGTGGATTTCCGCTACACCTCATGGGAGATGAGGAAGGATTCGAGGAAACTGTACGAGATCTCATTGCACGCATCAAGGCCACCGGAGCAACGGAACTGGTGACCCCTTGTGCCGGCTGCTTTAAGACATTCACGAAATACTACCCCGAAGTGGGCGACCTGAAATTCGAGGTATACCATTCCGTTCAGTACATGCAGAAATTGCTAGCGGATAAGAAGCTGAAGCTGGGTGGCGATCTTGGCAAAAAGATCACCTACCATGATCCCTGCGATCTTGGTAGAACCTTTGAGATCTTTGAGGAACCCCGTGATATACTGAAAGCCATCTCCAATATCGAGTTCGTTGAGATGGCCAGAAACCGCATGATGGCCAGGTGCTGTGGGGGTGGTGGGAGCGTGATAGCACTGGAGCCAGAGCTTGCATCGGATATGGCGGCGGTGAGAGCAAGGGATGCCATGGAAGTGGGTGCTGAGATCATCGTCTCCGGATGTTCCGCGTGTAAGGATAACCTCCGGAAGGGAATAAAATCTATCCCCAAAGAAGAGCGACCGAAGATCAAGGTAATGGATATTACCGAAATAGTTGCTGATTCTATTGTTGAATAGGGAGTCTGTATACCGCCAAGAATCCGGTGTAGTGGCGACGCAAATCAAAAGGACGGGAACGCCTTTGCTTTATATAGGCCGGCTCGGTATGCAAAGAGAGTGACTGAGCGATCATACGAGGTCCTCTTCGGCACTACTCGGAGCCCAGAGGCTGGGCAAAAGAGGACAGATTTCTTTGTGTGTCGGGCTCAAGTGCAGGTAAGCCAGGTCATTAAGAGAATAAAATCCTTATGCGGTAACACCAAATAAAGGAGGGTAAGATGACAATCAGTAAATGGATGCATGCGGGTACTGTTGTCAAAATGAACGCCATCAACTATCCGGATAGATTAGGATGGCAGGACAAAAACAAGGAGTTTACCTTTAAGGAATGGAACGACAGGGCCTGCAGGGTTGCCCATGGACTGTCGGATTTGGGTGTCGGTTTTCAGGAACGATTTGCGGTACTGGCATACAACCGAGGCGAGTGGATGGATATTTATGCAGGATGCGCTAAAGGCGGACAGATAATAGTGCCCCTCATGTTTCGGCTGGCACCGCCAGATATCGAATACATCGTTACCCACGCCGAATGCAAGGCCTTTATTGTTGAAGAGCCCTTTGTGGAGACCGTGAACAGCCTCAAAGATATGCTTCCCGTTCCCAAAAATGCTTACATTTACCTTGGAGAAGGCCCGGCCCCCGATGGCTATAAAAGCTATGAAGAGTGGCTCTCCCATTCATCGGCGGAGGAGCTGGATGTCATGGTAGACGGGGATGATACCTGGACCTTTATGTACACCTCGGGAACCACCGGGAGACCGAAAGGCGTGGTGAAAACCCATGAGAGCTACCACGCCCAATATGTGCTCAACAACATCAATATGGGGGTTTTACCAACTGACAAGGTGATGTTGGTTATGCCCATGTGTCATGTTAATTCCATATTCTACTCATTCCCCTATACCCTTTTGAGCGCCCCGGTGTTCGTGTACAATATGGTGAGCTTCGATGCCGAAGACCTGCTCAGAACCGTCGAAAAATACAAGATTACCTTTACCTCCCTTGTGCCCACACATTATATCATGATGTTGGGCCTCCCAGATGAGGTAAAGAACAACATCGACGTATCCTCAATTCGCCAGCTCCTGATATCATCCGCCCCTGCCAGGAAGGATTTAAAACTCGCAATCATGGAGTACTTTAAGAACGCAGAACTCTGGGAGGCCTATGGTACCACGGAAGGCGGTTTGGTAACCCTACTGAGACCGGAGGATCAGTTCGAGAAGCTCGGATCCATTGGAAAAGAGATTTTCGGCACCGACAGGATCAAGCTGCTTGACGAAAACAGAAATCCTGTGGCCGACGGCGAGGTAGGTGAGGTCTTTTACCGAACTCCCATGATCTTTAAAGACTACTGGAAGGATCCCGAGAAGACCAAGGAGGCCTTTGAGGGGGAATGGTCGTCAGCCGGAGATATGGCCAGACGGGACAAGGACGGCTACTACACGCTTGTTGACCGGAAGGCAAACATGATCATAACCGGCGGGGAGAACGTGTTTCCATCAGAAGTGGAAAACGTTGTGGGCGCCCACCCTGCAGTTAAAGACGTAGCAGTGATAGGCGTCCCTGACGAAAAGTGGGGCGAGGCAATAAAAGCTGTTGTCATCTTAAATGATACCCATGAACCGAGCGATGATCTCGCAAAAGACATTGTTGCGTTTACCAAAGGCAAGATCGCGGCTTTCAAGCGGCCCAAGTCCCTTGATTTTATAAAGGAAGAGGAGATGCCTCGCACAGGCACTGGCAAGATCTTGCACAGGATTCTGAGAGAACGATACGGAAAGTGGAGTGACGCCCAATAAAGGCGCTCAATAGATAACGTTAACTAGTTGGAGGAAACTGATATGTTGACAAAAGTGTTCATACCGTACAGAGGTTACTATTCATCCCCTTTCTGCCGCTGGCAAGGAAAGCTGGCCAGCGAGAATTCTATTGCCCTTGGGGCAACCACGGCCAACCGGTGGTTGATGAAGAATAACTTTGATCCCACCATCTTCGACTATATGTACTTAGGAATTACGATAGCACAGCACCACCTTTTTTACGGCCATACGTGGGCATCTGCCATGCTGGTAAACGGCGCCAAGGACTTACCCGCCCTCCTCGTGCATCAGGCTTGCACCACGTCAACGACCTGTATCTATCTCGCCGCCAGCAACATAGAAATCGGGGCCTACGAGACAGGATTTGCCCTCATGACCGATCGCTGCTCCAACGGCCCGCACACGGTGTGGCCGAATCCCCTTGGTCCAGGCGGGGAGGTGGAATCGGAAAACTGGCTGATGGACAATTTCAACAGGGACATCTGGGCGGGCCAGAAGATGATCCAGACGGCTGAAAATGTCGCAAAAGAGCTCGGCACCACCAGGGAAGAGTGCGATGCGGTCACCTTGAGGAGATATGAACAGTACCAGGAGGCCTTGGCCGACGACAGGGCCTTTCAAAAGAGGTATATGTTTCCCGTGGATGTGAGGGTCTCGAAAAAGGAGACCATTCCGGTGGAGGCAGATGAAGGTGTAACCCATACCACTGCTGAAGGTCTGGCCAGGCTTAAACCGGTTGAGCCAGGGGGAGTTCACACCTTTGGCGCGCAGACCTTTCCTGCCGACGGAAACTGCGGTATTATTGTTACTACCCGGGATAAGGCCAAGGAGCTGAGCGCGGATCCGAAGATCGAGATTCAGGTGGTATCATACGGCTTCTCAAGGGCCAAGAAAGGTTTTATGGCTTTAGCCCCTGTTCCTGCAGCAGAGATGGCCCTCGAAAATGCGGGCATCACCGTAAAGGACCTTAAGGCCGTCAAGACCCATCAACCATTTGCCGTTAACGATATCAATATGGCAGCAAAGATGGGATTAGATGTGAATTCCATGAACAACTATGGAAACTCGCTGATCTACGGGCACCCTCAGGGGCCCACTGCAGGCCGGCTCATCATGGAGTTATTGGAAGAAATGGCCATGCTTGGTGGTGGCTATTGCCTCTGGGCAGGCTGCGCCGCAGGCGATACAGGAGCAGCCATGGTGTTCAAAATTGGGTAAACCTTGTCTTAGAGCACGGTTTAAAAACATCTTTGGTTCTCAAGAAAGACCGTTCCGTTGAAAGCAGAACGGTCTTTTTTCCGCATCTGGATGCACCAACGAACCTTGTTCACTCACCTCCCCCAGGACTCGACCTTCATAGCCGAAGCGGCTACTTCGGCGGAGCAGGTTGCCCCGTGAGCCCGTCCACGTCCGCCGCCAAAGGCTATGGCTTTGACCTGGGCTTCCTTGCTTGGTACCGTGAAATTCTCTCGAACCTTCCTATGAATTCCCTTTGAAGAGCGGTCAATACTCCCCCTTCTCCCTTAATGCCATAACGATTTTCTCAGGTGTTATGGGGAGTTCCTTAAACCAAATGCCAGTGGCATCGTGGATAGCGCTGACTATGGCAGGGGGAGTGCTGACAATGCTTCCCTCACTCGCTTCCTTGGCCCCAAAGGGACCGTCAGGGTCATCCGTGATGATATCGATCACCTTGATAGCAGGGACATCGGTAGAGCGCGGCATCTTGTAGTCCAGGAAGGTGGGGTTTAAGGTCTTTCCTTTATCCATGATAAAGTCTTCGTAGATCGTTTGTCCGAGCCCCTGAACTGCACCACCCTCATTCTGTCCTTCAGCACCTACCGGGTTCAGCGGTCTTCCAGCATCGTGGGCAATAACGAAATCGGTGACAAGTACCTGTCCTGTCTCCATGTCCACTCCCACCTTAGCCAATTGGGCGGTGAAGCTATAAGAAGTCCCGCCGTTACCGATCCCGCTACTAAAATCCAAGGGCTCCAAGCCATAGCCGGAATAACCCTTCCCTATGATAACTGCTCCTGATCCCGAGTAACTGGCAATCCTGGCCAGCCTTGAAAAGGGCATGGTTTTCTCTGAGTCTTTTCTGACAGAGACAATGCCCTCTTTGATCTCTATATCTTCGGCCTTTACGCCCCAGGTTTTAGCCGCAAACTCCAAGAGCTGCCTCTTGGCATCAGCAGCGGCTAATTTCGTTGCCTGTCCGGCTAGAACAGTCACCCGGCTGCCATAGCTGCCCGGGTCAACAGGAGTGTAGGCCGTATCTACTCGCTTTATGTCGATATCTTCCAGCGCTACGCCGAGTTCTTCAGCAGCAATCATGCAGAGCACCGTATCCGAGCCCTGACCGCAATCTGTGGCCCCTGTGATGAGATTAACCGTGCCATCCTCACAGATTCTCACCATAGCTCCACACGACTGATGTCCCATCAGCCTGGCTCCGCTCAGGTATGAGGTGCCTGACAATCCAACCCCCCAGGCTATAGTGCCTTCTCGTTTCGGCATCTTATCCTTCTCTCTCCAGATTGGGTCCTCGGAGAGGGTCTTTATCGCCTCTTTGACACCACAGGTCTTCAGCGTGACCTTATTGATGGTTTCATACCTCGTGCCCGGCTCGGGATTGTCAATAGCGTTTCTGAGCCTCATCTCCACCGGGTCTATCCCTAATTCCTCAGCGATCATCTCCATCTGGATCTCGCAGGCAAATCGGGTGTGTGTGATTCCGTGCCCCCTCATTGCCGCCCCGATGGGATTGTTGGTAAAAATACGATAGGCCTCATGTTTGAAATGAGGCAGTTTGTAAGGGAGTGTCGTCATGAATCCCGTTAAGTACATAGTCAGAGGGCCAATGGCCGTATACCCACCTCCGTCTGCGATAACCCGGCTATGGATGGCCATAAGGGTACCGTCTTTTTTCACCCCCATCTTGTTATAGACAATCATTGCGTGTCTGCGCCGACTCGTCGTTAGCTCCTCTTCTTGGGTATAGACGAATTTAACTGGCTTACCCGCCTTCTTGGACAGCATCACGGCGCAGAAATCTCCGGCCAGGGAATCATTTTTGGTGCCCCCAAAGCCACCACCGATATATGGTTGAATGACCCTTACCTTGCTGAGGGGCAACTTGAAGCAGGCAGCCAGGTGCCGGTAATGAAAATAGGGGCTCTGCTTGGCCGGCCAGATCGTGATAGATCCTGCGGGATCGTAGTAAGCGAGCGCTGCCGGTGGCTCCAGGTAGCCATGGGTTGCCCGTGCTGTCCTGAACCTATCCTCACGGACTATATAAGACTCAGCAAAGGCCTTTTCTACATCACCAAAATTCCAGTGATACTCAACGCTCATGTTGTTCTTAACATGGTCATGAACCTGCGGTGCTCCGTCCTGCATCGCCTCCTCCGGGTCAAAAACCCCGGGTAACTCTTCATAGTCAACCTTGATGAGTTCGGTAGCCTCCTCTGCTATGTCCTCATCAATAGCGGCTACGGCTGCCACTGCCTCATACATGTAGCGAACCTTATCTAAAGCCAAGGGGGGTTCATCCCTCGTGGCCGGCATAAAACCCCATGTCCAGCCACCAAAATCCTTACCGGTAATCACCGCTTCTACCCCCGGCAATTGCTCAGCACGACTCGTGTCAATAGTGAGGATTCGAGCATGGGCATAGGGACTTCTTACAACCTTACACCAGAGCATACCAGGCAATGAATAATCCGCTGCATACTTTGCCTGACCGGTAATCTTCTCCGGTGCATCCACCCGGGGCAATCGTTTGCCGATAACCGAATACTCTGCCATCTCTATCTACCTCCCTTTTGAGCGGCTGCTTTTATAGATTCAAAGATCTTGGTGTAGCCGGTGCAGCGGCAGAAGTTTCCTGCTATTCCCCTCCGTATCTCTTCATCGGTAGGGTTGGGATTCTCATCGAGCAACGCCTTGGTCGATACTAGTATCCCCGGGGTGCAAAACCCACACTGGAGTCCGCCATGTTCCATGAATGCTTCTTGAATGGGATGCAGCTTGTCGCCTTGTGCAAGGGCTTCAATTGTTGTGATCTCCTTACCATCGGCCTCCGGTGCCAGTACCAGGCATGCATTAACTGTGTTGCCGTCCATGATGACCGTGCAAGCTCCACATTCACCAAGACCACAACCTTCCTTTGTTCCAGTCAATCCCAAATCATCCCTTATAACCTCGAGGAGCGTTGCCCACGGCTTGACACGAAGTTCGTGTGTTTTGCCGTTCACTGTTATCTTTATCTGTTTCATGAAATGCCTCCTGAAAAAACAACTATGAGATGGCTTGATTTATTGCTCTCCTCACCAAGGCCTGCACCATCCATCTCCTGTATTCAGCAGACGCCCGATGGTCATCTATGGGCCGCGATTCCTCAGCAGCCGTTTGGGCCGTCCTTTCAATCAACTCGTCGCTGAACCCCTGCCCTCTGATAATGTCTTCTGCCCTTTTTGCCCTGATTGGAGTTGGAGCTACCGCTCCCAGGGCAATCCTTATATCCTTGCAGAGTCCATCTTCAGTAATCACAAGAGCAGCAACGCCGACGGTAGCCAAATCCATAGACCTTTTCGGTGATAGCTTCAGGTATATGCCCCGGCTCTCTGAAGGCAAAGGGGGAATCTGAATTTCCACCAGCAGCTCCACCCCGGTGAGAACCGTCTCATGTGGTCCAGTGAAAAAATCTTCAAGAGCGAGGATTCTTTCACCCTTTTGGCTCATCAACTTTAGCTTCGCCTCTAGAGCAAGGAGTGGCGGGACACTGTCGGCTGAAGGTACGGCATTACAGATATTGCCTGCCACAGTTCCTCTGTTACGCACCTGGGGAGCTGCCATCAGGTAAGCTGCCTGGGCTAGGATACTGAATCTGAGCTGGATGACAGGAGAAGTTTCAATGGCGTGAATGGTAGTTAAGGCACCAAGCCTGAGCCCTTTTTTGTGGTCATATTCTATATAATCCAGATCTGGTATACCCTTGAGGTCAATTACATACTTCGGGGCCTCGATTTCCCTCCTTTTCATTTTGGGGAGCAAATCTGTACCACCAGCCATAGGCCTTGCTTCCTCTTTGTGCCGCGCGAGTAAGGATAATGCTTCATCGATGGACCTAGGTCGCGCATATTCAAACCGCGGCAATCGCCTGTGGAATGTCACCATTTTTCGTTCTCCTTGTCGGTTTTGTTGGCACTCTTCGTCATAATAACTCGCCAAACAAGGTCATACACCTCTGGCAGAGCTGGAGGCTTGAAAATCGAGGAGCCCTCTAAAGCAGTTCAAAAGATAAAACCGGATTGAGGTATCTTGAATCATACTGGAGGGCACATGTATCTCTCCCTCTGTAAGCTCGGCTACGGTGGCGACCTCTTAACCTTAGTTATGAGGCAATACCCAAAATCCCAAGGCATATTCCCTGAATATCAAACTCTTTGGGCCGCCCGGCTGAGCTGGGAGCTTTACAGAATGAATCATGCCGTTCGGTTGATAATGAAGAATCACGTGAAATAGAAGCATACCTTGTCGATTCTGTCAATCCGATTCTCCGCAAGATTCCTTCCCCAAAACCCACCGCGGATATGAGGGTGATATTTTAAAATCATAGTGTCAAATAACTATTTAAGGCACATGGTACAGGCAAAAAAGTGGATAAGAAGACAGTTTCATGGGGCATTTTGGGGTACCATAAAAATACTAATATGCTATAAGGGAAATCTCAAATACACTTTGTGGCAGAGCCAATTCATGCCACCAACTTACGTTTATTTTTACGGGAGAAGATTGAAGAGATCCGAGGCCCAGAGGAATTGGTGGAATACCCGTCATCTTGCTCTCAGCCCGTTTTTTTGACTCTCCTCAAACCGCCTAATGAAAGAGTCAAGATTTAGTCACTATTGACTGTACTGATCGCAAGTCACAATAGGAGGTTCAAAAATGAAAAAAATTGGAATCATCGGTGCAGGTAACATGGGCGGCGGAATCGCCCAGAAAACGGCCCAGGAGGGCCTGTCTGTAATCCTGGTGGACGTGAAACCAGAATTTGTGGAAAGGGGAATAAACGCTATCCGCGGTACGCTGCAGCAAGGGGTGGAACGAAAAATCTTTCGCCCTGAGCAGGTCGACGAAATTCTCTCCCGTATCCACGGTACGGTAGACTTGGCTGGGACAAAGGACTGCGATCTCATTATAGAGGCTGTGTTTGAAGATCTTGCGGTCAAGAAAGAGCTTTTTGCCCGGCTCGACAAAATATGTGAGCCAAAAACGATCTTGGCCACCAACACATCATCCTTCTCGATTGACGAGTTGGCCAAGGCCACAGACAGGGCGGACCGCTTTGTGGGGCTTCATTTTTTCTACCATCCGGCAATGAACCGTCTTCTGGAGATTATTCCGGGTGCCCTTACCTCGCCGCAGACCGTCGCGGCCTGTAAGCAGTACTCCATTCTCACTGGCAAGACCGATATCCTGGTCAAGAATTCCCCCGGCTTTGCAGTGAACCGCTTTTTTGCCCCCTTAAACAACGAGGCGACCCGCATTCTGGAAGAGGGCTGGGCCAATATTCCCACCATTGACAAAGCGGTCATGGATGCCTTGGGGATCGGCATGGGGCCTTTCAAGCTGGTCAACGTGACCGGCGTCCCCATATCCTATCACGTTTCCCAATCCCTGTTTGATCAAATAGGACATCCCTTTTACGCCCCTTCGGCCAGGTTAAAGGCCCAGTTTGAATCAGGCGAGGATTTTCCTCTCGATGGCGAAGCGGATGAGGGTAAACTGGATAAAGTTACCGACAGGCTTCTCAGTGCCGTCTTCTTTATCTGTTGTACCCTCCCGGAGGAAAATATCTCGGATATGGCAGACATCGACCTGGGCGCCAAGGTAGGACTTCGGTGGAGCAAGGGGCCCTTTGAGCTCATGAACCTTGCGGGTATTGATAAGACCTACAACATGGTGGAAGACCTTTTGAAGGCCTGGCCCGATCTTAAGGTGCCTGATAGTCTAAAGGCCCAGAAGGGAAAGGGGGTACCCTGGGATATCCGTTATGTCAAATATAGCCGTGACGGAGACGTAGGGCGGGTAAATGTGTCCCGACCGGATGCCATGAATGCCCTGAACCATACCATTGTCAGACAATTGGACGAGACCTTCAAGCAGGCTGAATCAGACCCTGAGACCAAGGCCATCATCATCGAGACCGCCGGAAAGGCCTTTGTGGCCGGCGCTGACATCAAATTCTTTGTCGATTGCATCAAGAACGACCGGTTGGAGGACAATTATAAATTCACATCCTACGGTCAGGAGGTCTTAAATCGCATCGACGATAGCAAGAAGTTAGTGATTGCCAAGGTGGATGGCCTTGCCCTGGGCGGCGGGTTCGAGCTGGCGCTCTCCACTGATATCATTGCGGCTACTCCAGGCGCCGTCATGGGATTTCCTGAGACGGGAATCGGGATCTATCCGGGACTGGGAGGTACCCAACGGACCAGCCGCTTCGTCGGCAAGGAATTGGCAAAGTACATCATCTTCACGGGTCGGCTCATTTCCGCTAATGATGCCCTTTCCATTGGCCTCGTGGACTATGTATTCGCCCCTGATCAAATCGACGACAAAATACTGGCGCTTATTAAGGAGGGAAAGCCCGCTCTCCGCAAGGGTAAGAAGACGGAAGAGCTCCCTCAAGATTGGCGCAAGCTGGAAGAGCTTTTTTCAGATGCCAACATCGATTCGTGGTTGGGTGGAAAATATATTGAAAGCGATGATCCCTTGGAAGCCAAGACCGCCAAAATGCTTACTAAGAAGGCGCCTATTGCGCTCCGGCTCGCTAACCAGATAATTGATACAGGCTATGAGCTGTCCCTGGCGGACGGGCTCAAGGAAGAATTAGCCCACCTCTATGAGATCTTCTCAACCGCCGACGCACTTACTGGGTTGACCAGCGTCGGCAAGGAAATCCCGAAATTTAAGGGCAAATAATAGGGGAAAGCTTCCGGCTCCGCCCTCGGCCGGACTCTATATTCCTATCCGTTCGCTAAGGAGAGAATTTACGGTCTTCTTTAGAACTCCAGTTGAAGCGAAAAAGGCACTGGCCGGTATTCTCAGTGGTATCTCGAGTCTTTTGCCAGAGACTGCTCCCGAAAAGAGAGGCGGGCAGAATTCCTCGCGTCAATTTCAGTAGGAAAGCCGCAAAGAAGCATCAACGAGCTAACAGGACACAGTTACTGACCGGTTAGGAAGTTTGCTATGAGAGACATACTTTTTATAGAGCACCTTCTGTAATTCTGTCAAGAAATACAGGTGCAGCAATCGTATTTAAGGTAGGCTGATCAACCGGTTACCCGCTCCCTTGCTATGACAGCCGCCCCGAGGGCGGCTGTCAGGTGGGGCTCCGGTGGCACAACGATATCAAAACCCGTTATCTCTTCCAACGCCTTAATTAGACCACTATCCCTGGCTCCACCGCCCACAAGTGCATATTCCATTTCAATCCCCACCCGCTCTGCAAGGCTGTTGATCTGTGCAGCCAGGGCTCGATGAATCCCGGCCAGAAGATCCTCCTTTTCTACACCCTCAGCTACCCGTGAAACGGCCTCGCTCTCGGCGAAAACAGCGCAGCCGGTATTAAAATCTACCCTTTTCTTGGACTTCAGGGACAAGGTCCCGATGTCTTCCAGCCTGATCTGGAGTACCTTGGCAATAACCTGCAAACCCCTCCCCGAGCCTCCAGCGCACTTACCACTCAGTACGAAGGTAAGGATAGTGCCCCTTTCATCTATCCGAAAGGCTTTACTGAACAAATCCCCAACATCAACCGCAGTTCTCACCGATGGAGCAAGATAAGAGATGCCCTTGCCATGACAGGATATGTCTGTTATTACCTCGTCAGCAAAGCCCACGTTCTTCGCACCATATCCAGTGGCTATTGTATAAGCGACATCTCCTGAGGATATTCCCGCTCCGGCAAGCAACTCCCTCCTAATCCTATCGGCTGCAACCCGGTAATCTCCCCCGGAGGGGATAACGCAAGAACCTCCTACCCTATCATCAATCAGGGCAACGCCTTTGGAGGAGGCAGAGCCAATGTCTATCCCAACAAAACACTCCATAACATTCCTATACCTAATTTAGCTGGATCTCACATCAACGTCTTAATCCAGTCTCTTCCTAAATCTCTTAACAGCACTCGTGAAGACAATGAGCCCGAGCACCAATAGCGCAAGGAATTGCGGCCAGAGCACTGCGAAACCAACCCCCTTTAAGAAAACTCCTCTTATGATAACCAGAAAATACCGCAGGGGATTCAAATAGGTTAGCCATTGAATAGCCGTTGGCATGCTGGCGATGGGGAAAACAAAACCGCTGAACATGAAGAAGGGCAGAATGAAAAAAAACACGGTCATCATGGCCTGCTGTTGTGTTGCCGAGATTGTTGATATGAACAGCCCTGTTCCCAAGGTACTCAAGAGAAAGAGACACGCCGCAGCCACAAGAAGGAGAAAGTTTCCCTTGAGCGGGATGGAGAACCACATGATGGCGAAGGTAATGACGATAATCATGAGTGTCTGGGTAATTATGATATACGGGATAGTTTTTCCCAGAATGAGTTCAATGGGTCTCAGCGGTGTAACGATAAGCTGTTCTATGGTACCTGCTTCTTTTTCTCGGATGATAGCCATGGAGGTAAGGAGGAGGGAGAGGATCATGATCAAAACCGCCACGATGCCCGGCACAAAGAAGTTACGACTATCAAGGTTCGGGTTATACCATGTCCGCACTCGAGCATCAATCCTGCCGTAATCCAACCTTTGCCCGTAAAGCTCCCTAATCATATGCTGATTAAACCTATCAAGAACGAGCGAAGCATACGCGATTCGTACGGCAGCCATATTACTCATACTTCCATCGGCAAGGATCTGAATGGGAGATGAATCCCCTCTCCTTATGCGCTCACTAAAATCGGGGTCAATCTTGACGGCAAGATCGACCTTTCTTCGTAACAAGAGTTCCTCAAGTTCTCTGGGATGGTTCGGGTAATAGATTATGTGGAATGTCTTGTTTGCATCAAAGGCATCCACCAGCATTCGGCTCTCCCGTGTGTGGGACTGATCAAGGACCGCAACCCTTACATCTCTCACGTCCGTGCTGAGCACATATCCGAAAACGAGCAACTGCACGAATGGCGCGATGACTAAAAGAGGTCTGTTTTTTTTATCGCGGAAAAGCTGGATGAATTCCTTTCGGACCAATTCGCGAACCCTGAGCCAATTCACCTCACATTCCCTCCCGCTTGAGCATCGCGAACCCTATGTTGCCAAGAACGATCAACATACCCACCAGTATTGCGTAGCTAGGCCATAAGTGTGCAAGACCAAGGCTTCGGAGATAAATCCCGTTGAGTATATCTATGAAATACGTTGCAGGAATGACATACGTCAGGACTTGAAATATCTTGGGCATATTGCTTACAGGAAACACAAAATTGGAGAGCAGCAAAGAAGGCAGAAACGTAATCAGTATGGCCATCTGATTCGCTACCAACTGGGATTTTGTTGCGATGGAAATGAGCAACCCAAGGCACAGGGCAACCGATATATAGATTGCAGATGCGAGCACCATTAACCAAAAGCTGGACTTCATGACAACGCCAAAGAGTACCTGTCCCATAAAAACAGCCACCAACACATCAGTTAGCGCAATGAGGAAGTAGGGAATGGCTTTGCCCAACAGGAATTCCCCTCCCCGGATTGGCAGCGAACGGATCGTTTCCATGGTCCCGTTTTCATATTCTCGGGCAATCACCAGCGAGGTCAACATAGCCCCTACGATCATGATAATTATCGCAATAATGCCCGGCACGATGAAATTCCGGCTGTCCAAGTCCTCGTTAAACCATACTCGTATCCTTCCATCTACCGGGGGTTTTATTTTTTCCATGCCCTTTCGATTGAGGAAGCTGAGAAGACGATCGCGATTGTAAGCCTCCACAAATGCCGTGATGTAGCCCCTCGAGAGACCGGCAAAATTGGGATCGCTGCCATCAAGCAGGATCTGAAGCGCCGCCTCACGGTCTGCTTTGAGATCTTCAGTCCAGCCAGGGGGAATGACTACTACCATTGTTGTGACGCCCTGATCAAGGTATCTGACAGCGGCTTGTGAATCATCGAGATGGCGAATGATCTCGAAGTAAGCAGAGGCATCGAGTTTCCGTATGAAGTCACGGCTCAGTCCGGTCTTATCCTGATCAACGATCACGGTCTTCACATTATCCACATCCAGGCTCAGGGCGTATCCGAACATAAAGATCAGCAGCAGTGGGATAACAAAGGCCAGATACATACTCCTGAAGTCCCTGATCAGGTGATAGAACTCTTTACGTGCAACAGCCTTGATATTCACCGGGTTCACGGAGTTCTCCGAGACATCAAGTATACAAACACATCGTCCAGGTCAGCTTCGGGCCTTTCGGGAAAGACCCGATTAATAATCTCTGTCGGGCTTCCAGATATCACAATCCTTCCTTCGTTGATCATCACAACCCGCCGGCAGTTGAGGGCCTCGTTCATATAGTGCGTTGTTACGAATACCGTTACCCCTCCCTCAGCCAGGCTATCAATGAATTCCCAAAAGTGCCGCCGCGTAATAGGGTCTACTCCTGAGGTGGGTTCATCCAGGAAAAGGATTTCAGGTCGGTGAAGCAGAGCACAGCCAAGCGCCAAACGCTGCCGCCATCCGGGGGGAAGTTCTTTGGTAACACGGTCTCGAACATCTTTTAAACTCGCCATGTCGAGCACCCACTCAACCCTTTCTCTCCACTCTTCTTGCGGTACTTCATACACCCCCAGATAAAATCGGATATTCTCAAAAGGGGTCATGTCTTCGTAAAGGGAAAACTTCTGCGACATGTACCCGATGGAATGCTTAATCGCCTCGGCCTCGGAGAAGATATCATGACCGGCAACCTGGCCATATCCTGAGGTAGGACTTATGATGCCGCAGAGCATACGAATGGTCGTCGATTTACCTGCACCGTTTGGCCCTAAAAAACCAAAGACCTCTCCTTTCTTCACCGAAAAAGAGACCTTGTCCACGGCGACAAAACGACCGAACCTCTTTTCGAGGTCTTTCACGTATACGACATCAGACGCCGAAACGATCATGAATAAGCCTCTCATCCACTTCCTGAATACGGTGAATCATGGCCTCCTCCAGGCTGGGGTAACTCGATCGGACTGCTTCAGGCGTTGCTATCCCTAAAACATGGGATTTATGCATAATGGCAAGCTGATCGCATTTCTCTCCCTCGTCGAGATATGCAGTTGAGATCAGGATGGTCATGCCCTCCTTCTTCATATCGCCGAGTATATCCCAGAATTCCCGCCGGGACACCGGATCTACTCCATTGGTGGGCTCATCCAGAATGAGGACCTTGGGCTGATGAACGAGTACGCAGGCAAGGCCCAACTTCTGTTTCATGCCGCCGGAAAGTGCACCGGCCAGCCTGTCCAAAAAGGGAAGGAGGTTAGAAAACCCGAGATACCGTTCTTTCCTTTTTCTCCTCTCCTCTCCAAAGATGCCGAAAATATCCATGCAGAAGTCGATGTTTTCGCCCACAGTCAGATCAAGGTAAAGACCGAAACGCTGGGGCATATAGCCGATAATGGGTTTAACCCTTGTCCTTTGCGACACCGTATCCAATTGGTCTATCGTGATTCTTCCGGAGGAGGGTTTGATCATCGTTGCTACCATGCGAAGCAATGTTGATTTACCTGCACCGTCAGAACCTACGATCCCGAAAATGCCTCCACCTGACACCTGAAAGCTCACTCGATTGACTGCCTCAATCGAGCCGTAACGCTTGGAGACATCTATCAATTGAACGATGGGAACTCCTTCCGGCGGGAAATCCGTGGTGTGAGGTAGGCTATTATCGCAGCCATGCATCGGCAGGCATTCCTGATTTTAATATAAGGTTCGGATTGGGAATGGCAACCTTCACGAGGTATACGAGTTTGACCCGTTCTTTATGGGTCTGGATGATCTTTGGAGTGAATTCTCCTTCGGGAGAGATAAACGATATCTTTCCCCAGAATATCTTATCGGGAAACGTATCGACTCGTACTTCAACCTTTTGTCCTGGCTTAACTTTCCCGATCTCCGTCCCATCGACAAATATCTTCAGATCAACGGACGAGAGATCCGACAGAGAAAGAACCTCCCTTCCGGGCAAAACTACCTCGCCCAGCTCCATGTTACGACTGGTTACGATCCCTTCGAATGGCGCTCTCAGCAGTGTGTATTGCAGATGGGTTTCCGCCAGCCTAACCGCTGATTCGGCCGCCTCGGCCTGGGCCAGCGCTGTCTCAACTTCTTTTCCCGCTGCCTCAATCCTCTTGAGATTGCCTTTGGCCTGCTTCAGCAGGGTCTTCCCTTCGGCTACTCTGGCTCGTGCTGTCTCAATGGTCTCTCTCCTGACACCTTCCTCATAAAGCCCGAGCGTTTCCTTGGTCCCTTCAAACTCTTTCAGAGCAGTCTCATACTTGAGCCGCACTGAATCCCATTCCCTTTCCGAAACAAGGCCCTTTTCAAAGAGCTTCTCGTACCGCTCCTTGTTCTTTTTGGCCTCCTCCATGATATCCTTTGCGCCCAAAAATGCCAATCGAGCCCGCTCTATTTCCTGTTCGCGCGAACCGGACTGGAGCTCCCTCAATTGTGACATAAGAACCTCCACACCGGCCTCTGCCCGCGCAACCTCGTCGGGAAGTGTCTCCCTGTAGAGCTCCAAGACCATCTGTGCCCTTTCGCCGTTCTTGATGGCACTCTGCAATTGCGCTTTCGCCTGCTCATACCTGGCTCGATATTCCGATTGGTCAAGCTTTGCCAAAATCACGTCTTTTTGAACACGTTCCCCCTCATCTGCTAAGATCTCAACAACTCTCCCACTTACCTGAAAGGACAATTCCGCAGTCCTTGCCTCAATGGTGCCGGAATAGTATGTCTCCTTGACCCGCACCCTCCTCTGCCCGAGATACACAAAAGCGCCTACACCAAGAAACAAGACAAGGAACACAATGATAATCAACCGCTTCTTCACCTTCATTCCTCCAGGACTGATTTTTATACCATTTCGCCCCCTTGCTATGCAATGTTAAATGCCTTCACTGTATCAAGCAGCTGATTCACCAAGATATCGCGGTTCTGGATCGTCACGCTAATCGCCATTACATCTTCACGCCGTTTAACGGCTTCAATAAAAGAGTCTCCTCTCAGCGCAATCGAGCCGAGCACTCGATTTGGCGAATCAAGTACTTCGATCAGGGCTTGTTTAAACAGAGGAGAGAAACATTCCATCTTTCCGATCTCATCAATTACAACTATCTGCTCTTGTCCCGAAGGTATCATGGCGGGAACGGCAATATCGTCTATGTCCTTGAGATTTACCCCATATTTGCCTACCCTGTATCGACTTCTGATGCTCTTATGGGCCAAGATCCCTTCCCTTCCGTCCACCGTATTTATGGAAAAACCGAGTCGCTCACCCCCCTCTCTCATCTCCCGCGTAAAAAAACCTGTTGCTGGGCCATTCAGCTTCTCTAGGACCTTCTGTATCAGGGTTGATTTCCCGCATCGAGGTGAACCAGTAACAAAGACGTTTTTTCTTATCATCTCAGGCGTCCGTTGAAAGTTCTTACTTTATATTATCCACATATAAAGTAATATAAATAAGATATACTCTATAATTGAAGTTTCACCGAAATTGTGTCCTATAGAATCACGCAACCATGCGCAACAAAGTATCCACGAAAGATTTTCGCGGGAGTTTGTCGTGTGTACGGCAAACGGCATCAAAATCATCTGTCAGGGCGACCTTGGCAATGAT
>DATKZQ010000045.1:0-17956 GCA_035527895.1 Desulfatiglandales bacterium
ATCACCCCCACCTAACCTCCCCCATCAAGGGGGAGGCACTATGTCGTAACCCTGCAGCAAGACTTCGGCGAGCTCAGTCGAGCCGCTGCAGGGAATTATCAAGTTAAAAACGGAGCCGTTTCGCCAACGGGAATTTCACTGAGAAGTTCTCTTTGAAATAACCCCACCCAGCATTGGTCAAGTAGTTCCCGGCGCTTTGGGCTTAGAAAACCGCAGGGATCAAAAAGCTCATGCTGCTTGTGGTCTTTATTACGAATAATGCCTTTCACCTGCAGTTTGGTTGATCATGTGACCTACGTATACCAAAAAGGTAGGGAGAAAGGGAAGCCAAGAATACAGCTATATTCAATTATTGCAAATAGCTACATTGCTTTGACTTTTTGCGAGGCCATCAGTCTTGATAAAGAAAAAATTGACAAGCGGTTCGTGCTCATGTATCGGAATCAAGCCAGGAATAGCGGAGTAGTATCGCCTATGAGATGAAACTGGTGAGCGGCTGATAGGCCGAGTTTTGTTCAGGAGTCGATTTCAATCATCAGGTGCAACACACTGAGTAGTTGCCTCCTATTGCCCACCCTGCTGATGGAAATTTCGTCCCCACATCCTAACACATCACTTTTACCGGACCGGGAGCAATTTCTTTGAGCAACTCCGGCCAGGATTGTCATCTGAACAATTCTTGCGAGCATTCCCGCCGGTTACTGGCTAATTGTTACGACCTTTAGATGTGAGCCGAAACCCAAAGACTTAGGTTAAGTTTCAGACAAGGAGATGAACGAGGATTCACAGGTATGCTTGATGCATTATACAACTCAAAAATAGTCAGCACAGGATCCTACACTCCTGAAATCGTGCTCACAAACCAGGATTTGGAACGAATCGTCGACACGTCCGACGATTGGATTGCCAAGCGCACCGGAATCAGGGAACGGAGGATTGCAAAACAGGGACAGTTCGCCTCGGACCTCGCGCGTATAGCCTCCGAAGAGGCCCTAGAAATGGCCGGAATCGACCCGGAACAAATCGACCTGATCGTGGTGGGCACGGTTACGCCGGACAGGCAGTTTCCTTCATGCGCCTGCACCTTGCAGCAAAAAATCGGCGCTACAAATGCGGCGAGCATGGACGTGTCCGCAGGGTGCTCGGGCTTCATCTACGCTCTTTCAGTAGCCCATAACGCTATCCGTTGCGGTGAAGCGGAACACGCCCTCGTGGTGGGAACCGAGGTCCTTTCATCGGTCACGAACTGGAGCGATAGAAACAGCTGCGTGCTGCTCGGCGATGGAGCAGGCGCCGTAATCCTGAGAAGAACAACAGAAGACACCGGAATCCGATCTATCCATATGAGGTCAGATGGGGGATTGGGTGACCTGCTCTACTCTGTTGATGAAGGCGCTCCTCGTAGGGGGTTATATATCGGGGAAAGGCAAAACGATACCAAGCCCTATTATCTGGTAATGGACGGGAATAAATTGTTTAAGAAGGCAGTCCGCTGTCTTGAAGACATTGCGCGAATCACCCTGGAGCGAGCCAAAGTAACCATAGAAGAACTGGCCCTCATGGTTCCCCACCAGGCCAATATCCGTATTATTAACGCTGTGGCCCGGCGGCTTGGGATCTCTCTTGAGAAAGTGTACATCACCATTCAAAAATATGGAAACACGTCTTCATCATCGATCCCCATAGCCTTGAACGAAGCGCGAAAGGCAGGAAGACTCTCACCCATGGATAAGCTACTCATGATCACATTCGGCGCAGGGTTGACCTGGGGCGCCTGTCTAGTGGAGTGGAGTCTTTAGTGGGCCGGCATAGACCATTCTTTGGGAGGATCAGACTGGCGATTCTTCTCGGGTTTCTCCTGGTTCAGACCGTATTCTGGTCAGCAGTTTCAATCTTGCTTTTCCTGGGCGACCACTCGGGCCGGCTGACCCATAGATATGGTGCCCGCCCTTGGAGCAAGATTCTGCTATGGGCAAGCCGGGTGACGGTAAGCCTCCATGGGATAGGAAATCTGGCCCCAGACAATGGCTCTGTCGTGTTTGTCTCCAACCACCAAAGCATGTTCGACATCCTGGCTCTGCTGGCTTGTTTGCCGGTTGATTTTAAGTTTGTAGTAAAAAAAGAACTCATGGCGGTGCCACTGTGGGGATATGCCATGAAAAAGGCCGGCTACATTTTTATTGACCGGGAAGACTCCGGTCACGCTCGCGAATTGATCCGGGAAACCGTTTTAAAAATTCAACGGGGAAGTTCGATTCTCTTCTTTGCCGAGGGAACGCGCTCCGAGGACGGCCGATTGGCACCGTTCAAACGCGGCGCCTTTTTCCTGGCGTCCCAATCCGGCCGCGATGTGGTGCCCCTGGTGATTCAGGGCTCGCGCCAGGTGCTTCCCAAGAAAAGTCTCCACATCAGGTCCGGTCACATTTCCATTGCGATTCTCCCGCCGGTAACCGACTCTACTCTGAAGAAGAACTCCCGTCGCCTCATGGCCGAGGTGCGGGAACGTATGTCGGTCCATCTGCACCAGTAGGGTTTAGGGTTAAATCTTTACGTTTGCCATTATTAGTGAGAAATTAGGAACGTTGTTGAATTTGATGAACTAAACTGCAAGGGGTCAGGCATGCCCTTGACTCTTGCTTAATATCTCAAGGCTTCTGAACCGAAAGTGGTCAAGCGCTGCACCATTCTGGATGACTTGCCAGGCCATTCAAAATAGCAAGAGTAAATATCTGATCGAAATATCAAAACCTCAAGCCCTGAGATGAGATCGCCCCAGATTTTCATCGCAAATCAACGGGATCAGCAGAGGTAGCTGCTCGCAGATTTCATCTTGAAATATGTGGTTGTAGTAACGTTTGAGATTCGATCACACAAACCTTCTATTGAGGTCTTGACTTCAGCGGAGAGCCCAAAATAATATTGAACTTAAAACACCTATGTGTAATGATTAAATTTGTAAAAATCCAGTATACGGCAAGCAACATGGAATTCGCCATAATGGTAATCAGGCATTAATATTGTGCTATATTGAATCCATTGGTATTGGATAAGACCTATTCCTTATATTTAGTGTTAGGTTACAGATTGGGTGATTATAAATAATGGATAAACGTAACTCCAAGGCCGGTCGTGACTCCCAACATTCGAAGAAATCATTTGCCGAATATCTGATTGAGAGTGATCTTAAGCTCTTGGTATTCATCGGGAAAAGCATGAAATACTTTGGCATGAACGTAGTAATTGGATTTATCGCGGGCATGGTTGTTATTTACGCATATGCGCTTTTTAAGCCGCTTCCATATACGGCGGGCGTTCCTGAGAGAGAGGGGGAAGTAATTTGTCTTCAGGGAAAGGTACTCACACTGGAGGATAGTCCATTAGATTCATTCGAAATCGGGGTTCTAGAAAGCAGGCATGGCCCGATTGTCGATAAACAGGGAGAGTTCGCAATAAAAGTGCCCCACAAAGAAAAATATGACATTTTGGTCTGGACGCCCGGCTATAAAGTCTTCAAATTGTATGGCGATCAAAACATAATAACGGACGCAGGCGGGGGATATTCATTGAATAATGATTTGCGAGCATTTCCAACAAATCTGGGAATATTGGAAGGGACAGTAATAGATCAGGACGAACGCCCAGTTGCAGGTTACGTTGAGATTGCCGGAAAGATTGTCAAAATAGAATCAAACGGCCGTTTTCGCTTGACAACGATCCCCTTAGGAGAGGTCACAGTTACAGTACGCGAAACTGTTAATGGACCGATACTCTATAAGAAGGAGATAAACGTCCAATTGACCGCGCCCACCCCGTTGCCAATTATTGTTAAGAAGGCTGAGTAAATGAAGAAAAAGATCACGATCATAAGTGCTTATGTAGCGATACTGGTCATGATTATTATTGTAGGATCTAGCGAAGCCCAATATCAATATGGCCAGCTGCAGGGCTACGTTCGGTGGGCTAACGGCTCAGCAGCGCAAGGGGTCGCAATGAGCATTAGCGGGTAT
This sequence comes from Desulfatiglandales bacterium, assembly GCA_035527895.1. Classification (GTDB taxonomy): domain Bacteria; phylum Desulfobacterota; class DSM-4660; order Desulfatiglandales; family B25-G16; genus JADFWK01. The sequence goes on from DATKZQ010000045.1 coordinate 4,008, forward strand.
AGTGTGAGCACGAATCAAAACGGATACTATTCATTTGGCTTCTTAAATCCGGGTCGGTATGTGATATCGATTTCTCCACCCGGAAGATCGACAAGATCATTTTGGGTGACGGTGACACAAGGGGCCACAAGGCAAGATTTTAGAATAGAATGGTAATGTTTACTGAGGGTAGCACGAGACAACAAAGAAGGAAGAGTATGGTCATATCTTAGACTAACTGAAGTAAACAACATCCCCTGATAGCCACCCTTACCATATTTGAATCGCAAATCCTCGCTGAACTATGTACCCCTCGCCTATCCTTTATCCTTTTGCTGATCCTGTTGTATCACACGGTAATCAGCTGCATCTGATATTCAATCAAATGACTCGCCAAACTTACAACGATATTCTTGTTAGGTCTCGATAAAGCCAGATCGCATGATTACAGGCTCTGGCTCTATTGCAAGCCTTCTCCTGTTTCCCTCTTTCTCCTGGCTCTCGTTTACACAATACGCCTTGGCAAACCGGCTCAAGAGAAACTCCGGGCCCGAGTATCCTGACCTGAGGACGTTCTGGTGCGGTTCCGGGCAGAAATGAAGATACAGGGCGGGACCTCCGCCATGGTTCAGGCGGACAAGTCCGCCATGGTTCAGGCGGATGAATCGTCCAAAGGCGGATAAATCTGCCCTGCCCTCAGACAAGCTACAGGGTATTTTGGAGAAGGCGAATAAACACGAAGAAACGGTAAGGTAAGTTCTCATCCTCTGATTGCAATTACAATAATCCAGAGGATCATGAGCCCTGCAGCGGCCATAACTCCGATCTTAATGAAACGGGTCAGCCACATGGCCGTGCCATAGGGGTTATGAGCTATGTAGTTTTCGTCTAACCTATCTGAAAGCTCGCACAACCCGTCAAATGCATTTCTGAGGGGCGCTATAGCCAAAAAGGACCTGACAGGATTTCTTCCGTGGAGCAAGACAAGGAGGATCACCATAAGCAATAGAGCAATAATAATACCCAAAAGGGTGTATTGAATCAATCCTTCAAAGATGCCCCCGATTGTATGCGTCATGAGCCCTTATCCCTCCTGTTATTATTGAATGCCATAAAGAATCAGAAGGACCTCCTTGGTCCCAACTTGAACCAAATTCACCGAGTGAAGGAATTCAGATACATCTCGAAAAGTAGCATGAATAGTGCCACAGATGAGATTCCTTGTCTATTCCGGAGACTCTCAAATCGAATAGAAAAACACTCTCATTGGTAATAGGTAAAGTGAAGTGACATTTGCTGAGGCAGACAAGCTCTCCTTTTAGTCAATCCATACCACGCCAGCTGCAAGCCCAGGTCAAGCGATGCCGTGTGCCGGGGCAGCACAGCATGGAAAAAATCCACAATCAGTCGCCTTCGATGAGAACATACGAGCCATTACAGCTCTTCGACACAACCGGCCGAATCCTTTAGAAAATAATTCACTTTGTATTATATGGGGGGATGCGAAAACGGAGATTTACCTTTGAGAGCCTCGCAAGGTGGCACGTCTTTTACGCCCAGTCTAGGCTAGCATGAAGACAGATAGGCAAATCACGTGCTCAAACCCGCCCTCAACTGATCTTATAATATGTCGGCTTTGCCGGTGTTATCTACCGTACCCGTGATGGAGGGAGAACCGTTCTTGAAGAGCGCAAAGGAGTTCTTATAGGACGATACCGTTATCATACAGGTCGAGCCCGGAAGGGTGGTAATGTTGCAGTCGAGAAGATGGCCAATTGGAAAGGCTACCTTAAGGGCGTGCTTTACCTGCGCTATCTCGGCCTTAGATGGCAGGTCATCATGAAATATCATGATCGTGTCTCCAGGGTCCGGGAAGAATTTGTCATTCTCCAAATAGTACATGATCTCTGCGTCAATAAGCTGCCTGAGCATGCTGCTAGCCTCAGAGCCGCGCGCCCTTTTCTGTATCGTCTGATAACACTGCAGTGCTGTAGCACCGAGGATGCCAAGAATGGCAATTACCACCATGAGCTCAACGAGTGTGAAACCAGCACCTCGCCTCATTCCGATTACCTTGCCCAATGAAATTCGCTTCAACCCCACAAGAACTTCTAAGCCTTTCCACATCAGTGCAACTGCGGCACGAGCCTTTCACGAAAACAGGCAGATCCAATGGCCCTTGATGCACAAAATCATCGCTTTATCGCCCCAATGCCGTGCTCAAAACCCGCACAACCGCTCGTATTATCATTTTGCAATTTGCATAACTCGCATCAGAAACCGGCTAAATCGGTAAGATAGCCTTGGTGAAAATATTCCCGCCAAATCTTTAATTTTGTGAACGGCTGGTAATCAGACCTCGCCTTACTCTCCCCTTGACCAAACAAAAAAGGGGGCTGCTCCCCCCCCCTTCTTTTTTTTTGTTTAGGTGAATCAGGCTTTCATTGAGTTCTGGTCATTTGATCCTCTGGGCTGGCCAATCCCATGGGATTGTCGAATAATCCTGCAAGAAGCATGCAATATTAGTCAGATTAAATATTACATTAGATTTCAAATAGTTAAGCCAACCTTGTCTAATGCCCATCCAGGAAATGTGAAAAAGAATACACAACGATGAGAAGTTCAATTCCGATCTTTGGTAAAGTTTTTCCCACCTTGTGAGGAGTGAATTGAGGTAATGGAAGAGAGAAACGGAAGCACGCAAGTCACTCGGCTTCGAAATACTCGAGGCTCACCTCCGGAGCGAATGACCTGAGGACCAGCTCTGTGACAGCCCGCTGCCCGCTTCTGGCCGGCTTTTCTACCAAAATGGCCCTGGTGATCGTTCGTCCTTGCGCGAGGCTGCCCATATTCATGCTTGAGATCGCCGTCTGGAGTGGTGAGAGGCTTGGATTGAAGGCCGCGTTCTCTACAGAGGGGCCTCTATAGACCCGCCCATCGTTCGCCTGAATCGCACAGCCAGCCATACTGTTCGTGTAAGGGGCGTAACTCTTATTGGCTGCAGACAGTGCTTCAAGGATCAATGGGTCCTTTACATCGGCCTTCAGGGTAAGCCTGTGCCGGTCATTTGATGCTGCCATCAGACCAGCCGCCTTTTTGAGGTCAAGGGGTCCAAAGGCCTCCGGCAGAAGCTCTACAAGCCGGGTGGATCGAAATGCCCGAGGGCCCTCCCCTGGTGTAACGATCATGAGAGTATCACGCCCTTCCAACTCGTAAAGAAACTGCCGGCAATACCCACAGGGCGCCGCCGAAACGGCGATCGAATGGAGCTGCGCTGCCCCCTGTAGCCATGCGTTCATAGTTGCTGCCTGCTCGGCATGTACCGTCTGACTCAAAGCCTGACCGGTAAATTCTATATTGGCACCCAGATAGAGGTCACATTCGCTTCCCGCAGAATTTGCGGAAACTTTGGCTACGGCTCCGACCCCGAAATTGGAGATCGGGGTAATCGCATAGAGCCTCGCCAAGGGTAGCAGCAGCACCATGAGAGCCTCATCCCCGATTCTCATAATCTCCATGATTGCCTTAGACTGCGCTGCAGCCAGCTTGCCGGCGTTGGCCGGAACAGCCCGTACGTGTCTGCGAGCCTCTTCAGGAAATGTTTCAACAACGTGTTCGAATTGTCGCCCTTGATCGGTCGTGGTCATTTCAATTCCTCGACACCCTCTTTGGAGACCCTTGCATAGAAAAGCCTGGGCGGATCCAGTTGGCTAGGCCCGATGGTATACGCATTTAGAAGCCGCTCTCTTGTCGGGTCAATCTTGTTTTTATCGCCATCCGAATAAAGGACGGCGATGGGTTCACCCTTCTCCACCTCATCTCCGACCTTTTTGTTAAGATAGATCCCTATGGAAAGGTCGATTGGTTCGTCCTTTGCTTTGCCCCCGGCACCCAGTATCTTTGAGGCCAACCCTACATCCAATGCATTTATTTTTTCGACATAGCCAGAGCACGCAGATTCGACTTCAATCTTAACCCTGGGCTGGGGCAGCAGGTCGGGATTCTCTATGACCTCCCGGTTGCCCCCCTGGGCTTCGATCAGTTCACCCAGTTTTTCCAGACCTCTTTTTGTCTGGATGTTATGTTTTACGAGATTGATCCCCTCATCCCTGGAAGACACCACGCCGGAAATAAGAAGCATGTTGGCCCCCAGTTCCGCCACGAGATCAACGAGATCCGCCGGGCCCTTTCCGCTCAGCGTATCAATGGCTTCTTGCACTTCTATGGCATTACCGATTGCGTTTCCCAAGGGCTGCTCCATGCCTGTAATCAGGCCTACAACCTTTTTCCCCGCGCCCTCCCCTATATCCACCATGGTCCTGGCAAGCTTCAGCGCATCCTCATACTGCTGCGTAAACGCACCCACTCCGGTCTTTATGTCGAGGACGATCCCGTCCGATCCTCCCGCCAGTTTCTTGCTCATAATGGAGCTTGCAATAAGGGGAATGGAATCAACAGTGGCCGTTACGTTTCTCAAGGCATACAAATGCTTATCAGCATGGGCCAAACTCGCTGTCTGGGCGATCAGACCGACATGGACATGATTAACGATTTCAACGAATTTTTCCTTCGGCATATCTACATTCATACCTGGGATGGACAATAGCTTATCTACCGTACCTCCCGTATGGCCAAGCTCCCTGCCGGTCATCTTTGCCACGATGCCCCCGCTGGCCGCAACAAGAGGGGCCAGTACGAGCGTGGTAGTATCACCCACGCCTCCCGTTGAATGCTTGTCAACCTTAAAACCCTTTATTCCCGATAAGTCCACCTTGACACCAGAGTCAACCATGGCCATGGTAAGGTCGGCACATTCCCTGGGACTCATCCCCCTGAAATAGATGGCCATTAAAAACGCCGCCATCTGGTAGTCGGGGATGTCACCGTTGACAAATCCGTTAATCATATGGCCTATCTCATCTTGAGACAGTTCGATGCCGTCCCTCTTCTTCTTGATCAATTCGTATGTTCTCATCAATATAGTCGCCTCTGATTTTTTGTTCCCTTTTCTAAGCCTGCCATGTCTGACTACTCTTTTCCGAGACGCTCAACGATTCCGCAAACAAGCCCTTTGAATTTATTTGCAGCTTTACGCGTTGCTTCGATCACCTCTGTATGTGTGAGCGGTCTTCCGGTTATGCCGGCGGCCATGTTGGTTACCATGGACAGCCCCAGCACCTTCATGCCGAGCCTGTTTGCCATGATGACCTCCGGTATCGTTGACATCCCCACAAGGTCAGCACCTATGATTCGCATCATCCTAATCTCTGCAGGGCTCTCAAAAGACGGACCGCTCAATACCAAATAGACCCCCTCCTCAAGTTTTAAACCCAGACCATCCGCCACATCGTGTGCCACCGCCCGTAACTCACGGCTGTATGCCTCTGTCATATCAATAAAATGGGTCGTTCCTCTGAGAGGATTATCACCCATCAGGTTTATGTGATCGCCTATCACAACTATATCACCGGGCGAATAAGTCTCGTTTACCGCTCCGGCGGCATTCGTAATGATGACCGTTTCCACGCCGAGTCCTGACATGACCCTCACCGGAAAACAGACCTCCTCCATGGTGTAACCCTCGTAATAGTGAACCCTTCCGGAAAAGGCCAAAACACTTACCCCTGCAAGACTGCCCGCCACCACTTCCCCCTTGTGGCCCTCGACCGTAGCCACGGGAAAATTCGGAATATCCTCAAACCTGATTGAAACAGGGTCCTCGAATTCATCAACCAGGTTGCCAAGACCGCTGCCCAGGATTATTCCAATGGCGGGCTTCACATGAATGCTCTTTTTTATCTTTTTAACTGCTCCGGCAATGTCTTTAGTCATTGCTTATCTCCCCCTTGAAGCTCCTGCCGTATTTCAATGTTCCCGCGCCGAGCATATCGGCAATGGTCTGACCGCAATCGGCAAACGTATCCCTTGTGCCCAGATCTATGTTCTTTTTTGTCGCCTCCCCACATACAAGCAACGGGACATACTCCCTTGTATGGTCCGTATGTGCCCCGTAAGCGGGGTCGCACCCGTGATCGGCCGTAATGATCAACACGTCGTCTTCCGAGAGTGCATCCATGATCTGCGGAATGCGACGGTCAAACTCCTCTAAGGCCCTGGCATAGCCTTCGACGTTTCTGCGATGTCCGTAGACCATATCGAAGTCCACAAGGTTCACGAAGATCAATCCGGTTTTATTTTGGTATTTTCTCATCAGCCCTATGGTCTTATCCACGCCGTCTTCATTATCATTCGTATGGATCTCTTCAGTCAGCCCCCTATGTGCGAATATTTCTCCTATCTTGCCAACACCGGCAACGAAAAATCCCTGCTTCTTCATTCTATCGAGCAATGTCTCTTCCGGCGGGACGAGAGACAAATCCCTGCGAGCGCCATCGTCTCTTTCGAATCTCCCGGGCAATCCCCTGAAAGGCCTGGCTATGACCCTCACAACAGCGTGCTTACCGGTCAGGATGTTTCTCGCGATCCTGCAGTACTCGTAAAGTGTTTCCAGGGGCACTATGCCTTCGTGTGCGGCCAGTTGGAAAACGGAATCCGCAGAGGTATATACAATGGGATATCCCGTTTTTATATGATGATCCCCAAGCTCTTTCAGGATCTCGGTGCCGGAGCGCGGGTAGTTCCCCAGTGTTTTCGTGCCGATCTTTCTTTCGAATTCTTCGATGATATCCGGAGGAAATCCCGTTGGGTAGGTTGGGAATGGGACATCCAGCACGATTCCGGCAATTTCCCAGTGCCCGGTCGTAGTATCCTTGTTAGGGGACCGTTCGCCCATCTTGCCGTAGCAACCCCCTATTTCTCCACCACGGCACCCGACATCTACAATTTTGCCCATCCCGAGTAAACAGAGGTTCGGTATGTCCAGGCCTCCCCTTGCCTGGTAAATATGCAAGAGCGTATTCACCCCATCGTCGTTAAACCGGTGGGCATCGGGCAAATAGCCCACTCCCACACTATCCAGCACTATTAAAACGACCCTGTTAACCATCAATAGAGAAGACCCACAAATTCTTTTTGCCTATGGAGACGTTGAGTCACTCAGTTCACGGAACGGCGCACATCTGAAACCCCTACGGGTCGGCTTGCATAGCTATGACACAGAGGGGAGTCTATCACAGAGGATTTGAGAGTGCAAATTCCGCCTTATTTGGATGCCGAGGAAACCTCAAAAATTCCGTTGCATGGATCGGTGGTTTTGACCAGTTTTGCTTTACTAAAGAACCATTCCCTATTATACTCCACTATGAAACGAGAGGGCGGGGAAATGGGTCACAACAGATCGCGTGCCATGTGACTCAACGGTCTTTATCTGTAAGTCATTTCTTTTAAATCCAAATCATGAAAGGAGGAGCAAAACAATGAACCACAGTAAAATGTTGAGGGTTTCCATCTTTACGGTGGCGATGCTGGTGCTCGGACTGGTGATGATACCAGGAGCGGCTCAGGCAGCGCTCAAAGGCAAGGTGGCCGTGGTCCTTGATGTGGGTGGAAGGGGTGATCTCTCCTTCAATGATATGGGTTTCAAGGGCACGGATAAGGCGGCTGCGGATTTTGGTCTGCAGATGGTGGAGATTCAAAGTGCCAGCGCAGCTGATTACCTTCCCAATGTTCGGAACGCGGCCAGATCCGGTTCGTTTGATCTCATCATCTCGGTCGGATTTCTGCTTAGCGATGCGGTCGCCACAGCATCCAAGGAGTATCCTGACCAGAAATTCATGATTATCGATTCCGTGGTCGATGCACCAAATGTGATGTCGATTATCTTCAAGGAGAATGAAGGATCGGCCCTTGTAGGGGCCCTTGCCGCAATGGTAGCGGCCCACTATGGCTATCCGTATGTGGGTGCTGTCCTTGGCATCGAGATCCCCGTATTGTACCATTTCGAAGCGGGCTACCGGTTTGGAATCGACTGGGGGAACAAGGCGTATGCCCAAAAGACGGGCAAAGACCCGCGCATTGGATTGCTTTACACGTATACCGGTACGTTCAGCGACATCGCCAAGGGTAAGGGAGCGACTGAGGCGATGCTCGCTCAGAAAGCAGGCCTGATCTACAATATCGCCGGACCTCTAGGAATTGGGGATCTCCAGGCCATCACCGAGGCAATTAAGGCAAAAGGCAAGAAGGCCGGACCACCTTACATGATAGGGGTGGACGCTAATCAGGATTGGATGGGTGATGGGCATCGAGTTCTCGTGAGCATGCTGAAACGGGTGGACAATGCCTGTTATAACGCCGTGGAGACGGTAGTAAAGGGATCCTTTAAGGCAGGGCTCGTCATCATGGGACTCGATGTTCAGGGAGTCGCCATGAGCAAAGACCCTGATCTCGTTACCTTTATGGAGTTTGGCATTGGTGCCGGTAAGATTACGGCAAAGGACAAGGCTGCTATCGTTTCTAACTGGAAGACCATGCGAGCACAGATTCCCGCCTGGATCTGGGACGAAGTGGCCGATTTGGAAAAACAGATTATCTCAGGCACGATCTCCGTGCCGAATGCAAACACAGTTGAGGAAATGAAAGCCGTGAGGGCAAAATACCCCCTCATGAGGTAGCGTAACGGCACCAAGAGGGGGACAGCAAGAAACGTGCTCTCCCCCTCTTTTTGTTTCCGGAGCATTTAAGGGGAGGACTGTACATGCGAGAGAGGGGGATGGGATGGGTCTTCGAGGAAGCACCGATGAGCTGAAAAAGACCATTATTGCAGGGATAATCGGGTTTGCTGCCGGCGCACTTATCATCATCCTGTACGGCTACGATCCGATTTCTGCCTATCAGGCACTGTTCAACGGTGCCTTTGGTGATCTATACAGCTTTTCAGAATCCCTTGCCAACGCTACACCCCTCATACTCACCGCCCTTACCTTTGCCATCGGATTTCGGGGAGGAATGTTCAATATTGGTGCCGAAGGACAGGTCTATCTAGGCGCCTTGGCCGCGGTTACCGTCAGCTTTTTTCATCTCCCCTCCGGCGTCGCCTTTGCCTTAAGTCTCGTTTTCGCAGTCCTTGCCGGGGCAATTTGGAGCCTTCCGGTGGCCATTCTGAAGGCTGCGAGAGGCGTACACGAGGTCATTTCGACCATAATGCTGAACTGGATAGCTCATTTTCTTTCCTTTTATCTTATTGCCACAATCCTCGTTGACCCTTTGAGAGCCGAGAAAACGCTCAGCGTTGCCGAGTCGGTCCGTCTCCCCTTATTGGTGCCGGGAACAAGCCTTAGTTACGGAATCTTCGTTTCTCTTCTTGCAGCCATTATCGTCTATCTTTTTTTGTGGCGAACGGTCATAGGGTTTGACATCCGTGCAATGGGACATAACGCCCTGGCAGCCACCTATGCGGGTATTGAGAAATGGAAGATCATTCTCTTTGTCTTCATCACCGGGGGACTCACAGCAGGGCTGGCCGGTGCTGTTCATGTAATGGGCCGTCCGCCTACGTACGCTGTTTACAGCGGCATGCCTTCCATAATAGGACTCGGCTTTGAAGGCCTGGCGGTAGCCATGATAGGAAGAAACCATCCTATTGGGATTATCTTTGCAGCCATTTTCTTTGGGGGGCTTTTGGCAGGTGGAAGAATGATGCAGCTTTTTGCACAGGTCCCTTTGGAGATGGTCCGTGTCGTTGAGGGAATTGTCGTTCTCTTCCTGGCCGTCCCCGAGCTGATACGGTTGTTTTCTTTTCTGCGGAAAATTGGGCCCGTCGTCTTTTTCCGATCAAAGCGGGCATAAGACGAAGATCGGAGGCGGTTATGAATCTTGGCTATCTCTGGGGAATCTTCTTAGGATCTCTGTATGCCATGGTTCCCATTACCCTTACAGGCACCGGTGAAGTGATAGGAGAATCATCGGGCCTGTTCAATATAGGCCTCGAAGGGATAATCCTTTTGGGTGCTATGACCGGCGCTCTCGGAGCTGAGGCAGGAGGACCAATTGTTGGTCTCCTTGTAGGGTTGGGGGCGGGGTTAGCCATCGGCCTCATCTTTGGCTTGGTGTGCACCTATTTCAGAGGGGTACAGCTCATCGCCGGAGTGGGAATCAATCTTTTTGCCGCTGGCTTGGTGACGTTCTGGCTGATTCACCTGGGCGTACCCGGACATCATGCCGTGCCCGAAGCGAGCCGGATGGTTGCTATTTCCACCCCTCTCGGTGATTTCAGCCCCATGATAATCGTGGCGCTTGTGCTACCCGTTCTCACATACATACTGCTTTTCAGAACAAAGCTTGGTCTGAAGATAAGGGCAGTAGGAGAGAATCCTCAAGCCGCGGACGTGGCAGGAATCAACATACATCTCCTCCGCTGCCTCTCAACCGCTGCGGGTGCATCTCTTGCAGGATTGGCAGGGGCCTACATCAGCATAGACTGGATAGGGTCTGTGACAAAGGAGATTTCTGCCGGCCGGGGCTTTATCGCCCTGGCTACCGTCGTATTCAGCGGACTGAATCCGCTCCTGGCCTTGCTCGGCGGGTTCATATTCGGCTTCTTTGATAACCTGGCTGTGTGGGTGTCAACCATGCCGGCTGTTCAAAGAGTCATCCCCTGGCAGTTCGTGGCTATGGCACCTTATATCGTTACGTTGCTTGTGGTAGCCGGGGTCATCGGACGAGTTCGCTTTCCTGCAGCCATGGGTATTCCCTACGAGCGCGAATAAGGCGAAAGGATTCTCAATCTTGAAGGAAAAAGACGATCCAGTGGAAGGTAAAAGCGACATAATCCTCGAGGGGAAAGGTATTTGCAAGGGTTTCCCCGGCGTATGGGAGCATCTCATACTGGATCATGTCGATATCGATGTCAAGGCCGGCGAAATCCACACGCTGCTTGGAGAAAATGGAGCCGGAAAGACCGTAATCGCAAACTGCCTCTCAGGATTCTATCTGCTGTCAGAGGGCCAGATCTACGTGAAAGGGAAACCGGTAACCCTGAAATCACCGAGAGACGGCATTAGGAATGGCATCGGCATGGTTCACCAGGAGCTGGCGCTGGTGAAGCCTTTTACCGTGGCGGAAAACATTGCTCTCGGGCTTCACTCATCCGACCTCACCTTCCCCCTTCCCGAAGTGGAAGCCAGGGTACGCGAGCTATCAGAGAAATACCGGCTGTACATTGACCCGTTAGCCAGGGTAGAAGATCTTTCCGCCGGGGAACAGCAGAGGGCTGAGATCATAAAGGTCCTCTACCATGACCCGGAAATCCTGATTCTTGATGAGCCTACTTCGCTTATCTCCGCGGACGCCGAGCACCTGTTCGACGCCCTGAACAGTCTGGCAGAGATGGGCTACGGGATCCTTTTCATCACCCATAAGATCGAAGAGGCCTTGGAGGCAGGTGATCGCGTCACGGTGCTCCGTCTCGGGAAGAGTATGGGCACCAGAGAGACTGCCAAGACGGATAAGACGGAATTGGTAAAGCTCATGTTTGGTGAGCACACACCGGTTCATCTTGAGAGAAAGCCGGTCAAATCCGATAGGATTGCGTTAGAGGTTAAAGACCTCGAAGCCCTTGCCGCAGATGAGGAACCGGCACTACAGGGTGTCTCCTTTACCATCAGGGAAGGTGAGATATTGGGTTTCGCAGGGATCTCCGGAAATGGCCAGAGCGAATTGGCCGAGGTCATCACAGGATTGAGAAAGGCCACGAAAGGCCAGGTGATCATTCACGGAAAGGATTATACAAACCGCAGTCCGGGAGCAATAATAAGGGCTGGTGTTTCGCATATTCCCGAGAAACGACGGGAAATGGGTGTGATCGAGCCCATGACAGTCGCTGAGAACGTGGTCCTAAAAGATATCAGGGTTTCTCCGTTCTCAAAAGGGCCATTCCTGAACATGTCCCATATAACAGGGCACACACAAGAGATCGTGTCCAGATTCGGGGCCCTCGTCTCCGATCTTTGGAAATCCCAGACACGAATACTCTCAGGAGGAAATATCCAGCGACTGATACTGGGACGGGAGACATGGAGAATGCCGAAGTTCATTGTGGCCGTTTATCCCTCCCAGGGGCTCGATGCAAAGGCCGTTAATCATACATGGGAACTCTTCATGCGGCTGCGGGAAGCAGGCTCCTCCATTCTCCTCGTATCAGAAGATTTGGATGAAATAATGGCGCTGAGCGATCGGATTGCGGTAATGTCTCGAGGCAAAATAGTCGGCATGTTTGACGGTGCTGCAGCAAAACGGGAGGAAATCGGGCTCATGATAGCCACCGGTGCTCCAAGAACATGACGTAGTCAATTGATCCTTTTGCATTTCGATTTCGAACGAGAGCATTTAATTGTTCACATTGGATATAACCGATAAAGTTATGGAGGGTCATGAGGTCTTTTCTTCTGTTCCAAGGCTCCCGGCCTGGTCTTTTCTACGACGTATCAACGGGGGAGTCCCGCCCGCCTCGCCTGAGCGGCTCGCAATGGCGGGCAGGCTTGCCCCCTCCGCATTCTCCCCCGCTCCTTTGGAGCAGGGGAGCTGCGGCTTCCCCCACTGATACGCCGTGAAAAGGACAGCGGCCTCCCACCAGTCACAGCAGAAAGACGTCGTGCCCCTCCGATAGTGCAGACTATTTGATGCTCTCAGTAGTAAGTATTTCCTAATACCCCCTTAATGATAAATCTTCTTCTCTAGTTTCGCCCCTACTATCTCCTCGACAAATGATGCCTCCGAACACAGGTTCTCCAGACCACCTCCGGGGAACCTCAGTGCCCATTGATATAGTTCCTCCAACTGGCTCTTGTCCCCCCGAAACACCGGAGGAAGGCTTATTACTGAGTCCAGGCTCTCGATCAAAAGCGATGTGATCCGTGAATAGAGTCGATCCATGGCCTCCTCCAGGGATCGACTTTCATTAACGGCCCGTTGATGAAACTCTATGGCATTAAACTGAACGACTCGCGTCCGGGGATAGAAGGAGCACATCAGGTTCCAGTCCTCTCCGCCAAGCTCCTTTTCCCCTGACGAACGGAAATCAGACCGCATGATCACGGAGGGAATGTCCAGCAACTTGGCAAATATGAACTCGACCACCGTGCCTGCGTCCAGCTCTGTCCCCTCGAAATTGAACAGGGCAAGATCGCATTCGATAATCTGCTTGATATCCTGATTCCTGATGTCAACGGCCGTGGCGTTTTCCTGTGCCAGTGTTTGAGGGAGAAAACATCGATACCGGCCTTTGGACCGCTTCTCCAGATATGAGGCCAGGAGTGCATTTCCGATCAGGTCTTTGTGATCGAACAGCGAGCCCCCGAAATAGAGTTTGTAAACGTGACTCATCGTTGATCCCCTTGCTTTTATGTGGCTTTCTGTTGTGGAGCGCCTGCAACGATCGCCACCCCGGCTCCCGCTCCGATTCTATTGGCTCCCGCGGCGATCATGGCCGAGGCCGTAGCAAAGTCCTTAATGCCGCCACTCGCCTTCACACCCATCTCAGGGCCGACCACCCTTCGCATCAAGGCTACGTCTTCCACGGTGGCGCCGCCGGTCGAAAAACCCGTACTGGTCTTGACGAAATCAGCACCCGCCTTTTTCGCGATCTCGCAGGCGAGGACCTTTTCTTTTTCCGTCAGCAGGCAGGTCTCAATGATGACCTTGAGCACCGTCGTTCCTTGTGCTTCTCCACGGACGGTCCTGATGTCTTCCTCTGCGGCCTTCAGATCTCCTGACTTCAGCGCGCCAATGTTTAAGACCATGTCGAGTTCGGTCGCCCCCTGTTCAATGGCCCTCTTGGCCTCGAAGGCCTTTGCGCGGCTGTCCATGGCACCCAGGGGAAATCCAATCACCGAGCACACTTTTACCCCGCTGTCCTTGACCTTCTCGGCCACATACGCCACACGTCCTGAGTTGACACACACCGATTTGAACCCGAAGCGTATGGCCTCGTCACAGAGTTTGTCGAAGGCAGATAGGGGGGCCTCCGGTTTCAAAAGGGTATGATCGATATATCGGGCCATCTCAGAAGCCGT
>DATKZQ010000046.1:0-107719 GCA_035527895.1 Desulfatiglandales bacterium
AGCCAAAAGAGATTTTCTACCTGGCAATGGACCACCCATCACTTTCAGGCGTTCCTGTCTCAGAGCACTTGAGAAACATGCGGAAGACATTCATGCATGACCGGGAAAGGAGACTGTTTCTCTTTCTCGATGAGGTGCAGGAAAGTCGCGACTGGGAGATCGAACTGAAGAATGCCTACGATATGGAGGCTCTCAAGGTATTCTGCACCGGCTCTACCTCGGCTTTGATAAAAGAGCAGGGCGGCAGGCGCACCGGCAGGCAGATCATCACTACAGTATATTCGGCTGGTTTCAATGAATTTCTGTTGTTTCAGGGGTCTAGCCCGAGCCTGAGCGAAGACTATAAGTATGAAAAATTAGTGGAGGATTATTTGAGCCTGGGGGGATATCCTGAACAGGTGCTCAATCCTTCTGTGGAGTATATGACGAATCTTCTTGATGATATACTCGCAAGGGACCTCATACGACTCCATCCTATAAAGAAGGCGTTTGTCTTGAAGGATCTCTTACGTTTCATTGCCGCCTCAGTTGGATCTCGAACCAGCTTCAACAAACTCGGCAAGGTTCTTGGGCTTTCGGTTGATACAGTAAAAGAGTACATCAGTTACCTGGAGTCGGCATTTCTGGTAATGCCCATGGAAAAATGGACTACCTCATACACGGAGAAGGTCTATGCCCAGAGAAAGGTTTACCTTTGCGATACCGGCATCAAGACACTCTTGACCGGGGCAGGCGATGAGGGCAGCAAGGCCGAAAATGCCGCATTCATGGAATTGCAGAGGCAAAAGATCTCCTGCGGCTATTTTGCCGAGAGCGAGAGAGAAGTGGATTTCGTCACCGGAGCAACAGAAGACCCTTACCCGGTTGAGGTGAAATACGTATCATCCTTTGATTGGAGTGCACGCCGCTTTGCCGGTATCAAGCTGTTCTTGCGCAGGTATCCGGCTACCAGGAAGGTGCTCCTCATAACGAGGAATGTGGAAAAACGAATAAAGGAGAATAATAGGGATATTGTCCTGGTGCCGCCCTGGGGATTTCTTTTGTCGTGTGAAACGTACCTCGAGGAGCTGGGCGGGGAAGCTGGTAGCACATAGGGAAAGGCACAAGACGCCCCAGTGCAATATGCTTCGCCCCGATGGAATAGGCTACGCTCCAGTTGAATAGAAAAAAGCATTCAACCCCAGTACGATAGTCTCTACCTACGGGGCATGCTTGAGACGAGAGGTGAAGGGCTCCCAGCCATCTTGTGGCCAGAACTTTCCTTGCTCGTTATTGCTATGTGTCAAGTCATGGTCTGCCCCTTCGGCGCTAAAAATTAACCTTGACAATTTGAGAGAAAAGGGAGATTGTACGCGCAGAAGTCCGGATTGGCAGTTTTTTTGGGGAGATAGAGTAGCGAGACTGGTAAGGCTGTACCGTCGGCTTTAAGGGCCTTTCTATTTTGTCAAAGTATTGATCCTGACTTTGTAGAAAACCTTTGAGAGGAGTAGAGCGTCATGCCGGAAGGAACGGTGAAGTGGTTCAGTGGGCAGAAGGGCTATGGTTTCATTGAGCAGGATGATGGTAAGGATCTTTTCGTCCACCACACTAGCATTAGTGGAACCGGGTTCAAGAGCCTGACTGAAGGCCAGAGAGTCCGATTTGAGATCGAGGAAAACCCAAAAGGCCCAAAGGCCATCAACGTAGAGATACTGTAATAACAGTGGGTCTCGACTTGAAGGCGGCACTCCGAGAGGGTGCCGCCCTTTTTTTTAATTTGTGCCAATACGGGAATCTGGGAGGTGCTTATGGCAACCCGTCGATCAGAATATGGAAGAAAGAAACGACAGAAGGAAGTCGAACGCAAGAGAAAAAGGGAAGAAAAGCAGCAACGCAAGATACAAAAGAAGAAGCAGGGGAATGAAGAGGGCACCTAGGTGCGGCCCTTCAAGCAGCTATTAGCCTCACAGAGAAACCTCTGAACCCGCCAAAAGGAAGTCCATCCAAACGTATCTGTACAAGACCAAATCCAAAGTCCGCCAAGGAGATAAGCGGATACAGCTTACGGTGTTTCTCCACACCGAAGAGAAATGCCCGGGATGTGGAGAATGCTGACAATCTGACATGCCACATTCACAAAACAAGATCTTTACTGTCCACAAATGATCGATCTGTTGGTGTCTCGACCCACCAGCCCTGTAGAGCAAGTGCTTCATTAGTCCTATGCTTAATACCGAGCCCCATTTGGTAACGGAGCCATATGCATGGTCACTTCGATACTCAACAGGGCCAGTCTCTTCAGAAAAGATTTCATGGCCTTAACACTCAGGAGAATTCTCAGTGGATGCAAACACTGAAATGCTCCCCGTAGTAAAAAGCAAAAAAGCTCGAGTCAAGGGTAATGATATCCGTAAAGAGGCAGGATTTTCCAAGAGATGGTGACAAAAAATGTCATGAGATGGCAATTTCTGGCATAGGTTTCTTAAGAAATGAGTAGTTCTGACGTGTTATTACAAATCAAAAGGTCTCTGGTTAGCCTTCCGGAGTGTTATAACTCATTGAAATTAAAAAAAATCTATTTTTCAGATAACTTACTCTTGGCTCTGGTATAATTTTTGCTTATCTGGTAAGTAAGGCAGGATATTCCGGAGCACCTGTAACCTGGCGGAAAACATGCCCGTCTTCACGTACAGTGAATTCGGAAGATCCAAGGAATATGAATGGGGGGTTTGCCATGTTTAAGAAAACCTTTTTTCTAATCGTCTTTTCCATCTTAGTAGTGGGTTGCGCTGCAATGCAGACACAGCCACCGCCACCGCAAGAGGTCGTGGTAAGAGTCCAGGCGGCTGAACCGACAAATGTCAATGTCCAGAACGGTGACAAGATCACCAAATCTATGCAGATTCAAAATCAGGAGGGTACTCTTTCGAGCCTGTCTTTCATTTGTAAGGATGAAGCGTATGTCAAGATCTTCTCTGCATTGACTGTTGCAGATGTTACCAATATGTGGAACGACATCTGTGTGCTCACCAAGACCACGGATATACGCACCCTGAATCTGTTTATTAACTCTCCCGGCGGTGATGCCTTTTCCGGGCTTGCCCTTGCGGATCAGATTGAGCGCGCGAAAAAAAGCGGGTTTCATGTCACGGCCCATGCGTCTGGTATCGTGGCCAGTGCTGCTGTGCCGGTGTTCGCCGTTTGTAGTGAGCGGCTCGCTGCTCCGGGGACGATCTTCATGGTTCACGAAACCGCAATCTGGAAGTGGCCAGGAAGAGAGACAGCTTCAGATATTCGATCTCAAAACAGATTGATGAATCTTCTTCGTGATCGGTACTTGGAAAAACTGACACAATACAGCACGCTTGGTCGAGAAGAGTGGGAGGAATTGGAACACAAAACCACCTGGTTTAGTGCAGAAAAGGCAAAGAGTTGGGGCCTGGTGGACAAAATAGAATAGGGTTAGGCGAGAGGGGAGGCAGCTGGGCGCTGACTGCCGATGAGGCCGGAGCGGTGCGGATAGAGGGATAGCCCTATGACCGCGTTAAAAGGCATACCGACCGTATCGTATCATCTCATCGGCGATATCCCTCCGTAAGGCCACAGCGTTTATGGCGGGTGAAACCGCGAGCCTTCTCATAGCAGCACGATGCCCTTCCAACGGTTCTCCGCTTTCTATGGCCTCCAATGCTTCTGCGGAGAGGAAGCCTATTCTCTCAATGGAATCACGGGAAAGGACCTTCGTCATCTTCACCGGGATTGTTGCTCTCTCGGGATTTTTGCCATGTAACATCTTCCGGCTTCTCAGCAGGGCGCTCTCGCTCGCGTAAATCTCGATCAGCATATTGCTGATAATACCCAGGAGTTCCTGCTCATTCCTCAGGCCCTTCTCATAGGTGCTGTAAGCGAGACCCACGACGAATAAGGCGATACGTTTGGCGGATTCCAACATTTCGGTCTGGGCATGCAGGCCTTCGGGTTCGCCAAGCCCAACGGGCTCCAGACTTTCGATTTGTTTGGCGGCCCGTTGAAAGGCCTCCTTCAGGTCAAACCCGCTGGCGGTCAACCGTCTGATCACGGTGTTTGCGATCACGATGCGGTTGATCTCATTGGTGCCCTCCCAGATCCGGTTTATCCTGGCGTTCCGAAAGGCCAGCTCCGGATGATTGCCGTGTATGTAGCCATAGCCGCCGTGGATTTGCACCTCTTCATCGACCAGGTAATCCTCGGTTTCCGATCCGTAGATCTTGTTGATTGAGCATTCAATAAGGTATTCCTCGAGCGCTTCGGCCGTGGTGATTCCGGCATGAGCGGAGCCCATGTCCAGGCCCTGTAATCGGTCCTCGATTGACCCTGCTATGCGATACACCATGCTCTCTGCGGCAAAAAGCCGGATGGCCATGTTAGCGATCTTTTCCTTGATCAGGCCGAATTCGCATATGGGCCTTCCAAACTGCACCCGCTGCTTGGCGTATTTCACGGCCTCGAAGAAGGCCCGTTTGGCACCTCCGATACAGGAGGCCCCCAACTTGTAACGGCCCATGTTCAGGGCATTGAGGGCGACGAGGTGGCCTTTGCCCACCTCACCGAGAACGTTCTCCACCGGTACCCTGACGTTATCGAAATGGTAGGCCCTGGTTGAGGTGCCGTGCATTCCCATCTTCTCTTCTTCTTCGTCAACTGATACGCCGTCCCAGTCCTGCTCCACGATGAAGGCGGTGAAGAGCTTTTCGTCTACCTTGGCATAGGTGAAAACGACATCGGCGAAACCGGCATTTGTTATGAACTGCTTGTTTCCATTGAGCAGATAGTATTTTCCGTCGTCAGTGAGGGTAGCTGTTGTCAGGGAGTTGAGGGCATCCGAGCCTGCCTCCGGTTCGGTCAGGGCAAAGGCACCGATGAGGGTGCCCGAACTGAGCCCGGGCAGGTATTTCTTGAGCTGATCCTCGGTTCCAAATAATGCCAGCGGAAACGTGCCGATACCGGTATGATTCAATTCGGTGACGGTAAAAGAACCGGCACCGTATCCGTACTTCTCGGCAACAAGGGCGGAGCTGATCTTGTCTAGCTCCATTCCCCCGTACTTTTCGGGGATATCGATGCCCAGGAACCCCAACTCCCCGGCCTTTCTCATGAGTTCTCTCGACAAATCGTTATCGAGGACTTCAATCTCCTCGCCCCGACTCATGATTTCACCGTTAATAAATTCCTCGGCTGCCCGGGCGATGTCTTTCTGCTGGCTGGTAAAGTCCTCCGGCGTAAAAACACCGTGGAAATCCATATCCTCTAAGAGAAACATGCCGCCCTCTCTTTTCGTGTGACTAGTGCCCATGGGTCGTACCTCCTGTTTAGTTTTTCACAATCAGATATAATCAACCATTTCAATCGCCAGTGCCGCGTGTAAATACGTCGATGCTGCAAAGAGCCCTGAGTGTGATAGGGCTCAGGCGGCGAGCAACCTGCTTTTGAGAACTGATGAACCAAGAGCGGCCTAACCGGACGATTCTGCGAGGCAGAGCCTGGCAGAACCGGATTATTCAACAACGCTCAGCACAAAACGTCCCTCAACGGTGCCCTTCTTGGCGGGGTGTTGCTCTTGGCCGGTGGCCTGGGGCACCTGTTGTGCCACGTAGGCATATACCTCGTCAACGGTGATTTCGCCGTCCCGATCGGTGTCGGCCTTGCCGCGGAGTCCTTCAAGCAGGAAATAGGTGAACACACCGTGATGGAGCTCTTCCTTTTCGCAACTCACCTCATTGGCACTACTGGCCGTCAATATAATCCTCCCTTTGCCGCCTGTAACTCGATCCAGGAAGGCATCGGAGATAGTTGCCCTGATCCCCGTTAGACTGATCGTTCGGCCACCGCTGGCGCCACTGTAACATGAGTCCACGATGAATATGAGGCGTTCCGATTGTATCCGGTTGAAGATATGGGAGATCTCCCTCATGGGAAGTGCGGACGCATACAGGTCTTCCGGATCGGCGGCGTAGGGCAGGAGATACTTCTCCAGCCCGTCACCATCGGGGCTCATGGCGTCCCGTTCCGTGGCACCGTGACCGGCAAAATAGATCACAACCATATCCTCTTTGCCGGCCTTGTTCTTCAAATGGGTGCCCAGGGTACTTCGTATTGCGGTAAGCGTAGCCTCTTGGTTTAGGAGGAGGGTCACATTGTCAGCGGGGATTTTGTTGTTATGCAACAGATGCCGATAGAAGCCTCGTGCATCGTTGACGGCACATCCCAGCTGACGAATATTGGGATAGGTGTCGATTCCGATAACCACCGCCCATACGTTTTTCCGGATCTCACGTTTATGAACCGTTATGATCTTCTCAGCCGAAAGCCCGTCAGAGTCAACAGCACGGATTGCAATTCGGTTTTGCCCTGTTTCAAGGGTTACGCGCGTCCGGAGATCAAGCCTTCGTGGGTATGCCTCCCTTTCAATTGCAATGCCTCGAGCTATTTCGATTTTCACCGGCTTGTCGTTGACAAGGACTTCAATTCGAGCAATGCCGAGGTCATCTTCTACTACCCCTGATACGGTAAGGGCGGGGGCCTCTACCGTGCTTGCATCCATTGGTGAAGCGATGACGATGACAGGAGGGGTTTTGGCTCCATGCTCTATTCGAGCAATCAGCTCTTTTTCCCGCTCCTCTCTTTCCGCGAGCTCTTTGGCCAGGAGCTCGGCCTTTTTCTTTTCCTCCTCGAATTGCCGCTTCGTCTCCTCGAGCTGGGCAAGCGTCTCAGTGAGCTTTGCGAGCTTGTCTTCCAATAGGACCGTCTTCTCCTGTTCTTGTTTTCCTTTCAGTTCTTGCAGTTCTTGCTTGGTCTCCTCGATCTCTTGTGAAGCCTTAGCCTTGGCCACAAATATCCCCTTGTAGCGGTTGACCTGCCGGAGCACTTCGACAATGGCACGATTGTCAGGGTCTCTTTCCTTCATTTCCTCCAGGAAATCGGCGATCTGAACGTAGTCATCGCTTGCCCACGCAATGATATCAACGCTGAAAGAGCCCGTGCTGTACCGGTAATACTCAGCGTGGATTGGCTCCCCATACACATTCACTGGCCCTCTTCGTATACCCAGATGGAGATGCCCTGCGGTAGCCGTATGATTGAGGCTGCCGCTATTACGCTCCTGCAGTGGAAGGAAGTAAGCGTTTTTCCCGACCCTGGCCATAAGCGGCCACCCGTCACTTGGCTTGACATCCGGGTGCTTGGAGTTCATGTAGATGCTTCCGGTAGCCAGAATAGAATATGTTTGGGCAGAACTCAGATAGATCCCGGTATCTTTCATGCCGGGGTTGGTGCCGTAAAGCGTCATATGTTTGTGCTGCTTGACAATAGGCGGCAAGACCTCCGGCATCTTGAGGGCGTGCCTTGAACAACCCGTTAGAAGCGGAACCGGGAGAATAAGAATGAAAAAAGGGAGCCAGAGGAATCTCCATCGTTTCATTGCGTGACACCTCCTTACCTGGTCGGTATGGTGTCGAGCTGACTCGACACGTGCCTGCGTGAGCGGCCTCAGTTTCCTCGACCCTGCTGAATGAGCAGCATGCGGAGGACCAGGCCCCTTGCCAAGAAGAGCCCGGTTTCCCAACGCTGATTGCAAACCATAGGAGGGGACTAAGGTCTGCATTGCTAGCATGACAAAAATATCAAAAAAAAACAAGGCGGAAGTGCGCCCCCTGAGAACCTGGTCGCCGAGGCGCCTTTTCTTTTGACAGACTCACATGTTTGTCTTATGCTTTTCTGAATAGAGGATTTGTTGGCTGCTCCTATCAGGCCTCCGTTGACCTGAATGATGGCAAGCATGCCCCAGAGTTTACCTTATAGAAGGAATGGTGACGATGTATCGAGATAATCCTTTGAAAAAGATCTCATGGCAGGAATTCCAGAAATTAACCTCTCGGGAAAAAGGGCCTCTCTTCCTGAGGGACCAGCGTCCCTACCACGTGCTCACCGCGCAGCAGTTTGACCGAGCCATGCTTGAGCGGATCTGCGATCTGACCACCAAGATTCGCATGATCGGAAAGACCAAGGGAGGCATTCACTTTCTCCAGGATCTCCTTTCCGAGAAGCGGGCGATGCTGTATTTTTCCCAACCCTCGACCCGGACCTTTCTTTCCTTTTATGCGGCCTGCCAGATCGTGGGCATTGAGCCTGGAGAGGTGCGGGATACAACCACGTCGAGCGAAGTCAAGGGCGAATCACCTGAAGACACGGTGCGAACATTTAGCTCGTATTTCGACATGATTATCATGCGCCATCCGGTGGGCGGCTTTGCAGAGCGTATCGCCTGGCTCCTCTCCAACTCCAACAGACCGGTGCCGGTTTTAAATGCAGGCTCGGGCAAGGATCAGCACCCGACCCAGGCGTTGCTGGACATCTACACGTTGCAGCGTAGTTTTGAGAACCGGGGCGGGGTTGATGGTAAGAAGATCGCCTTTGTCGGAGATCTTGCGCGGGGACGGACCGTGCGATCGCTGGCCACCCTGCTTCTCCTGTATGAAGGTGTGAAGCAGTATTTCGTGGCGCCCAAGGAACTCCAGATCGGGGAGGATATCGTGAAGCTGCTGGAGAACGCGGGCACCGAGTTTGAAATCTGCGAAGACTTTGAGAAGATCATCCCCGAAGTGGATGCCATCTACATGACCCGCATTCAAGATGAGTGGGATAGGGCGCACGAAAGCAGGGTGATCGACACAAGCCGGTTTCACTTTAAGGCCAAGCACCTCAAGATCTTGAAGACCGACGCCGTGCTCCTGCACCCCCTGCCGCGCCGGAAGGAGGTAGCCGTTGAGGTTGACTCCGATCCCCGTGCCGTTTACTGGCGGCAGGTTCGAAACGGTATGTGGGTGCGCGCCGCGCTCATGCTCACCATCTTTGATCGCGGGGGCGAGATTGACCGATACTACGAGGATCTGGTGAGTTGAAAGGAAGGACGAGACGATGCATCTGATTACCCTGAGGGGCTGGTAGCAAGAGCAGATTGAAGCGGTGCTCGATCTGGCACAGGCAATAAAGAAAAACCCGGAGGCATTTCACGACGCCATGCACCGCAGGGTGCTCGTCATGATCTTCGAGAAGCCGAGCCTCAGGACCCGGGTCTCTTTCGAGGCTGGCATGTGCCAGATGGGAGGCGATGCCATCTACTACGATATGTCCACCTCCCCGCTGGGCAAGGGCAAGGAGACGATATACGATACCGTCAAAACCCTCAGCAGATACGCGGATTTGATCATGGCGAGACTGTTGGAACACGAGAAGATGGAGGAAATGGCCCGGTACGCCGAAATCCCTGTCATTAACGGTTTGACCGACTTCAGCCACCCCTGCCAGATTTTGTCGGATTTGCTCACCATCCGTGAGCACAAGGGCTCACTCAAAGGCCTCATCCTGGCCTATCTGGGAGATGCCAAGAACAACGTGACACATTCCCTGCTGTACGGTTGCCCGAAAATGGGGATACAATCAGAGTAGGGTGCCCGCACGGAGAGGAGTACAGGCCCCTTCCCGAGGTGGTAAGCGCTGCCCTTGAGGCGGGCACGCAGTCAGGAACAGAAGTCACCGTGACCCATGATCCCCTCGAGGCAGTTGAGGGGGCCGATATCATCTACACGGACTCGTGGATGAGCTATCACGTGCCACCGGCGGAGCTGGAAGCGCGGGTAGAGGCCCTGAGGGCATTCCAGGTGGACGAGGTGAAAATGAAGCATGGGGCGCCAAGCGCTATCTTCATGAACTGCTTGCCGGCATTGAGGGGCTACGAGCAGACAGCAGCGGTGATCGACGGTCCGCAATCGGTGGTTTATGATCAGGCTGAAAACAGGTTGCACACCCAGAAGGCAATTATGGTCACCCTGCTCAGGGAGGCCTGATTGCGGTCTCCTGAAAACGGGAGGTCGACAGCAGTAAATCTGCCCGGAGCCGTCAGCAGGGGATTGTGTGGTTCAGCGGGCAAGGAATTTCATGAGGCCTGAAAGGCTTAAGGTGTTGATTACATCGGCGGGTTCTATCCATCCCCTCCTGGCAGTGGCCACGCCGAAAGTGATCCATTCAAGGTGACCTTGGCCGTGGGCGTCGGTGGAGATGGCGATCTTGACGCCCTTTTCCTTGGCCTTTCGACAGTTGATATCAGAGAGATCCAATCTCTCGGGATAGGCATTGAGCTCTAAGACCGTTCCGTTGGCCCTGCAGGCGTCCATGACCTTGTCCATGTCCACCTGATAGGGCTCCCGTTTTCCGATGATCCTGCCCGTTGGATGGGCGACTATGTGGACGTGGGGGTTCTCAATCGCCTTTATGATCCGCCCCGTCATCTCATCTTTCGACTGGGTGAACTTCGTGTGAACTGCTGCCACCACCAGATCTAACTGGCTCAACACGTCGTCCTCAAGATCCAGGAGACTGTTCGATTTGATGTCTACCTCAATCCCGCGGAGGACCTTGAAGTCCCTCAGCGTGCTGTTGAGCCGGTCGATTTCCCGAATCTGCATAAGCAGCCGCTCTTCGGTGAGCCCGTTGGTAATGCCGATCGCCGGAGAATGATCGCAGATGGCGATGTACTCGTAGCCCCGCTTTTTCGCTGACCGTGCCATCTCCTCCACGGTGTTCTTGCCGTCGGTCCACGAGGTGTGAACGTGGAGATCGCCCCTGATGTGGGCGAGCTCGATCAAGGAGGGGAGTTCTCCCTTCTGTGCAGCTTCAATTTCGCCCCGATCTTCCCTGAGCTCCGGAGGGATGTACGGAAGGTCAACGGATTCGAAGATCTCCTGCTCGTTTCTTCCTCCGATACTCTCCTCTTTCCTGAAGACGCCGTATTCGTTGATCTTTAATCCCCTGTCAAGCCCCAGTGACCTGATTCTGATGTTATGGGCCTTGGAACCGGTAAAATAGTGAGCGGCTGCCCCGTAGCTTTGGGGCTTTACTACCCTGAGATCTGCCTGAAGCCCTTCTTTGGTCACGATGCTGGATTTCGTATTTCCTTTTGCCAGTACGTTTCGGGTGTGAGGCAAGCCGACAAAGGCTTCCATGACCGTTTCGGCATGATCTGAAGAGGCCAGAATATCCACATCAGCTATGGTTTCCCTCATCCTTCTCAGAGAGCCCGCAAGGGTGATCTGTTTAATCTCCTTGAGATTATGTAATGCTTCGAGGATGTCTTGTGCTCTGGGATAAACGAAGGCGAGGGGATACCTTTCTTTGTACCTCTGCACCTGCTTGATCCCCTGGAGGATGTTCTGTTCCACCTTTTCACCCAGGCCATGAAGTCCTCTGAGCCTGCCTGCCTCTGCTGCCTTCTGCAGTTCCTCTATCGTGTTTATGCCCAGGTTATCGTATACGAGTTTGGCATGCTTGGGACCCATGCCGGAAATCTTGAGGAATTCGGTCAGGGGAGCATAGTCGGATTGTGCCAGGTCCTCATAGTATGCGAGTTTTCCCGTATCCAAGAGCTCGCGTATCTTTTTGGCGATGCCCTCGCCGACCCCCGGCAGTTTCGCCACGGAGGTCTTATCCTCCGGAGATGAAAGCTGATAGGTCAGGTTCTCGACGGTTTGGGCCGCTTTGCTATAGGCCCTGATCTTAAAGGGATTCTCTCCCATAATGTCAAGGATCTGGGAGATATGAACCAGTATCCGGGCTATTTCCTGGTTTAGCATGGAAGCCGTCTAACGCATCATGGGTTCGGCGAAGGGCGCCTGCCTATGAGTTCTTTGAATTCCTCTTCGTTCAAGGTTTTGATACCCAGCCTTACCGAGTCATCGTATTTAGAGCCGGGGTCTGTTCCGACGATCACAAAGTCGGTTTTCGGGCTGACCGAGGAGGAAACCCTCCCTCCCTTATCTTCTATCAGCTTGCGGGCATCCGCCCTGGTCAGGGTATCAAGGGCGCCGGTAAAAACAAAGGTCTTTCCCGCCAGGGGTGTTTCTTTTGCCTCAACCTCCTCAACCGGAAAAACGACGCCTCCCTGTTTCAGCTTATGGAGGACCGCGAGGTTTTTCGGGTTGTGGAAGAAGTTGTATATGCTTTCGGCCACTATGGGCCCGATCTCATGGACCCGGGTGAGGTCTTCGATGGACTGTCCAGCCAGGTTGTCAATAGATTCGAAATGCTGTGCCAAGACCCCGGCCAGATGAAAGCCCACGTTTCGTATGCCCAGGGCATAGATCAGATTGGTCAGGCTGGGGGTTTTGCTCCGGTGGACGGCATTCAGGAGATTCTCTGCCAGCTTGTCTCCCATGCGGTCCATGAGCATGAGATCTTCCTTTTTCAGAAAATAGAGGTCAGCCTGGTCCTGGATCATTTTTTTGTCTACCATCTGCTCCAGAAACTTGAATCCGAGCCCGTCCATGTCCATAGCCCCCTTGGACACAAAATGGGCCAGATTCTCTTTGATCTGGGCGGGGCAGGCGATTCCGGTACAACGATGCGCTGCCTCTCCTACGGGCCTCTCCACCTTAGAGCCGCACACCGGACAGGTATCGGGCATGGTGAACTTCCTTTCATTGCCGGTTCTCTTCGATTCTATTACCTTAACCACTTCCGGAATCACGTCCCCGGCCCTCTGAACGACTACCGTATCGCCGATCCTCACATCCTTTTTGTTTACCTCGTCCTCGTTGTGCAAACTGGCCCGGCTCACCTCTACCCCGCCGACCCGGACCGGTTCCAATATGGCCACCGGAGTGAGCGCTCCCGTTCTCCCGACGCTGATGATGATATCCCGTATAAAGGTATTCTCTTGTTGAGCGGGGAACTTCCATGCCACAGCCCAGCGAGGGCTGCGGGAAAGCTCTCCCAATCGTGCCTGCAGAACGAACGAGTTAACCTTGATTACAATCCCATCTATTTCATAGGGCAGGTCGTTTCTGAGCTCCAGTATCTTCTCATAGTAGGCCGTGACCTGCTCCACGGTCCGGCACAGCTGCACGTGCTGGCTAATCTTAAAGCCCAGGGCTTTCAGAAGGCGAATGCTGTCCCAATGCTCGGTCAGTTCTATTCCTCCGACCCTCCCGATTCCATAGGCGAACAGATTGAGCGGCCTGGTGCTGGTTACCCTGGGATCGAGCTGTCTGACCGATCCGGCGGCGGCATTGCGAGGGTTGGCAAATAAGGGCTCTTCCAACTGCTCCCGCTTTCTGTTCAAGTGTTCGAAGCCCTTTTTATTCATGATGACCTCGCCACGCACCTCGAGCAGATCGGGAATGTGGCCTCCCATGAGTCGCAGCGGAATGGATTTGATGGTCCGCAGGTTCAGGGTAACGTCCTCTCCGATAACACCGTCACCCCTGGTGGCGCCTAGGCTGAAAACGCCGTTATTGAAAACGAGTTCTACGGCGAGTCCGTCGAATTTAGGCTCCACGGTGTAGCTCATTTCCTTCTCAGGGGCGCCGGAAAGCTCCAAGACCCTGCGGTGGAAGTCCAGAAACTCCGCCTCGGAGGTGGCCTTATTCAGGCTGAGCATAGGGAGGCTGTGTCTCAGCGTTTTAAATGCCTCAAGGGGGGCGACTCCTACACGCTGGGTGGGAGAGTCAGGGGTGATGAGTGTGGGATACTTCTGTTCCAGATGCGAGAGCTCATCGAAGAGACGGTCGTATTCGGCGTCAGATATCTCGGGGTCATCCAAGACGTAATAACGGTAATTGTGATGATGTATCTGTTCTCGTAATCCCTGAATCCTGTGGATGACTTTTTGGTCGGGTTTGGGCATGACTCACATCCTTTTGTAGTTTGGGCCTTGACGTTTAACAGCCTGGATGAATACTTCGGTGCGTTCGGTAAGCATGGTTTGTGAATGACGACAGGAAAAAGCGCTCAGTCTGAAGGCCATGATCTACTATCGGGTAGCGGGGCCATAATACACCTGATATGGGGAAAAGGCAAACGGGCTCGGAGGTTATGGCTGATACCATCCAGTCTATAATAAGCGGGCTCAAAGCTCAAAGAAAAAAGTAAATGCCCGATAGGCTGAGGTTTGTGTGCCTATCGAGAAACACCGGAGGTACAGGTCTGCCTGAGGTGGGCGAAAGGCCTCGATCTTCAAGAATGAGGAACACCGAATGCACTAGTGCAATGATCTTCTCATGCTCATATGCTTGCCAACTGGAAGCGTATCGTCTATTATGGGGCATACTGGCGACTGATACTGAGAGGAGGGGTGCCCTTACGAGGTATCGGCTGAGAGCAAAGGATTTCCTGATTGAGCCAAAGCATGCAAAGAAGAAAGCCGTATCGAACGGGTAGGCTTTTGTGCTTTCCACCCGGGCCGTGCAGTATGGCCGGCCAAACAGATGGCATGGTAGTGTTTCAATTGGTAGACTTGGGTAAAGGGTGATTCTTCGAAGACGAAACCATTGCGAGTATCGATAACCATAACCTTTTTTCCATAACCGGGCGAAACATCAAAAACAGGGGGAAGCAATGAAAACCGTCGCTGGTATTGTGCTGGCAGTGCTGCTGGTGGCAGCCATTATCTTTGGTGCCATTATCCATGGAAAGTATTCTGATACGAAAGAAGCTCTTCTCATCAGCGAGAAGAACTCGTCTGAATTGAATGAGAAGGTGACTCAGCTAACGGAAGAAGTTTCTTCGCTCAGCGATAAGATCCGCGAGCGGGAAGGAGGGCTCAAGGAACTTGAGAACGCTCAGAAGGGTGTCTCAAAACTCGAGGATGCGCTCAAGGCGAAAGATGAGAGACTTGCTGGGTTTCAGGAAGAGCTGAGCCTGGTGAAGGGAGATCTTGAAAAGGAGAGAAAGGCTGAAGAGACCCTCAGAACTGAGCTAAACGCAAAGGAGACCGCAGCTGTGGAGCTTCAGCAAAAATTACGGGTTTCCGAATCCCGCATCCTTTCCCTCGAGCAGAAGAATGCAAGACAGCAAAGCCAGGTCGGCGATCTCCGGGATCAGCTATCGGATTTGGAGGGAGAAAAGGCCGGCGTCGAGAGCAAGGCTGATCAGTTGAAGTCCACCTATGAGGCCCTTATTGCCGATCTCAAGGAGCAGATCGACGGGCTCCGGGATGACCTATCGAATCTCAAGGGAGAAAAGGCCGGCGTCGAGAGCAAGGTGGATCAGTTGCAGACCACCTATGAGGCCCTTATCGCCGATCTCAATGAGCAGATAGAAAAACGAGAGGTGAAAATCGAGGCATTCGAGAAAAGGATCTCCGTTTCTTTTGTCGACCGTATCCTGTTCGATTTCGGCAAGGAGACCATTACCCCGGAAGGAAGAGAGGTTTTACAAAAGGTGGGAGGAATCTTAAAGGGCGTTCAGGGCAGGCGGATCCGGGTTATCGGGCACACCGACGACATTCCCATCCTGCCGGAATATCGATATCGATTTCCGTCGAACTGGGAACTCTCTGCCGCCCGCGCTGCAGCGGTGGTACGTCAGTTCGAAAAGGAAACCGGTCTCGATCCGAGAAACCTCGAGGCAGTGGGCCGTTCCTTCTATCATCCCGTCGCCAGCAACGAGACGGCCGATGGCAGATCCCAAAACAGGCGGGTGGAGATTATCATTGCTCCGATGTTGAAATAGTCCTCTCAAAGACTTATCTTAATGCTCTAAGAGAGATGCAAACGGGGAGAGCGATTGTTGTGCATGAAGATCTAGAAGGTGACAATATCTATGGGTGAGCGTGAGGTCGTTTTGAAAGGGGTAGGCCCCGGGCAAAACCAAAAACAGCAGTCCTGCTGTGGATCAGACGTAGATACGGCCCGAGCCTCCACCGGTTGTTCGCAGGGTCAAGAGATTCATGAATGCACGTCCAGAATGAAACAGGCCTTTGTGCGGGGCACGGTTCAGACCCCGATCGGTCCGGTTCCTGGAATCTTTTCATCTCTGGTCTGGTCCGACCGAAGGGGGAACATAAAAGCCCGGTGGGGCGCGGGACGCATGCACTATACCGTGGAGCCGGGCCTCTATGCCCTTGGAAGGCCGGATGAAGGATCACCGGTCTTGGTTACGGCGAACTATAAGATGAGTTTTGATCGGCTCAGGGAGGCCTTGCCGGATCGACACGCCTGGATCCTGGTTCTAGACACCAAAGGTATCAATGTGTGGTGTTCTGCAGGCAAGGGCACCTTCGGGACAGAGAAACTGGTCGAGCGGATAGAGTCCAGCAGGTTGTCCCAGGTTGTATCTCACCGAAGGCTAATCCTGCCCCAACTCGCGGGCCCGGGGGTTGCAGCCCACCGTGTCAAGAAACTCTCCGGATTCACCGTCATCTATGGGCCCATCCGAGCGAGGGACCTGCCTGCCTTCCTCGATGCAGACCTTAAAGCAACCCCTGACATGCGGCGCAAGACGTTTACGGCCTGGGAAAGAGCGGTTTTGATACCGGTCGAATTAGTGAGCGCCTCCAAATGGACCTGTATTTTGATCCCTGTCTTCTTCTTCCTCGGTGGGCTTGGTGGGCCGGCCGGGTTTTGGGCCAATGCCTTTACGTATGGGCTCACAGCGGCGCTGGCCTTGTTGGGCTCCCTTGCGGCAGGGGCGGTGTTGACTCCCCTGTTATTGCCATGGCTACCGGGCCGCGCCTTCTCGCTCAAGGGTTTGAGTATGGGCCTGTTGACTGCCTTGCTGGTCGCCGTTTTTCGAGGAGGCGATTTGGGGCTGTGGAGCGGACGACTTGAAATCTTAGCTTGGTTTTTTCTGGTCCCGGCAATTGCAGCATATCTAGCCATGAATTTCACCGGTGCCTCCACCTATACCTCCCTGTCAGGGGTTAAGCGAGAGATGAAGTGGGCCGTTCCCATGGAGGTCGCAGCAGGTGCAGTCGGGTTGTGCCTGTGGCTGGGATCGCGGTTCGTTGCTTAAGGAGTATGCAAAATGGGAGAGATGATTTACCTCAAGGACGTAGTTACCCTGAGGCTTGACAAGGAAAAATGCATTGGATGCGGTATGTGCCTCGCGGTATGCCCTCAGGCTGTTTTTTGCATGAATAATAGCCATGCCCACATTGAAAACCGCGATGCCTGCATGGAATGCGGGGCATGCGCACGAAACTGCCCTTCTGAGGCAATTACCGTGCAGGCAGGCGTGGGGTGCGCCGCGGCGGTCATTAATGCAGCTCTTGGTCGTGATACTGCCTCTTGTTGCTGCACCATCGAGAGGGACGGGGCTCCAGAGGGATGTTGTGAGTCCTCCGGGACGCCCGGCAGGACCACCTGCTGTTAAGACCGGCGCCCTTCGTAGCGTCTCAGCAACCCAATCCTATGCAATTCCTCCTTTGGAGCACCGGCTTTCGACTTATCTTGCTGCTGAATCTAAGAGGTAACCGACTAATCCTTTTATAAAGCTGTCTTTTTCAGTTACGAATTCATTTACAGCTTTCTGGCTTCCCGTTTTCGTGCCTGCTTGATTTCATCAAGATAGATCTTAATCAGGGGGGACATCTCGGGCGGCTGCCAATCGGTTTCCCTGGGCTCTTCGGGCCAGGTGAAGGGGAGGTGCCATACCTCACCCGGCTTTTGAGCCTTTACCAGTACCGAAAGGGCCGCAAGCAAGACTGCCCTTTGACCTTCCCGGTCTACAACCTGACCGACGGGCCTGCCGTACGGGTATTCGATGGCTGCTGATCGGGGAATGCCCACTGCCCGATGCCATTCGGGGTTTGGGGTGAGGACTAGGGTGGAAAAGCCGGCCTCCTCCAAGAACCGGGCGGCCAGTCCCACGGACTGGCAGCAGAACGGTCATGCCGGCGTGAGGAGCACGGCCTCGACTCCTTCCTCTTTCATACCTCTTGACATGGGCTCTATGGCTTCCGTCAGAAAGTCCGTGTTTTTCCACTGGTAGCCATAGAAGGAGTAGGAGGTCGGCGCCAGGCGACCAATGATTCCTTCCGCCTCAAACTCGGCCATCCGCGCAAGCGGCAACATGACATTGATGTCCTGTTTGATATAGGTCGTATTGATGTGGAGGTGGTTTACGTCAATATCATTTCCGGTCATCCCGCGAGGTATCGCCCTGAAGGAGCGGTCGCCCCAAAGCGGTTCCCTCTTTTCCCGTTCCATATCAAAAGGCCGGTCCGACCTGAGGCTGATACCGGCGCTCGTCACGAGGGCGAAGCTCGTTTGGCTCAAGGACTTGGAAAGAGGCGTCCATGGAATAGAACCCTTAAACGCCCCCTCGGGGATAAACGTGCGAACCCAGGCCGCAAGGCCTGGTGGCAGAAACCGGTAGCCGTCAATTGCTTTTTCTCTTTTTTCCACAGGGTTTTTCTCCTCTCAGCTCTCTACTTTCCTGCGGGGCAGTGGCGCAGGCATTCGATGCAGGCACCCGACGCCGTCAGGAATGTAGTGCAGGCAAACTTATTAATAGCATACGGCTCCTCACCCGCAGGCTCGGCCAGAGCCTGGGCGGGGCACTCGTCGATACAGATTTGGCAGGAGCCGCATTTCTTGACGGTGCTTTCAGCAGTTGGCTCCAGTGGCGCCTCGGTGAGACAGCATGAGAGCCGTACCCTGGATCCAAACTCGGGGGTGATGATGAGGCTGTGTTTGCCGAATTTCCCCAAACCGGCTGCCCGTGCCGCGTGTTTGTAGGAGAACACCGCTTCCAGGAATCTCCTGTCCGTTGGACACCCTGCTGCAGGCAGGGGTAGAGCCCGGAACCCCAATGTGCGAGAGGCCTTCGCTATGTCGTAGGACGCCTTTGTGAGCCGGCCGTAAAGAAAATCGGCATCACGGGCTACCAGATCGTTGAGTGACGCTGCGCCCATTTCCATGCCGGGCGATGCGAGGTCCAGAACCTCGCGAGAGATCCCCATGGCGAGAACCACGACTGAACGGGCCTGGGGCAACAGCTTTAGGGCCGCTTCCCACATCCTGGTGTTCTTCCAGTCTGCCAGTCTTACAACGCCCACTAAATCGACGTCGAGTTTAGAGATGAAATCCTGCAAGTCAGCAGGTGAGGTCTTTCCCGCAGTACTCATGGCACACTCCGTGGTATTAGAAATAAAGTTGTATGAGGTGGCGTGTATTTTGACAAGCCAGCGGAGCACGGAGACAAGATTTGAGTTACCGTGTCGCAAGCGCGGATGATAGGTGCAAGGAATCTGGTTGTCAAGTTACGTCTGTCTCCTCTCAGGGTAATTCCACAGAGCGCCAGGGTTCAACAGCCCGCTTCATAGCGAAGTTCCCGCACAGTTTCACACAAGAAGGCCCGGCAGTCAGGAGGTGCTGTCTCCCGGATTTCTGGAAGTCTCCATACAACGGGCTATGTGCCGCACCATCTGGCGGTATACGCCTTCAAGGACATCGGGAGCCAGAAAATAGTCGGGGTGAGCGGCATAGATAGAGTTGACCATTTTCTTGGCTGCCACGTTAACGTCCTTTGTCCGCCGGTATAGGTGCTCCATCTTCTTGCGGTGCCCATGGGCCAGTTCGATGGCCCGGGCAATGAAATTCCGGGCCTCATCTCCGGCTACGTACCCGTAGTGGTCGGCGCAGAGGTAGTCGACTCCCAGGTCTTTGAGCTTTTCAAGGCTCTGCTGAAATTGGGTATAGTTTGAGTTTCCGGAGGTGATGATAGTCTGTTTGTAGGGGACACCCCCGCCGTCAGAAGGAAAGAGGGCCTTCAGTTTTGGAACATAGGCCGAGATGGAGCACGACGAATGACCGGGTGTCTCAAAGATCTGGACGGCCATTCCGCCAAGCTCAACGCACTCCCCGTCAGACACAGTCACACCCGAGATATCATCGCGCCAGGTCAGATCATAGGCTGAGCACGCCTCCACCATGCCCATCCGTTCCAGCGCATTGTTGCTGAAGGCGTTGATGGTCTCGATAGTCTCCGGCATGCCAAGTCTTTCCCACGCCCGTGCAGACGCGTATATTGTGAGATGGGGGCGTGAGCGTTTGAAAAATGGAACGATGCCCACGTGATCAAAGTGGGCATGGAGGATCAGGATCTTGGTAATGCGTTCTGTGTTTATCGCGAAATCGCTGAACTGCCTCAGGAGCACGGGCACAAGATAATTCATGCCGCCGCTTATGAGCATGGACTCATCACGGCCCTCCAGGAGATAGACCGCCGATTCTTCGCTCCCCAGATACCACAGGTTATCTCGTATGTTGCCAGGTTCTCGGATTCTCACTGCGTTCCCCACAATTTTAAGCTTTACTCCAACTCATGAAACCACGTCCTTCCGCGCATAGCGGGATCTTCGATAGGCGCGTGGATTCTTTGCTTTAACCCTCTCATGGCAGTCGCCGCCGGGATTTCACCGAATCTGTGTACTGCCCCCGGGCGGGCAAAGTCTAGGGCTAAGGTTTCATCGTGTCAAGTTGAAAAGCACCTTGGGAGGAGCTTTTCAGCGGCAATACGGTTGTGACAGGGATTACGGTGCCGTGAATTGTCGCGAGGGGTTAAAGAGGATGGGTGAAAAAGCCTGAGGAACCATGCGCCGGTCAGAAGGGATTAGACCGCCAGTTTGGTATTCTCCAGGCGGGCTCTTTTAAGCTGAGGGTGTTTTTCCGAAAGGTTGCTCAGTTCAGTATGAATCCGTTGATCATCGGGTTCTTTTTCAACGAGCATTGCGAATATCTCTACTGCTCTGTCGGTGTCGTTTCGTGTGGCGTGGATTCTGGCCATTCCCAGGTATGCATACTTGTCGTACCCGAGTGCCAGGGCCTTCTGGTAGTTAAGCTCTGCTTCCTCAAGATCGTTGAGCCTCAGGTAGGCATCGCCGATTCTGGTAAACACGATGCGCGGTTCCATTCCATACTTCAGGGCCATCCGCCATGCACTGATGGCGGAAGGGTAGTCTTTCATGCCCCTGAGGCAATCCGCCTTTCCATGCCAGGCGTAGGAATTCTTAGGGTTGGCCTTGAGAACTCGTTCGTAATACCTCATGGCCTGCTCATATTGCCCCCGTCTGCGGTAAATGTTAGCGGCAGAAGTGAGTGCCAGGATTGAATCATCTGATTTACGGATGAGCTTTTCGAAACAGTCGAGCGCTTGATCCGTATTATTTTCTTTGGCATAGACTTCCCCCAGGCCCATAAGGGCATAAGGGTCATCGGGTTTTTGATTGAGACATCGAGAGAAATACTCCTTGGCTGTTGCAAAGTCCCCTTTTCTCTTATAACCATCCCCAACTCTGGTCATAACCTTATAGTCATGGGGGTTTAAGGATAAATAGTGCAGCCATACCTCAAGGGCTTTATCTATTTCCCCGAGACCCCTGTAGGCGTCACCCAGCCCTGCAAGGGCGAACCTGTTCTCTTTGTCGATGTCGAGGCACTTCTGATAGTAGTGCAGGGCCTCTGTAAACTGCTTTTTCCTCCGCTTCAGATCTCCGAGGCCCGCCAAGGCGTAGACGTCATTGGGCTCCATGTTCAAGGCCAGGGTGAATCTGTGCTCCGCATCCCCATAGCTGCCTTGTTTCGTCATTTTGTATGCAAGCCTGTCAAGCGCTACGAGATTGCGCCTTATCCTGGACTTCTTCTTTTTGTGCGTCATGAGAGCCTACCGTCTTATTCCGAGCCCTTTTCCATGGAGGGGCTCATGCTATCTCTATGTATATCGGATGAAATTCCCGTTACGTTAGCGATTTCGATGACGGTGCTCACCTGGCCGCAGGCACGTAGCAGTGCCGACCACGGGCCGGCAACGTTGTAGGTAACGTATCACTTTAGCTCTTTGAAAATGTAACACTCCTGTTTATTTCCCGAGGCCGAATAGGTATTTCTAACAGAACGCAGGGAGCATGGAGATATCTTTTTTTGCCGAATGCCCTCTAAACAAGGCCCCGTACAGGGCCGTTACAAACCGGCGCACCACCCCATAAGCCTTAGCACTAAGGTAGCAGCCTGTGTGCGCCGTTTTGAAACGCCCACTGCTCTGAACGATGGGAGGGCATCGCAAAAAAAGATATCTCCATGCTCCGCTCACCACTGCTTTCAAAGCTAAAGTATTACTACGTAACGAATGAAGAAAGGATTGTCCGGTTTCAGTTGAAAAGGAGTTGTAATGAGATTTGCAGTCGTATGCCAAAAATATTTCGGTGTAATCGGAGCTTGAAAAGCGATAGTATCGTTGTTAGAATCCATAAGACATTCGCGCGAGGCCATGGTAAGGGTTTTTGCGGCCGTATAGAGCCGCTCATGAGAATGAAACCACGAGAGAGGAGGCTCTGAGGAGCAGTTTAAGATGGAAGATCATGAAAAAGATGAAACCAAAGGTGAAGAGCAAAGCTTTGCCGATCTCTTAGAATCATACAGTCCTGGGACGAAAGAAGATCTCCAGGTCGGGGATAAGGTCAAGGGGGAAATAATTTCCATCGGCAAGGAGAGCGTGTTTGTCGATACGGGAACCAAGACTGACGGTGTCGTGGATAAAGGGGAGCTTCTCGATGACAACAGAGAAATGCCTTTCAATGAAGGTGACGCACTCGAACTGTATGTGGTGTCGGTGACCGACCATGAAATCAGGCTTTCTAAGGCCCTCTCCGGCGTAGGCGGACTTAGTCTTTTACAAGATGCCTTTGAAGGAAGAGTCCCTGTAGAAGGCAAGGTGAAGGAGTTGTGCAAGGGTGGATTTCACGTCGAAATCATGCACAGGAGGGCCTTTTGCCCTGCCGGTCAGATAGATGTGCGCTATGCCGAGAATCCGGGTGAATATGTAGGGAAAGACTATCAATTCTTGATTACCCAATTTGAGGAACATGGCAAAAACATCGTTGTTTCGAGGCGTGAGCTTCTCGACAGGGAGCTGAAAAAGGCTCGAGAGGAATTCCACGAAAACACTCTGGTCGGCTCAGATCTGGAGGGGAAGGTTACCAAACTGCTGCCATTCGGCGCCTTTGTGGAGGTTTCCCCGGGCATTGAGGGAATGGTCCACCTTTCCGAACTGAGCTGGTCACGGGTGGAAAAACCTGAAGAGGTCCTCGCAGTTGGAGATTCAGTCAAGGTCAAGGTGATAGGCATTGATAGGGATGAAGGCTCCGGCCGGATAAAAATAGGCCTATCGGTTAAAGGGGTCAGCGAGGATCCTTGGAAGTCCGTTGCAGAGAGATTTCATGAGGGAGATGAGGCTGCCGGAGTTGTGAAGCGATGTGCCAGTTTCGGGGCCTTCGTGGAGATAGCACCCGGTATTGAAGGGTTAGTCCACATCAGTGAAATGAGCTACCGGCAGCGAGTTCTGAAGCCCGAAGACATGGTAAGACCTGGTGATACCGTTCACGTGATGGTCAAGGAAGTTGATGCTGCGCGCAGGAGGATCTCTCTCAGTATGCGGGATGTTGAGGGAGACCCCTGGATGGACGTAGAGGAAAAGTACCACAGAGGCCAGTCACTCGTGGGCAGGATAGATAAGAAAGAACAGTTTGGGTACTTTATTGCCTTGGAGCCGGGCATCACGGGGCTGCTTCCAAAATCGAAAATAAGGCAGTCCTTTCAATCTGCATCGATCGGAAAACTGAAAGAGGCCGATGCTATTGCGGTGATTATTGAGGAAATCCGTCCGGATGCGCGGCAGATTACCCTTGCCGTTGGCGACTCACGGGATGAGCATGAGTGGCAGAGTTTTTCTAAGGACGCAGCAAAGCCCCTGGGAACACTGGGAGAAAAGCTGCAAAGGGCCCTCAAAAAGAAGAAAAAGGCTAAGTGAGCTGAGAGCGGCTGTGCTCAACGCTTGTTGTGCAAACAGGCGGGATCGGAGGGCAGGAAAAGGAAAAAACGCGATCCAATTCCTCATACGTGTTTGATTAGCGGAAGGACTTCGAGCCCAGTTCCAGACCCCGGTTAAAGGCCTTTATATTTGGCTTCCGGAGCTTTCCGGGGAACCGTTCCTCGAGTACGGGGATCATGCTCTCCCTGCCAATCGGCAGCAGTCCTGATCCAACGAGAGACCCGAGCAATAGTATGTTGGCATAGAGATGATCTCCCATGTTCAATGCCTCTTCAGTGGCATTGATAAACGTGGCCCGTGATGAGAACCGGATAATTACGTGCTTCAGCTCCTCCAGGTCGGGATAAGCTGCACCGCCTGAAGGGTAGATGGGTCTGGGATTTACGATGACAACCACCTGAGGATTGCCGAATTCACCCAAGGTTCGAAGAGTTTCCACCGGTTCCATGCCGAGGATTATGTCGGCTTTTCCCTCGAGGGTTACGGAACTGTACAAGGTTTTCTTTGAGATCTTTATGTGGCTTGCCACAGATCCGCCTCGTTGACTGACACCGAAGGTGTCGGCTACGCTCACCATAAAACCCTCATTAAGCAACGCAGTCCCAATACATGCCGACAGTAAAACGTTACCCTGCCCTCCAACACCGGCTATGATGAGGTTCAGGGGTTCCTTGTGCAATGCCTCGGAGCTCATCGGGTCACCTCTTCACGTACAATCGCATGTGCGGGACATATATCGGTACAGAGGCCGCATCCAACGCAGAGCGCCTCGTCTATGTCGGCCTTGCCGGTTTCCTTATTCCACATGAGCCCGGGGCATCCCAAGATTCTGTTGCAAAGCCTGTCGCAGCCGCAGGAATCCCACAGGCATTTTGTGGTATCCACGTGCATTTTGTACCTTCTCGGGATCCCTCTTTTGGCCTTTAACAGCTGGCACATGTGCCGCATTATTATCACCCGGACACCGGTGCCGTCATCCATCATCCTCAGCAGGGTGTGGGTCGTATGCTCCAGATCAAAGGGATCACAGACCTCAACGCGTGCTCCGATCGCCCGACAGATCGCCTCAATGTCCACAACAGGAGCAGGATCACCGGTAGCGAGCTCTCCGGTACCGGGGTGAGGCTGAAAGCCGGTCATGGCTGTTGCGCTGTTATCCAGGATGAGAAGGACAAAGCTAGACTTGTTGTAAACACCGTTTACAAGGGCCGGCAAGGCGGCATGGAAAAAGGTTGAATCACCGGCCATGGCCAGCACCGGTTGATCAAAGCCGAAGTCTTCCAGGTTACCCAGGCCGTTGGCCACACCCACCCCGGATCCCATGGCGTGCATCGTTCTTGCCTGGAAAAAACCAGGACCGGCGAACCCCAGTGAATAGCAACCGATATCACCGCACACAAAACCGCCCCGCCCGTCCAGCTGAAGTGCATTCTTTACGGCCCAGAACGTGGCGCGATGCGGGCAGCCGGCGCACAGGTTAATGGGCCGAAGGGGTACGATTGTGGCGGCATCCCTGACCTCTGTTGCGTACGTGAGGTCTCGAGGATGATACGGGCCGGTCTTCACAATATCGGTGAGGGCATGTATTACCCGGTTTGTGCTCTGCTCGTGATACGGGGTTATATGTCCCGACCGGGCACCGTAAAAAGCAAGATCACAGGTAGTGGGGAGCAAGCCGGCTGCCAATTCCATTACGCTTTGCTCAAGAAAGGGATCCGTCTCCTCAACGAATAAGACCCGCTTGGTCATACCCAGGTGCTTTGCCACCAGCTGCTCCGGAAGAGGCCAGGTGGTCCCCAGCTTCAAGACGCCAACGCTTTCACCAACGTTCAGCTCATCCACGGCCTCGGTACAATAAGAGGTGCAGGCGCCGCTGGTTATGAGCAACAACTCCGGATTCTCCGGCCCCGCATAGTAGTTAAAGGATGAAGTCTCGAAAAGCGCTCGCACCTCTCCCAGTTTTTCATGGAGCAGCTTATGTGCAACCGGAGAAGGACCGGCGGTAAACGAGCTCTTTCTGGGATTATGCATATCCCAGAGTTCGGGAAAGTAGGCCTTTGTTTTCATCTTCTCGGGAAGCCCACCTAACACCACGTTACTTTTGGTGTAAGAGATACGGGTTACGCCCCGCACAAAGGTTAGCAGGTTTACCGCCTCGGAGATCTCGTAAGCCCACATGACCATGTCCTTGGCCTCCTGGGCGCTGCTCGGTTCCAAGAGCGGGTTATCGAGCCATTTGGCTATGGCACGTGAGTCCTGTTCGTTGGTGCTGGTCGTGCCACCGGGGTCGTCGGAGACAAAAACCACCATGCCGGCTTCACCGATCCCGGTCATATTGAGATTTACTATGAAGTCGGTGGCCACATTGGCCCCGTTCTGTTTCATAATCACCAGGGAACGGATCCCGGCAAATGATGCGGCGGCGGCGACTTCGGTCGCTACTTTCTCATTTACCGACCATTCGACGTGGATGTTTAATTCCTGCGCCGCACTCGCTATTGCGGGGAGGACCTCAGATGATGGGCTGCCGGGATAGGCTGCCGCAACGCCTATGCCGGCTTCAATGGCACCTCGGGCCACAGCTTCGTTGCCCATCAAAAGCAGAGTAGCTCCGGGCTTATTCAAAGCAATACTTGTCATTGGTGAGGCTCCTTGCCGTCGTGCTCAGAAATCGATTACTACTCTAACTCGGCACTATAATGATAAGAATCTAATCTGCTTGACGTGGTAGCAAAGTACTTTCGGAGTTCGATCAATAATCACATCGGGAAATACGGTCTACCCGCTTTTCAAGAGTTTATTGCAGAGAGACCGGGAAACACCATGCACGTAAAGGAGATCGCCTTTGTCGCCGGTTTTTTCGAGAATGTTGTTCAACGCGGTTCTCTTTTTGTTGAGGGCCGCTGTTTTCAAATGACTGAGATTCACATCCGGCAACGACCGGGTCTCGATCACTCCTCTTGTCTTCGAAAGTTCCAGTAATTCGGCGGCGATGGGCGTTCGCACGAGAACCGTATTCCATCCCTCGATTCCCTCTGCTGCGCCTACGGAGATATCTGCGAATTCAGCTGTCATATCCATGCAGAGATGGCACGTGGGCATGATGAATTCCCTTACGTGTTCCAGTGGAAAGGTAAGGGTACCCGCTCTTGTGTAAACGTTGAATTGGTTTGCAGGCGGAGGAGGTATATCGAACCCGACCACCTGTGATAGGTCACAGTTCTCCTTCAGGAAGTCATGGAATGGGTCAGGAGACAGTGCCCAGGTGCAAAACAGGCCGATGATGAGGTTAACGCGTGCGATCGGTACCCTGTTCTGCGGCGGATCCTTCTTCATTTTTGCCAGGGACAGCACCTGACACGGCGTTGCTACTATTCCAAGCCTGTCCGCGCCATCTCGAGGGACGTGGTTGAGGGTCTCCAAGACCGGACAGGCCATAAAGCTGGATCGGGCTCCCTGGAGTATCTCAGCCTTGGTTCGAGCCATGAAGGCGTGAGGAATCATGTCATCAAGCATTTTGGTTAGGATTGCGCCATCGATAAACCCCTCTGCCAGTGCCAACGTCAGGAGGGCAGTCACGGTCCCCCCGTACTGGGTCTTTTCCCTCACCGTTTCGTCTGTCGCTCGTGCAATCAGCACATCCTTGACTGGGCCCAGCGAATCATCACCGTAGTCTTCACCGAACAGGTGTCTGCTGATGGCACCCAAATCCGTCTCGGTCCGAGGGCAGTATTTGTGGCACTGGCCCTCGGGAATAGTGCACGTATCCAGTGTCACAATCCTGCCCCTGTAAGAGACGAGGTAAGGACAGCTGCCTGCACATGCACCGCAGTAAGTACAGAGATTTGCCTCTATGACCTCTTTTTGGAGTTCCCTGCAACCTCTAACGCTCATGCCTGTCCAGATCTCCTCATAGTTGACATGTTTCAAAACGAATCAGAAAACAGGCTCCTGAAGGCATTGCTATCCGTGAACATTCTAAGGGGTATCCGGCCCCCCGTAATGCCTGCGAGGCGATTTTACGGAACGGATAGTCTCATACGGTGCCTTCTGTGCACGCAAAGCGGTACTGCTGGTTCCGGTCCTCGATCTGCTGAACCCGTACTGCGGATTTTTGCGTACTATAGCAGATAGGTACGATGGGAGAGAAATACTTTTTGAAGACACTGGAGATCTATCCGGCCCGCACCGGCTGGTCCTATCGTCTTGAAGACGTTGAAGGATACTATTGCCAAGTCAAACAGAATAAATGTTCCTCATTATGCTGCGGAGCTAAGGCAATAATCGAAAATGGGAAACGTATGGACTAAAGGATCACAGCGGGACGCATGACGGACGGCAAGTTATGGGAGAAATCAGATCGGGGCTGCGCTGAGAAGATCACAGGTTTGAGACTGCAAAAGACCCGCAGATCTGAGATGACCTGCGGGTCTTGTTATGGTTTATCCGCAACAAATTTCCAATTGGAAGACCTGTGGTTAAGCTGATAATTGCCTCTCCAACGTTCCACCTCTCTTAAATCGGCTTCCCGTGGTGCCGATACCATCTCCAAGAGATACACGAACACCCGAGAAGCCTCTCGCATGCTGCAACGAACTCACTGATAGTTAAGTTTAACCGTTCAAAGCTGTAAATACCAGCCGGTTTAGCATATTTGTGTTAGAGTCGTGCTGCATTACGTTTATTTCAACGATTTCTTTCTATAGCAATTGTTAGGTGTTTAACCGGGTTTTTCATTCATCACTTTAATTATAAGATAATTCGAAAACGACAATTGTAAAGGCCTCGTCAGCACATTTATTGCTGCCCGCTCAGGAGCTTTCCTATCTCCTCAAGCCCGAGAATACCCCTCCGCGCGCCCACTTCCTTGCACTTGAGGGCTGCAGCTGCAGAGGCGAAACGCATGCACTGTGCCATATCCCACCCCTGAAGCAGTCCGAATATGTACGCACCGTGATATACATCACCGGCTCCTGTGGTATCAACTACGTCTACGGGAAAGGCTTTTTGAACGATTACCTGCTGATCTCTCAGGCCTACACTCCCTTTTGAGCCGCGGGTTATAACCACCTCTTTGGGTCCCAGTCGATGAAGTGCCTCCAGGGCCTCCCCAACAGGCGCATCTTTTCCCACAAGGGGCTGTGCGAAACCCTCTGAAGCAATCAGGATATCCACCAGAGACAGTAATTCCAGCGAGCCGTCCCTCATGGTCCCGGCGTCCATGACTGCGATAAGCCCTTTCTCTCTGGCCTGTCGCGCTGCTTCGATGGATGCTTCGATCATGAGGCCATCCAGGTGGAGGATTCTGGCCTCTGAAAAAGGGCTCAGGTCAACGTCGGCGGACCTCAGGTGGGGTACGGTTCCGCGGTGCCAGAACACAGTCCTGTTCCCGGCCGCTTCGGTTGTGGCAATGAAGGCAAACTGGGAGGTATATCCGGGGGTAATCTTCAAAAAGGTGTGGTCGATCTTCTCTTCCTCGAGCCCTTTAATGATTTCAATGCCGAATTGATCGTCTGATATGGAACCGAGAAATGACGTTGGTATACCCAGGCGAGATAGGGTGACCAGGGCGGTGGAGGCCGGCCCGCCGCACTGGATATGCAGGTCTAGAAGCTCGCATTTGCCGTCTTCTTCAGGATAGACGGTGAGCCGTCCCAGGAAATCAAGGCAGGCCTGTCCGAGACCGATAACGCGTATATCCCTAAGGATGGCTGTGCTCTTCTTGGTCAAGGGGCGAGATCTCTTACGAAGCTGCCAACGGATTTTGAGGGTACCTTTTCTTCGATATCTTGAAGTCTATTGCAGAACCTGCTTATCTGTGAACGTACTTGTTCACATCCTCTCCTTGTTTCTTGGTTGCCTCTGTTTCGGCTGCGGATTCACTCAGTAACTGTGCAACTGACCACATTTCCGAAACGGGAGTTACGCTTGCCCAAAGTTGAGAGGGCAATTCAGAAAGACGGTAAACCGCGATGAGCTTGTAGAGCTCCTTTTGAGCGAGGCCGGACATAATGACTGCCCTGTTCATTTCGGAATCCTCTCCCAGGCCTGAGCTATGAGGTGACCCTATAAGTTCTTTAAGGGTTTTTCCGCTGTCGCTGTTCGAAACAAAGACCACCGGTAAATCACTGAAACCGTTTTCCTCTAAGAGATAGAGCAGAGTCGACTGCTCCGGTGCTGGATAGCCACACACCAGGATCTTCCGTGGCCCGTACATTTTCTTTTCTGATCTTCCTGCCTTCTTAAACGAATCCGTGTTCATAGCTCACGTTCCGGCGCGGTGTTTTTGTAGATCGAAAGAACAGACCGAAGAGGCTTATGGTACCCGTAATGACCGAAAAGGGTGTATGCCCCTCCAGACGGTTCAATAGACCTATAATTTACTAAACAAATCCCCGAAAAACAAGATGCAAATATCATGCAGAAAATACGGCAAAAGTGCCGTAGCACGAGAGAAGCGTATGGGCAAAAGAGTATCGCTTTATTTTTAACGCGGGGCGCTTCGAGTTTCGAGTTGTTGAAAAAATGCCCTATAGAAAATATCATGCTCATTCAACCGGTTATCTCTCAGAATGACGGGACCCTGTGCACGCCAGAGATAGAGTTGCGAAATAGTTTATTATCGTCTATGATGCATAAGAGTGCCAGCTTCTATCCGGAGTGGGTATGGGTAATACAACAGTCTATACCGTGCGGGCGCCGTATCACGTGCAGCCACCAAACACAGGCATCTGCCGGATGTTAAGCGTCTTTCTCCTTTTCTTTATCATCCCCCTGTCATTTTGTGGCTTGACGCATGGCTTTTCCTCCAAAGTGCCCAAGGAGGGATACGAGAAGCGCAGATACGATATGGTTGCCATGCAGATCGTAGCAAGGGGTATCAAGGATGAAGGGGTCTTGAGGGCAATGCGCCAGGTTCCCCGTCATCTGTTCGTTCCAGAAGGGAGTAAAGGTTCTGCCTATGGAGACTTTCCCCTGCCTATCGGGTATGGCCAGACCATCTCGCAGCCGTATATTGTGGCATTCATGACCGAGTTGCTTAAGCCGGGACAAGACGATATTGCCTTGGAGGTAGGGACCGGTTCCGGTTATCAGGCAGCAGTACTGAGTGAGATAGTAAAAGATGTCTTCACCATTGAGATTATTCCTCCCCTCGGAAGGGCTGCAGAAAGGCGCCTGAAGGAGCTGGG
Organism: Desulfatiglandales bacterium; assembly: GCA_035527895.1. Lineage (GTDB taxonomy): Bacteria > Desulfobacterota > DSM-4660 > Desulfatiglandales > B25-G16 > JADFWK01. The sequence goes on from DATKZQ010000046.1 coordinate 30,807, forward strand.
GTATGAGAACATCACCGTAAAAGTGGCAGACGGCTACTATGGATGGGAAGACCACGCCCCTTTTGACTGTATTGTTGTAACGGCAGCAGCCGATCACATACCCCCACCCCTGATTCAGCAGCTTAAGAAGGGAGGGAAGATGGCCATCCCGGTAGGTCACCCCTTCAGCGTGCAAAACCTGATGCTAGTAGAAAAATCGGAGGACGGCGAGGTAAAGACTCGAAACATCTTGCCGGTTAGATTTGTGCCCTTCCGTCGCACATGGAAATGATGGAAAGACGTTGCATCCCATGTCCTTCAACAATGATCAGAACGCTACTCCTTCCTGCGAGTATCTTGAGGGCACTGCGGTTTAGTAGGGTTTGCCCGCAGGATAGAGAACAAAAAGAAGGGAGCTGAACTACCTTGTTTCCCTTTCTTGCTCTCCTCTGTATCTCTTCAAGTTCCCTGGCCTTTGAACTCGTTCTCATGCGGCTTTTTAGTATCGTCCAATGGTATCACTTTGCATATATGGTTATCAGTATAGCGCTCCTGGGATTTGCTGCGAGCGGGACCCTATTGGCTGTTATCCAGACCAGAACCAGGTGGCACCCTGCTGAGCGGCAGAACGCCCTTATTTTTCCGCTTACCTCTTTCTTGCTTTTCCTGGCTACGATAGCAAGCTTTTCTGTAGCACAAAAGATCCCCTTCTCGCCCTTCCAGTTGGCCTGGCACAAGCAGCAATATCTCTATCTTACAGGTTACTATGTATCCTTTTTTATCCCCTTCTTCTTGGCAGGATGTTTCATCGGCTTACACTTCATGCATTTCAGGGAACAAATAGGCCGGGTCTATTGCTTTAACTTGCTGGGCTCAGGTGTGGGAGTGGCAATAGCAATGATTTCCTTCTTTTTGTTGCCTCCCAAACTCTTGCTTCTATCCCCAAGCCTTTTTGCGTTGTTGGGTTTCTTTTTCTCCTTACAAAGGATGGCGAGGACGAAGCGTTTTCTCATGGTGAGCATGATAGGCGTTTTACCCCTTTCCGCCTATCTAATACAGGGAGGAATAGAGTTAAAGATCTCTCAATTTAAAGATATCAGTAAGGGCCTGCAACTGCCGGGGGCGCAGGTCGAATACGAGGAATATTCGCCTCTCGGACTGGTACAGGTAGTGGCCGCTCCCTCGCTCAGGTTCGCACCGGGGTTGAGTCTTTTGTATGACCGGAGCCTTCCTCCTCAAAAGGAGCTTTTCGTTGACGGGAATACATACGGCGCTGTCACCAATTTTGAAGGCAACAGGGACGCCCTGGCGTATCTTGACTACGGCACGTTTGCGCTTGCCTATCATGTAATCTCCCCCCAAGATGTACTGGTACTCAGTTCAGCAGGGGGAAGTCAGATTCTGGCTGCTTTGTACCACTCCGCCGGTCACATACAAGGTGTTGAGTCTCATCCTTCAGTCGTCCGTCTTCTGAGGGGTCCCCTGAAATCCTTTACCCAGGGCATCTACGACAGCCACCCTCATGTTGATATTGAGGTGGCATCTCCCAGGGAGTTCATGGCCAAGGACCACGGGAGATTTGATCTTATCCAATTGAACCTGATTGGCAGCTGGGGCGGGGTCGGAGGAGGTATCTATGCTGCTGGAGAGAATTACAGTTATACCTTAGAGGCGTTCCGAGATTACTTCGACCACCTCAAGCCGCAGGGCATCCTGAGTGCATCTGCATGGCTCAGCACTCCTCCTCGGACGTTTCTGAAGCTTTTAAGCCTCGCAGCGGAGACCATACGAGGGGCCGGGCCAGGAAGTGTCTCTCAATCATTGGTTGCCATTCGGAGCTGGGCAACGGGGACCGTGCTTATGAAGAAGGGGGAATTCAGTGCTACGGACATCGCGCGAATCAAGGACTTCTGCAGGAAAAGGGGCTTTGATCTCGTCTATTATTCCGGGATTCGGATAGAGGAGGTCAACCGCTACAGCGTGTTGGATGCGCCCATATATTATGAAAGTGCTATGAGCTTGTTGCAAAGGGATACGTGTCGGGAATTGTATGAGAATTACCTATTCAATATAAGACCACCAACTGACGATAAACCCTACTTTTTTCACTTCCTCAGGCTGTCAGCACTGCCGTATCTTCTCAAAACCATGGGTAAGGAATGGATCCCCTTCCTTGAGTGGGGATCGGTGATATTGTGGGGTACCTTGCTGCAGGCCCTGGTTCTAGCCCCCCTCTTCATATTTCTGCCCCTACTCTTCTTGAGAGGCGGGGCGAGGCCAGCTCCTCTGGGGAAGGGAAAGACCTTTGTCTACTTTTTCCTGATCGGACTGGCGTTCATGTTCGTGGAGATGGGTTTGATCCAAAAGACCATCCTGGTACTGATCCATCCGATCACTGCCCTCGCCCTGGTGTTGTTTGCTCTTCTGTTGTTCTCCGGCATAGGCAGCCTCTTGAGTTCCCGATTGGGTGAGAGCTGGCGCTGGCTACCATTTGGAGTTATACTCCTCTTCTTGCTGTTCTCCATCACGTGCATCGACGGGTTGTTCAGGACTTTTCTTGCTTACCCCCTTTTCCTTAAGTGTTTGCTCGTGGTCTCTTTGTTGGCGCCTTTGGGCCTTTTTATGGGTATGCCCTTTCCCATGGGGCTTCAGAAGGTCTCAGACAGGCAGAGCCACTATATACCGTGGGTGTGGGGGGTAAACGGGGTTGCCTCCGTCATTGCCCCTGTTTTAGGGAGCATGCTGAGTGTGTGGCTCGGCTTTCGCACACTCATGATTGCCAGTCTCTTACTCTATGCCGTGGCTGGATGGATACTCCATCTTTTTGCCCGTGATTAAGAAAGAGGGACACCGTCTGTGGCTTGTGAGGCCCATGGTTCAGAGCGAGAAAAGGAAACGGGTGAGCTGCATTAACCCCCTCACGCCGCGGTGACTTTTTGCCCTCGGATTAAAGTGCGACTCCTGATATATGACCGCCGCAATCAACCTCCAATCGAAGCCATGCATTGTTGCAGCTTCTTTGATGATGGGTTGGTATGTGAGCAGCCTCGTCTTGATCCGCTGGTGGAATTTCTTCAGGTCAAATCGGTCAAAGACCTGCTCGTCGCTGTAGTAGCCCCGGTAGATGTCGTCGAATGTCCCATGGGCCTTGATCATGTCCGCCCGCCTTTCAAGACGATGACCGGCTTGCTGCGGTTTATGCGGCTTGCAGTTTCAAGATACCGCCTGCCTTCACCCACACTCTCGAGGTACAGCACGATAATGCCGGTATGGGGATCCTGTTCCAGGTACTCCAGGTAGTCGGCACAGGTAACCATGGCCTCATTTCCGGATCCAACGAACAGAGAAACACCTATCCCCTGTTGCTCCGCCCAATGGATGAGCTGGAGACCGAGGTTACCCGATTGGGAGACAAAGGCCACAGATCCCTTCCTGGGCCTGGTGTGACTTCCGGTGGCAAATAAGTTAACATAAGGGCAAACGATCCCCATGGTATTGGGGCCGACAAGGGTCAAATCGTTTTGCCTGCAGATCGAAACGATGCGGTTCTCGAGATGGCGGCCGGCCTCATCCGTCTCGCCGAAACCGGAGGTGATTACCACCACACCTTTCACTCCATGATCGCCGCAGGCTTCGAGGATCGCCGGGAGCGTCTGCGCCGGCGTGGTCACGAACGCCACGTCCACGGGATCCGGAATATCCGAGATACGGCTGAAGGCAGGGAGGCCGCACATGACCTTCTCTTTGGGGTTAACGGGATATATCCTTCCCTGGAAATTGCCGGCGACGATGTTGGTGAGGATAAGCTGTCCCCATTTCCCGAAGGTGGAAGAGGCGCCGATAACTGCGACCGATGAAGGGTTGAAAATAGCCTCTAAGCCGGCGCCGATATCGAAGTATCGAGGGTTGTTGACCGAAGCCTGCTCGTTCATGCAATTCCTGCCCGCACGTGTGAACGTGAATTTTCAGCGATCAGTTCGCAATCGATCATAATGAAGTGCGATCGTCAGATTTCCCTTTTTCCCCGCTTCAAATATCGGTCTCCACCTGCCAACCGTTATCTGCTGGTTCTTCGTAGTTCCTCGGCCAATGCCTTAATCTCGGTCAAATCCTGACGCATTGCGCTCCAGCCGTACCACAATGCGTAGTCCGGGTTATTGTGAAATGTTCCCTGAAAGGTCCTCATGCGGTGCTCCATGAACATGAGGAAAAGCCTCTGTTCTATTGGGGTGGGCGCGTCGTGGAACGTGAGCAGGTCGGGAAATGGATAAGCGTAGTTCTGGGGTTTCTTGAGTATCTCTTCCTGGTATAATTCGGCAACGATCTGTATTGCCTCAGCCATGAGCAGGTCGGCTTCCCGGATCATCCGATCGCCCTTTTCCAGCTCGCCCTTTGCAAAATTGATGGAATGACACCGGATGCAGGTCTTCACCATCGTGGCCCGCTCCTTTTGCCAATCGGCCTGGTTCAGGCGCGCCACATCTGCCGCCTTGATGACCCCGAGCCTGTCAGTGGGTTTTCCATCGGGATCCAGCACGGCAAGCGCTTTCAATATGGTGGTTCGGGCGGAGGCCCACATTTTGTCCTCGGGCATGGGCAGTCGAACCGCCAAGAATCCCCATGCTGCCCGTACTTCGTGATTGCCCTCTTGCATGTGACAGGTCTGACAGGTTGGTGCGGCAGCGGTTTCGGGCAGGACCCCGTTCTGCTTCAACAGAAACCGTACACCGTGCTTGGAGGCCGAATACATCTCCCACTGGGGGTGATCGAATCCCATGTGACAGGTCTGGCAGGCCTGCGGTTGTCTGGCTTCCTTGACCGAAAACAGGTGTCGCGTGTGACATACATCGCAGGAGGCAAGCCCGAAGCCCGCTCCTTGTTTCTTTAGCTCCTTAATCTCTGCCTCGGTCTTGACACCGATCTTATGACAACCTCCGCAGCCTTTCATGCCTTCCAGCAATGCCATGGGTTGCCAGTGGGCAGTGGGCATGGCTTTCATGGCTGCCCATGCTAAAGCATGTTTTCCCGCCTTGAACTGCTGTCCCTGGATTTCATGGCATTGCTTGCAAGTGTCTGCAGTGGGAATGAGCACCTTTTCGACGTCCCTGGCCGACACATGTTGATCGCCATGGCATACGTTACAGGTCACCTCATTCTTGCTGTGAGTGCTCAACTTCCAGTCTGAGGCGATGTTGGGCGTGACCAAGGTATGGCATGTAGCACAATCTTGCTCTTGAGTCTCCTTGTCCTGGACGGGGCAGTTCGCTTTAACCCATTCCCTGTAGCCGCCCTCAAGGCAGTAGACCTTTTCAAACCCCATTTCTTTGAGTTTCCGTGCCGCCCGGGCACTGGTCGATTCCGTGGGTCACGCTCAGTACAAGACAATGGTCTTGTCTTTGGGATATTTGCCGGCCCACGATTCAATATCCATCGGGTCCTCATGGATTGCGCCAACGATCTTGAGTTTGGTGCCCTTCCACTGCTGCTCAGGGCGAACATCCAGGATGACGACCTTTGGATCTGCGAGCTTCTCCATGAGTTCCTCTTTCGTTATACGAGGAACATCGGGGAATGATCTTTTTTCGGAGAGCTTTGCTGCATGGGCGGTTATACCTAAAAGCAACACGGTTAACACTGCGGCTAAAATGGTCGCTACTGCTCGTTTCATGCCTGTCCTCCCTTGATTACGGTTCATTGCTTGGGCCTGCGCTGACCTACTATGTCCAGTATAGGCAGGTCGGATTGGGTAGTCAACAGATGAAAAGGCGGATGTGCTTGGAAGGACAAGCGCTAATGAATGGTAGCCTCCTGCGCTACCACCTGACCTGAGGCATCGGATATGCCTTTCTCCAGCAACTGAGACTTGCTAAAGTCTATGACAGCTGATTTCGCTCCGAAGCTTTTTGACAACATCTCCATTGTCTGCCTCGCGGATTTCTCGATCTCCGAGCTTAAACGTTTGATGAGCTCGTCTGCCATAGAAGCGGCCTGCATCTTGGCCTCATCCTTTAACTTGTTCTTGTCCTCTTCGCTGAAGTTCTTCGAGAAGGCCTTTCCCACAAGAGGGGGCAGGAGCCAGTCCAGGAGCTTGGCACTCTGCTCATCGTAAAAGCTGATATCCTTTATAGCGATATTATACAGACATTGAGGCATCGTTATGACGAACCTGTCTTCTGCCGTTTCTTGAATCTTAAAGTCAGGGCTTCTGAGGTCGTACCAGAAATTTATTTCAAACTGAAAAATCATGGCCATTTTCATCTCGGACATGAGCCATGTGAGGTACCTTTTCCCTGCCTTGCCGAGCCAGTGATCAGCAGTCGTCACGATCTCCTTGGTGAATGCCTTGAAAACCACCAATTCACCCACGGATTTCATGTTTTCAAGAAACGAATAGATGTGGTACTCCTGTTTTCTCCTGAAGAATCTCCGTACGGCAATTGATCCGGTGATACCAAAAATGATGCCCAGAACGATCAAGGCCACAGTCATTTTCATCCTAACCTCCTCTGAGACGATTTCGAAATTCTCTTTTTCAATAAACCTCTCACGGCTTTATCTTTTCAAGTATCTCACCTTTAGCATTTAAGATAAAGAGCATAAATCCATGCCCGGCTGAACTACGGGCCAGCTCTTCATATTGGATGGCCTGAACCTCGTATCGGTGCCCTTGTTCCAGGGCCAGGCGATTAAGGGCCTGCAATGCTCCTTCCTTATCAAGAAAGGCGGGTATGAATGATATGTCCTCTTCGGGGTCATGCTGACCAAGAAACTGCTCATTTTTTCCAGGATCAAGCACCACTACCCAGACCCATGGATTTCCTTGAATAACGGTACCCATTTTAGGCCTCTCTCTTGCGATTTGATAAAAAAGCGGAGCCCCGGTTCGGTTAACCCAGAAGCCCGACTGAAAAGGCCAGAAGGAATTGCCCCGCATAGTAGAGGGGAAGACCGAGCAGACGGTTAAGAAATTGCTGCCCGATGAAGCGATCTCTGGCCACGAACACGTCGGAGAAGTAGAAGCTCAGGGCGCCGATGAAAACCATGATCCGTCCCGATCGGGTCAGATCGAGATCTCCAAGAACGGTCCATGCCCCGGAAACCATGATGCTGATGATGATGACATAGACCAGAACCGGAATGTTCATCGATCCGAGATGGGGCCTGAGCCAGGCGTATATCCAGGCGCTCATGACCAAGACCGTTAGCAGCCCTATCCAAGTCCATGTGCTGGTCCCGGCGACGGAGAAAAACGCCAGGATATAGCAAAGATGTCCGAGCAGGAAGGAAACCAGACCAAACAGGAACATCTTCCCCTGAGGCAAGGCCAGAAAGACGTCTCCGCCCATGCACACTATCAATCCCGCCAGGAGCAGGTAGAAATAGGAAGGGATGGGGTGGGGCTGGACCAGGACTGCAAGGATGAAAAGCAGAGAAAGGACCGTTTTCGCGGGCAGCAGTCCCCTTCGATTTTCCCTCTTTTCGAAAAAGAGCACCCCAAAAAGGAAGATTGCGGCCAGGATGATAATCAGGACATTCAGCATTGCTTCCCTCTATGCCGAGCTCGAAGCTTAATCGAAGCCCGAGAGCTTTCAGGACAGCCAGGGATTTGTTCTCCTCTCATCATCGATAGTAGAGGAGGGCCTCATCCCGTAGTCGTGCCCCGGCCAGACAATGGTTTCCCCGGGAAGGGTGAGCAGTCTTTCCCTTATGGCATTCATGAACTGGCTCATGGAGGCGCCCGGCAGATCGGTGCGGCCAATACCGCCGACAAACAGGGTATCCCCTGAAAAAAGGTTGCCGTCCCCAAGAAGACATATGCCCCCGGGGCTGTGGCCCGGGGTGTGGATGACCTGAAGAGCAACGTCTCCTACCACAATTTGATCACCATCCTTGACAGTGATGTCGGTAGGCGGTGATGGGGTAAAACCCCATTGGCGGGCCATCATCTGGCCCTGGGGAGAATTAGACATTTGATCATCCAGCTCGTGCATGACGATCTCTGCTCCCGTAAGCTCCTTCACCCGTGCGTTGCCACAGATGTGATCACCGTGTCCGTGGGTGTTGACGATATACTTCAAATGGAGGCCCTTCTGGTTGATCCTGTCAACGACCCGATCCTCATCGCCTGCCGGGTCGATAACGAGGGCCTCTTTTGTTCGCTGGCATGATACGAGGTAGCAAAATACATCCATGAATCCGACTTTCATCTGTTCGATATCCATTACTGTCTCCTCACGATTCACTGTTGAGCTCATCGCACAAATGGTAATTCCCGTGTAGTGTAACTAATCCAGTGGGGCTAATTCGCCGGGTCGTTTGCCGAACAACATCCTTATACAGATTTATTGTAACATTATTGCAAGGGCCATCAAGGAGAAAAAGCAAGGCCTAGTCCCTCGATTCATAAATTCGATAATGTATATATTTACTCGGGACTAAGTGCTGAGTGAGCAATTGCAGAGATTATAGTGATGAAAGTACGTTATGGTATTTGCGAATCGAAGCACTTAGCATTTCATAAAAGCCTTCCTTTCTTGATCTGAGCGTATTTGTATGCCAAACCAAGTGCTTTAATCGATGTCTTGAGGTCGCTAAATACGGGGAAGCCCAAATCTGCCAAAGCCTCGGCCAGGTCGGCAACCTTACGCGTTTCAGGTCCATAAACCCATGTCGCCACTGGTTTCGTATAGGGGCTTTTAATTCTCCCATAGGCTTCAAGGCACATCTCTTTCGTCAAACCGCTGGGATCAGCCCACATGACGTTTAGAAGGGCGTCCACATTCTCATCTGATATGACTGCCTCAAGGATTTGTGGGTACAAGGCACGTAGGTCCTTGACGACCACTGACATAGGACCGATATCTACTGGCGCTATCCCCAATCCTGGGAAGATTCCATTGAGTAAATCGGCCGTCTCGGCGGTCAGATTCGGAGGGGCCAAGCCATAGTGAGCCCCCTCATCGGCAGCCAGTACACCGATCGCTCCGGTATAGGTTATGATACCTAGGCGGTTTCCCTTTGGTAGAGGCTGTGTGGCGAAAATCTTAGGTATTTCGAAAACCTCTTCGAAGGATTCAAGCCGTATGATACCAGCTTGCCTGCAAACGGCTTCAAATAAGCGATCGTCCACTGCAATGGCCCCGGTGTGTGATGCTGATGCTCGTGCACCTTCCGGCGTTCTCCCTGATTTCAAGACCAAGATGGGTTTCTTGGGGGCCACCTTTCTCGATATTGACAAGAACCTTTGGCTGTGCGAAATACCTTCAAGGTACATGCTGATGACGTTCGTTCTAGGGTCTCTCTCCAGGTATTCAAGTACATCGCATTCGTTTACATCGCACTTGTTACCGAAATCACAGATCTTGCTGATTCCCAGGTGCAGATGAGGATAAGGAAAGGCCTGCGGGTTGGTCATTCCCGTCTGTGAGCAAATTGCGACCGAACCCTGCCGTAGCTTATAGTATCCGGCATCGTAAGGGCAGGGATTGAGACCATTGCTGGTATTAACGATACCGGCAGTATTCGGGCCTATTATGCGAATTCCCCACTGCCGAGCGAGCGTCACTATCTCGTTCTGCAGACGGGCGCCCTCCTTGTTTCTCTCAGCAAAACCATCCGAAACTAGAATGACTGCCCTGATGCCCTTATCGCCACAGTCACTGATGATAGAGGGAACCCCTTGAGCATTGATCATAATGATAGCCAGGTCTATCTTCTCCTGAACTGCTGTAATAGAAGGGTAGACCGTCAGGCCGTGGGTATCCGTATATGCGGGATTGATGGGATAGATTCGGCCGGAGTAGCCGGCCTTCAATAGGGATTTAACAACGACATGCCCACCAAAGAACCCCTCCCTAAATGATCCGATGATGGCAATGCCCCTGGGTTCAAAGAAATCAGACAGGTCGGATTCGCTCCGGCATTGCGTGGAGTTTTTGTTGCTCACGTAAATTCTCCCCACAATCGTGTCAAACCAAGAAACCGCGGACAGCCATTGATGTCGTGCTGCGCGCAATACTCTCGGGCTTATACACCATATTCTCATGCTTGTACAGGGCTGGGGTCCTCTGAACGAGGCGGGCACGCTCTGGCCTCTTGTAACGTTTAATCCTTGACATGATTTCTTCATGTGCTACGTATCAAAGGGACTGAGCTGTAGAACTGAAAGAGCGAGGAGATTAATGATGTTTCAAACGAGGATTACGGAGATGCTGGGTTGGGTGTGTTGGCTTCGGTCATGTATGAAAGCCGTGAGGCTTTTGCCACGTGGGCACCCGCCTCTTGGTAACCCAGGAGGCGCCAATCCACGATGACTTGAAGCGGGCGTTATTGCAGGCCAGCGACATAACCAAAGGACTAGCCGAAAGTTGAAACCATACTGAAAGCCTAACTCGTTGCATCGGTGTTTTTTAAAAGAAACAGTACGCCGGAAGTTCTGGGTTTTAATGGACCCTTCCTTATGGATATATAGGCCTTTGTGCTACTCCCACCTGTCACCTTTCTTTTTCAAATCGATATATTCCATTTTTCCCTGCGAACTAATAAACGAATTCAGAGCCCAGCTTACCACGCTGATGATCACGGAGCCAAAGACTGCTGCCCAAAAACCCCGCACCTCAAATCCCGAAATAACGCCCGATGCCATCTTGAGCAACAGGGCATTAATGATAAAGGTGAAAAGACCGAGGGTCAGGATATTGATGGGGAGCGTCAAGATAATGAGTAGGGGCCGGAAAAAGGCGTTCAAGATCCCCAGGATAGCTGCCGCGAAGAATGCGCTAAAGAAACCCCTTACCTGGATGCCGTCCAACAGGTATGAGGCAACGATGATGGCGGCAGTCAAAATAAACCACCTAACGAGTATTCCTTTCATTTCAACAACCTCCTTTATTCGCTATCTCGCCCCGGCTCGATTGGCCTGGAATAGGCTCATATAGCGGCACTATTCTTTTCGATTATTGCTTTAACTCCGCAACTACTCTATTACAAGGGATATGGACATCTTTTTTTGACACCGAAGAAGCCCATGCTGTTATGCTCGCTCATCCCCGCCTGAGGCGGGTTTACCCGCCTCAGGATAAAGGGAAAGAGCAGGCTGAAAGCACGTGCCCCTGTCCTGTTGAATAAGAGCCTAGTATGGTTCAAAAGCGTTTCCTTAATGGTACCTTGATTAGAGAACGTATACATACTGACCGCTATCCGGTCATGCCAATTTTCTCAAGGCGATATCTACTGGCCTCACGGGAGGTGGCCACAGAGGTGGGGTTTAGATGGACCAGACGGAGACTCCCAGGGCTTCCACGGTGTAAACCCCACCTCTGTGACCTATGCAAGACGCGGTGGAATTCTTTTTAAGCTATCGCCTTTCGAAAACAGCCATGACCTCCTTTGGTATATGAACGATACCAATCGCTTATTATCGCTCCATGGGTCATTGAAAAGAGCTATTCAACAGGGTGAAGTGCAAAAAAAGACATCCATATCCCTCACGATTACCACAGTAAACTCAATAAATGCGCGTCATTCTCTTGCGGAGTTAAGGCAATAATCGATTATTTTTTAACCCGAAGCTGCGTAGATCAGGCCCAACCCATCACGTCCTCGCCGGTGTTGTGCAAATGCCTAGTCCTCAGAACGGGAAACAGGCTGGCGAAGGCGTTTTTTCTTCGCCCGTTTCCGTTTGGTCTCAAGCCTGCGGACCCTCGCGGCGTGCGTGGGTCTCGTTCTGCGGCGAGGCGTCGGTATCTCCGCAGCCCTCCGGATCAACGAGACGAGGCGATCCAGGGCATCGCGACGATTCCGTTCCTGGGTGCGGAACCGCCGAGCATCGATAATAAGGACGCCGTCTCCGGTAATCCGTTTGCCGGCCAGACGAAACAGACGCTCCCGAACCTCATCGGGAATGCTAGCCGATTTGCCGACGTCGAATCGGAGCTGAACAGCAGTTGAGACCTTGTTGACATTCTGTCCCCCCGGGCCGGATGCTCGGATGAACTCCTCTTGGATCTCGCTTTCATCGATTGCTATGGTTTCAGTAACGGGAATCATGAGTATCCTTCGAACCCGGGCTATGAACTTGGCTCACCATTGAGAGGCAGTTCCGTTGAGCATATCATAGCCAGAGGAGCCTGTAACACAATGATGCTCGATCCTTAGCGTTAACGAGACCGGGCCTGAGGCCCTGGAATTGCGTTTGTGCATCAGGCTCGAGCTCCAGGAGTTCTCTCAGGGAAAAGGATTCACAATCTGAACAGGAGAGGAGGGAGGGAGCGCTGAATTCGTATTCAGCAAAGTACCGCTCCAATGCAAAGAGTTTGATTTTCATAGGGCCTTGACTCCGATCGTTGCGGCGTTGGGCAGGGGCCGGATAGGCCCCTGATCCGACAGGTGGGGCACCATCACGGATGTTTCATGCTCACTCGCCGTTGAGGGTTTTCAAGGCAAGGATGAGTGCCTGTGTCCCCGAGCGGCCGTGTCCCTGCGCCTTAACTGCAAGGTAGAGCTGGTGGACCAGTGCCAGGCCCGGCAATGAGATGCCCACAGCAGCGGCCTCCTGCAAGGCGATGCCCATATCCTTGATAAAATGCTCCACGAAAAAGCCGGGATCATAGTCGCCGCGGATGATGCGTGGCCCAAGGTTATTGATGGACCAACACGAGGCTGCACCGCTGCCTATGATGTTGATCACTGCATCTTGATCGAGGCCCCCGACCTTGTCGGCGTACAGCAGGGATTCGCTCACCCCGATCATGGTTCCTGCTACGAGTATCTGGTTGCACATCTTTGTGTGCTGGCCCGCACCTGGACCCCCCATATGTGAGATGTTTTGTCCCAACAGCTGAAACAATGGATAGACTGCATCAAAGGCCTCTTTGTTGCCGCCGACCATGATGGCGAGGGTCGCATTTCTGGCGCCTATATCGCCACCTGAAACCGGTGCGTCGAGGCTCTGGATTCCCTGCTTTGCCGCTTCCCGGGCGATGGTTTGCGCCAAGGTTGGCAGACTCGTGGTCATATCAACCACAATTCGGCAGGGACCTTTTACGGAAAGGATCCCCTTTTGCCCAAAATACACTTCCTGCACATCGACCGGAAGGCCGACCATAGTGAATATGATTTCAGACTCGGCAGCCACTTCTGCGGGGGATTCACACCACGTGGCCCCTTTTTCGAGTAATGATTTCTCCTTTCCTCTCGTCCGGTTGAAGATCAGGAGGTCATGTCCGGCTGATTGCAAATGAGCAGCCATGGGTGCTCCCATGACTCCCGTACCAATCCATCCAATGCGCATCATTTTCACCCCCTTCCTTCCAAGCGAGAATGATCGTGCCTTTAAACGAGGAAGGCCTCTTGTAAAAGGAAAAATGCCCTCTCAGGCGTAATCTATACCGGCCAAGCTAGCATTACGGCAAGCTGAGGGCAAGCAATTGTTGATGAGACGATATTTGAAGCGTGTATTCAGAGGTTTCATGGTGGGGTGCGGGATGGTGGCAGTGGTTTTGCCGTGGCGATCGGTCTTTTGGCCGAGAGATTTAATCAAAAGGGGTAAGAAGGGGTTTTAGGGGTTGTCGCGCTGGGACGCGATTGCCTTTGCATGGGTTTTATGGTATAGTAAAAAAAATTCAGGCCAGCGGGTTTTACGGGCCTTTTAAGAGGTTACGGACTATGCCAAAACTTCATATCGGAAGAGGGGCAGGCGCCATCCAGTCGCTGGAGCTCAAAGCCGATGTCATTCAGATTGGGCGGTCTGCTGAGAATGACATTCAGCTAAACGACGGTTCCGTTTCCCGCAGGCACCTGAAGATTGTTCGGAGAGACAATAAATACTTCATTATGGATCTCAAGAGTAAGAATGGAACCTATGTTAACGGTAAGAGGATACGGCCGGGCTATGAGTGCGAAGTCGAGCAAGGTCTTCCGATTGCCATCGGCAATGCGGTTATTTCTCTTGGAAAAGCCTGCTCGGATGATAAGCTTGACACCGCCTATACCACCAGTCTTTCCCGGAAAGCCAGTGAAGGCGACAGGGCGTTTTTGCAAGACAGGCCCATGACTCCCCAAAAAAACATGGAGTTGATCCACAAGGCATCCAGCGCCTTAATGCAATCCATAAACATCAATAGGGATCTCCATGAGATTTTGGGGACGATACTGAATTATATCCTGGATCTTCTGCAAAGAGTCGACAGGGGCGTGTTCATCCTTTTTGATGAAGAGACGAAGGAGATATCTGGGCTCATACCCATACTGAAAAAGAGCAAAGGTGATTCCGTCAGGACCTATAGCCGTACCATAGTGGATCGAGTTATGCGAGAACGCAAGGCCGTTATGATGCTCGATACGCTCCATGAAAACAAGGCTAATCTCTCCGAGAGCATGGAAATCATGAACGTGCGCTCCGTGATGTGTGTTCCCTTGATCAGCAGGTCAAAGGTCAAGGGAGTCGTTTATGTTGACTCTATCAATCAGCCCTATGGATTTCGAAAGGAAGATCTCTCTTTGCTCACCGCCCTGAGTATCCCGGCAGCGTTCGCTATCGAGAATGCACTGCTTCATGCTGCTGCAACCCGTAATTAGATACATTACCACCTTTTTTTCGCCGTCCTTCCCCATTGCTTGTCCTCGCAAGACAGCATCTAATCGGATGAGATCAGCATCCTGAACCAGTCCTTCAGCAACCCACCCCCGTTGGGGTGGGTTGCTGATACAGTATTACCCGACCTTGAGCGTAACAATGATCGTTGCGCTCGTGTTACCGTTACGATGGGGCACTCGCATCGCCCTGAGCTTTTGAGCGATGCACTGCACAAGCGCCTCATCCTTGAGCTGATTCTTGACGACCTTGATCGTGTCGATCTCACCTGTTGAAGTAACATGGAGGGACAAGACAACGGTGCCTTTGAGGTGGAGATTGGCCTTGGTTACGCGGTTGAAGCAGGTCTCGAATGCGGGGATATGTCTTTTAATCAGCCGGGTAACGGCCTTCTTGGAGAGCCCCTTTGATACCGTGATCTTCCCCAATTCAACGCGGATTGTCTCACGAACCGGTTCTGCAACTGCCGAATCAAGAGTTTGTCGTTTCCCGCTCTCATATTCACCGCACACTTCCTTGGTCATCTCAGCTTTTACGCCGAACCATGTGGGCGACGGGGCAGCAGGAGAAGCGGCTTTTCGCACTGGCGAGCCGTTCCCCACGACGAGATCTGAAACCCCCTGAGGCAAGGGAAGCGGCTGTTTGACGGTTACTACTTGACCATCCTTGCGGCGGATCCGGGTGTCGATGGCTACAAAGGACGTATAAGCGGTCAGGAGGTTGTACCTGAGACCCAGTTCTGTGACTTCCCCGACGCGGTCATCGTTTGGTTCGAGCTTGTTGTAGTCGGAGAGGAGGGCAATCCGATGCCTGGCCCACAAGGAGCGCAATGCCCTGTTGGTCTCGGCAGGTATTACGGTGTTCACGTCTATAGCTTTTGTAAATGGGCGGTCTCCGGCGATGCCTTGAATGTGGACTGTCCCCTCCGGAATGCCGCGCCATTTTCCGAAGACAATCACCGGCCGATCAGCCAATACATCGGGGATGCTGGGTGGTTCTACGTCATACACCTGGAATCTACCGAAGTTTACGTCGACCCCGGTTAGTACTGGCGACTGGATCAGCCTTCTGAATTGTCCAGCTTTCTTCTGAGCCTCTCCCGTTCCGGTGACGACAAAAGGTTCGCCCATGCCGGCTCGAGCCATGCCCTCGATGATATACCGGTTGACGCTCGATCCAATCCCGAAGGTAAACACATTGGCATCACACAGGTTGTTGCGGATCAAATCAAAGGCCTCTGTTTCAACCGTGACATAACCGTCGGTAGCGATGACAATGCTTCGGGAATACCCTTCTGTCCTCGGAAGGGACAGCGCCCTTTTGAGCGCCGGTAAGAGCTCGGTGCCGCCTCCTCCCCGCTGGTGTTCGATTACATCGATGGCATGACGGATGTTCTCGGGATTGGCCGGCACGGATCGTTCGGACATCAGGAAGGATTGTCCTGCGAACAGAAGTACATTGAAACGGTCGGTGGGCGGGAGTTTACCGATCAGATCCTTCAGGAGGTTCTTGGATGTATTCAATGGAAAGCCGTGCATTGAGCCTGAGACATCGACGATGAAGATGTACTCGCGGGACGGGATCTGGGAATGAGCTACGCGTTCGGGCGGTTGAACCATGAGAAGGAAGAAGTTTTCCTTTTCCCCCTCGAACAGAAGCAGCCCCGACTCTATCTTGCCGCCGGCGAGCCGGTATTTCACTATGAAGTCGCGGTTGCCGGCATGCTTTTCCTCCGGGTCAAGTTCCAGGGTAACACGGGACGGCCCGTCGTAGTCGATGGAAACCTCGTGGGAAGGACAGGTCACGTGCTGAATCGGGAGTCCTGCGGCGATAGTGACCGCTGCCCCAAAGGTATAGGTTGGCCGTTGCCCCTCGTGCAGATAAGGGTTTTCAACCCATCGCTCTGATGGCGGCGACTCAGCACTTAACTGGTTTGAGTAACGGGGACCCACTACGGTTGGGTACACGAACTCGTAGACGCGATCTGTGGGCGTCAGAAGCTCTGTGTATCTGAGTTCAACGGTAATGATATCACACGGCAAGATATTGGCCACGTTCATCTGGAATACATTGGGCCTCTGTTGTTCCAACAGAGACGCGCTCTTTCCCTCCTCTTTTGCCTGTTCGTATTCTTGTCGTGCCTCCTCACGTTTGCGGATTTTGGCCGTGATGACCCGGTCCCCGATCGTCATCTTCATCCCGTATACGGCGGCTCGCGTGGATGCGGGGAATAGGTAGATGGCCTCCAGCGGTCTCGTGCCCTCGTTCTTGTAGATTTGGGTCACCAAGACGTTGGCGACTACACCGGCAATGTCCGCCTTTAGGGTAGTTGACTTCAAGGGTAACCGGTCCAGCCCTGGATCATCGCTCTTGACAAAAAAGTAGGGCGAGAGGGTTCTATCCGTGTGCTCTCCCTGCTGACCGTAAGCGATGCCGGTAATGGCCAGAAATCCTGCTAAGATGAAGAGTACCACTGTTTTTTTCTTTTCATTCATGTTTGCTTCCTCCTTTCCCGATCATGTGGTTTTAATGCAGTAGACAAGAAGGAAACAAAAAAGTTCCGAGAATTTTCATTCTTTCTTCGGGATTTGCTTTCAGAATTGCCAATACACCCGTTTCTGAGCCTCGCAGCACGATTATAGGGTCCATCGTCTTGAAAGGTTTTGACCCCATCGCCGGGTTCCTTCGGCCCGGAGGAAAGGGATATGCATGAAACGAGGATGGGAAGGCAACGCTGAAACGGGGAAGGGGGAATGGATCTCTTTTGGGCCGACGGAGGGACCAAGCTAGAAGGTGGGGGAAAGGGATTAGGGAGCAGGTATGAGCTGAATACGTACCTGAATCATTTCACGGTCACCTAAGGGTATGGCCGAAGGAGAAGACTGGAGAACGCCTAACCGACCTACCTTATCCAAGAATGAGCGGTAGTTTTTCGCGGGGATCTCCGCGGTAAGATACTGTGGCGGGCTTATTTCCTCATCTCCTTCGGCTATTACCCTGCCGCCTTCAAGCTCTACGAGACCGGTCAGCATGGGTAAGGCCTTGATTATAGATGACGATTTACCGACTGCTTCGTCCTTACATCCAGCAAACTCCCCGCTCGGGGGTACAGGGGGCTGCCGTTTCTCGTCAATCCAACTTGTTCTTGACTCGGCCTTTCCGGCGGCTTGTTTTGCTCGTTTTCCTATTGGGGTCTGAACTGAGGCGGGTTTCTCTTTTTCAAGCGCTCCTGCCCCTGTTTCCGCATCTTCCGCCTCAAAGCCTTCACCTGGAGAATGAACCGTGCTTGGGGCCTCTCGTTTGAGCAAAAGCACCAGCTCAACGGGCTTTCTCTCGGCGGGCTTCTCCGGCATTGCCGCCTCTTGTAATGTAGGTTGAGCCCGGTAGGTCCGCTCAACCGGTGCCCGGTCGAGAGAATCCGTTGCAGGTGGCTTCTCAGTTCTTGCCTTCTTCGACTGAAAAGGTACACCTACGATCTGTTTTTCCGATTGCTGCACATTGAAGAGCGAAAAAACCAGGACTGCCATTGCGGCAGCGGTTGCGAGCTGAAAGGGGATCTTGAACCGCGTTGGAACGAATAAACTGCGGATTACCCTCGAAACCCGAGAGCGCTGCTCAATACGTTCATGCACCTTTTTCAAGAAATCCGCCGGTGCCTCCACCGCTTCAAGCGAGCCCAATTCCTCACCAATTGCCCGCAGTGAAGCGAGTTCTTCCCTGCAATCCTTGCAGGTCTCGAGGTGCTTTTCCACAAGGCCTGTAGTTTCTTTATCAAGCATGCCATCCATGTATTCGGATAACAGTTCTCTTATTTGGGTGCAGTTCATCCTATATGACCTTCATGAGTTTTCTTCGTAGTTCAAGCCTTGCCCTGGAGAGCCGCGACTTTACCGTGCCGAGGCCGTAGCCGGTAATATCCGCAATATCATCATAGGACAGGCCTTGGATATCGCGGAGTATAACCACCATCTTCTGTGCCGGCGGCAGAGACTCTATCGCCTGCTGTATGAGCTCCATTCGCTCCCTTTTTTCAAGTTCAGCGAGAGGAGACTGTGTCTCATCGCTTATCTCCAGACCGTGTGCGTCTTGTACCGTTCCGGGATTGTCCAGGTACACCATCTTTTCGGCATACCGGTAGTCCAATGACTTCACCTTGTTTTTGCACGTGTTTACCGCAATTCGATACAACCATGTCCCGAAGGCCGACTCGAATCTGAATCTCTTCAGAGATCGGTAGGCCTTTACGAAGACCTCCTGGGCCGAATCGTTGGCTTCCTGGTAATCGCCCAGGAACCTGAAGCAGAGATTAAATATCCTATCCTTGTGGTTCAAAACGAGCTTATCAAATGCTGCCTTGTTGCCGGCCTGAAAGGACCTCACGAGGGCGGCATCAAATTGAGGTTCTCTGCTCTCCTTGTCAGCCTCTTCACTCATTTAAGTTAGACAATCTCTTTTCTCTAAGGTTCCGGTCAGGGGCCAAAAAACGATCAGTGCTTAGCTCTATAATACGAGACACCAGAAACTGATTATCCGGTGCTTCGCACGGTGCTGTTACTCAGTATTGCGCGGATACGAGCGAATAGAGGTTGCGTCATCGCCGGCTTTTACCATATGTATGTTCGAGCACCGGCATAGCGGTTCTTAAAATACCGCTTCGAAAGTGAGTCGATACGGATCTTCTTGCCCCGTCCCGAGGCATGAATGAACCTATTTCTACCGGCGTATATGCCGACATGAGATACCGTTTCTCCTCCAGAGGTCGCAAAGAAAACCAGATCGCCCCGCGATAGCTGGCGCCGCTTGACAGGGACGCCGGCCATGAATTGTTCTTTGGAGGAACGGGGTAGATTCAGACCGTTCAGGTGGTAAACGGTCATGGTGAGCCCGCTGCAATCAAATCCGGCATCCGGCGAAGATCCTCCCCACCGATACGGGACGCCGATAAAGCGCTCTGCCGTTTCCACAAGCTTAAATCTCAGGTACTTCTGGCCGTAGGTTCTTTCCTTAACCGCAGCATAATCATCGGGGCTGACGATATAGTACTCGTCAATGGTCCCGTCGGCACGAAGGCTTTCAGCCTGCTCTTGGGCGGACTGCTTAGAAGGGAAATTGCCGAATCGGACCTTGTAGAGCCCGGATTCGTGAACAAAGTAGTAGGCATTCAATCCCTTGCCTTCGAGCCCTTCGACAAGCCGCACAGCGTTGTCAAGGTTTGTGAAAGCGCCGGCCTGTATGGAATAGCCTATGGTGGCCAACCTTCGCTCCGATACGGCCTGCAGTGGAACGGGCGGAACGGGAGGCCTTTCTCCACACCCGGCTATGGGCATAAGGAGAAAAAGAGCAATAAGGATACAGTTCCGTTTACGCTCAAAGGTAAGGATATGTCTTGGCTTTCGCCCCATCGGCTCCGTCTGAAAGGATAATACTACATGCAGGTCTTTTTCCTGCTACCTTTAGTCCTTTCAGACAAACATTCTATAAATCGGTGAAAAAGTCAAATGCGAAAAGGCATGAATGCCTTCACAGTCCGTGCCTTCTGGCACATTGTTTCACATCTATAGGGTGAAGAATGAGCACTAAGCCTTGAACTTTTCATCCGGGCATTCGGAGCATCGGGGCGAGAGGACCTTCACGGGTTCTTCGATTACCCGCATAGTCTTCCACTTGCCGCCGAGGAATCGGAAAAGGAAGACAAAGCCCAGTATGATGATATAGGCTGAAACAATGATCCAGGAGGCCATGAGGCCCAGCTTAAGGATCACAATGGCCGCATAGGCAGGGATTACCATTACGACAAACGATAGAATTACAATGGTGAGCATGACGAAGCGGGTATCGCCGGCTCCCTTGATGGCGGAGGCGAAAATGATGTTCATCGTGTCAAAGATCGAATAGACCGCAATGAATCTCAGGAGAATGACGGTCAGGTGGTAGATCTCGGCAAAGCGCTCGGGATCTGCCTGAGCGGCAAAGGGAAGCACGAAAACGTCGGGAATGAGCACATACGCGCCTGAAATACTTGCCATGTAAACAAAGGTGATATGGAAGCCGGAGAATACGCTCTTTTGAGCGAGATCGGGCCTGTCTCTTCCCAGATACTGACCCACCAGTACCGATATAGCTATACCGCAGCCTATCATGGGCATAAAGGCCAGCGTGTTGATATTGAAGGCGATATTGGTGGCAGCCAGACTGGTGATACCAAGACGGCCGACCAGGAGGATGAATACAGTGAAGCCCGCCATGTCCAAAAAGAACTGTACCCCGGAGGGCAAACCAAACCGGATGAGTCGAAGAAACAGCTCTCTCTCCGGCTTCCAGCCCTTCAGCGTATGAAAGGTTTGGTCATGGGCTCTCCTGGATACGAGGAAGAGGTACGCAAGAAGGGAGAAGCATCCGGCCAGAACCGTTGCGATTCCTGCGCCCTTAATGCCGAGCTCGGGGAAACCCCATGCGCCGAATATCAGGGCATAGTCCATGACAAGGTTGACGGCGGTGGACAAGGTATTCACCCACATGACGGGCCACGGCCGGCCCCTCCCTGCAAAGAATCCGGAGATAGCAGCCGACGCGATTACCGGAAAACCGCCAATACAGAGAATTCGAAAGTACACAACCTCATGATGCTGCACTATTGGATCATGGCCGACCAGACCGAAGATGGGTTGCGCGAAGGGAATGAGGCATAACAGCAGGAGCCCTCCCAGCAATGAGATATACACCCCCTGCCAGAGGGCCGGCCCGATCCTCTCATATCGCTCGGCGCCGAAATACTGGGCCACAAAGGTGCTGACATAGCTGGCCGTACCGATAAACAGGCTCATGAGTGTAAAGAAGAGGATACCGGCAGGCATAGATGCGGCCAGAGTCTCCGGCGAATACCACGAGAGAAACATCCTATCAACGAAGTGCTGAACGGACCAGGCACTTGTGCTCAGGATCAAAGGAACGGCTATTACGAGGACCTCGCGGTAGCCGCCTGTGCTCGTCCATCTGGTAGTCACATAGTGCATGATTTCCCTTTACCTGCCCTGGCAGGCCAGACTCGGGCAGATCTCAGTCTCTGAGATTGGCATGAGAACTCGTTGATGTTAAAGGATATCATCCAGGTAGCAGTCTCTCCAAACGTGGCGGTTCATTGTTTTCGAGAAAGGCACTATAGGGTAAATGGATCAGTGGGTCAACGGTAAACCCGCCCGGCTGCGGGAATGCCGTTTTCACCGTAGTATGGCACAGTATAGCTTTCAGGAAACAGGGAACAAAAGAGGCCATTTGAGCGTGAAACGAGCGGAAAGGTTTCCTTATCTTTCAGCTGTACGGATAGGTTCTCATTTCGTATCATAGGCCTCGGGCAAAAGGGGGATGCCATGTTTTCAAGTGCCGATATCATCGATCTGGCAATCCAGATAGAAAAAAACGGCGAGAAGGTCTATCGAAATGCCTTAGAAGGGGTTCAAAACCAGTCCGTTGCTTCAATACTCCAGTGGCTTGCTGATGAGGAGGTGGAACATGCTAAGTGGTTCTCAGAGTTGAAGCAAGCGGTGCGGAAGGTGCCCGTCGATCGACGGTTGGAGGATATGGGCAGGGATATATTGCAGGGCATTCTGGGCGAGGAGAGCTTTTCACTGAAAGAAGCGGATCTCCAAAACCTGGGGAGTATCGAGAACCTCATTAACCTGGCCATTGAATTCGAGAGAGACACGGTGTTGTTCTTCGAGATGTTCGAATCCTTCCTTGAAGATCGGGAATCCCTCGAGCATCTAAACAAAATCATCGAAGAGGAAAAACGTCATATTCAGGTGCTGGAGGAATACCTGGGAGGTGGGCCTGCCGAGGCGGGCCGTAGTAAACCGATTCCGGACTGAATGTGCCTGACGAACCATATGCTGAGATTCGGCTTTCAAGCAGAGAAGGCGGGCAGTCTGATTCTGGGGACTGAGATCTTTTTTGCATGCTCCGTCGGGTTTTTCGCTCTTTAGGGCCTGTTATTAAAAAGAGCATAATATTGTTTGCACTGGAAGTAGCCGAAAAGGCTTTGGGATGGTCATAGGGTCTTCTCTTCTGTTCCGAGGCTCCCGACCTGGTCTTTTCTACGACATATCAACGGGGGAGCCTTGCCCCCTCCGCATTCCCTTCGACAGGCTCAGAGCTGCGGCTTCCCCCATTGATACGCCGTGAAAAGGACAGCGGCCTCCCGCCAGTCACAGCAAAGAAGACCTCATGACCCTCCCGATAGTGCAAGCTATTTTTATGCTCTCAGTAGCAACAAACTACTTGCTTTTAGCATTGCACAACTGGTTTTGTCTGATCAAGCTCCATGAAAGGGCTTTTCCAACTTATTGGATTTTTGGTTTTGCTTCCGTGTTTGGCCATGGGCTTCAAACCTCCGCACTATTCAGAGGCCATACGGGCCATAGGAAATACAGGGGGTCTCCCTGTCGCCTTAAAGCGGGCCTTTGATCCGGAGGGTGATTTTTCATTGATCCCTGCTCCAAAACCCGGCGACTGGCTGTCAGAGCATTCGGAAGCAGGCCAGACCTATGAGGCTTTTGTGCGTGTTAAGGCGGCAAAACCGGGTGCGCTCAGAGATACGATCTATCTGCAGCCATTGGGTCAGTTCTCGGGTTATCGGGGAGTTTCCCTGGACGCCCTGGGAGAGGATATAGGGTGCCATATCTCTTATTGGGTATTTCTGCACTGGCTGGTGCCGTGATGGTCTTCAAGATCCCTTCAAAGAGACCCTATGCCCAATAAAGAGAGACAGAAAAAGGAACCCCCATGGCTCCCATGATTTTTGGTAGAAGACGGTCCCTGTCATCTCTTGAAGATGGCCCTCGGAGTTGTTCTAACTGAACCGCGCTATCTCTGGTCCCGGGCTGTATAGATGCTCGCGTTAAGCTCGAAACCGATCAGGAGCACCAGGGAGTTGAGGTAGAGCCACAGCATGATCAGCATCAGGGTGCCGATGGAGCCATAGAGGACATTGTATCTGCTAAAGTTTTCGATGTAATAGTTGAAGCCATAAAAGGACAGTACCGTGAGGATCGTGCTCACGATTGAGCCGGGGGAGAGGAACCGGAAGCCGGTTTTGCTGGTAGGGCCGAAGTAATAAATGAAGGAAATGCCGAAATAGTAAAGAGCCCAGATGATCAGCCAGTCGCCGGCGGCCAGCAGATAAAAGACAAAGCCGCTCTTGATAATTCCCTGGCGCACGAGAAAGTCCAGTCCCACATGGGCAGCGATAATCAACGTTACCGCCAATACCAGGAGCACGGTCATGATGAAAATCAGGCCGATAGCGATACACCGCTGCATGAGCCAATTCCGTGACTCTGCGGCGTAAATGGTGTTGTTGAACGCATGGATTAGGGAGATGATGCCGCGCGTGGAAAAATAGAGCGCGAAGATGAAACCGAACGACAGGAGTTCACCCCGCTGCCGTTTGATGATATCTTCGATGGTGTTGACTGATAACTCATACGCCAACTCCGGAATAACGCCTCTCAGCGTGTTCAGCAGAGTTTCGTGGAAGTTCTCGATGGGAATGTAGGAAATCAGCGTAAAGAGAAAGATGATGCCGGGGAAAATGGCCAGAAAGAAATTGAAGGAGATCGAAGCGGCCTTCTCGGTCAAAACGTCCTTCATCAAACCGTGATAGAAGAACCGGGCCACTTCGTACAGCGGCAATCCTCCGAATCCGGGAAGGGTCACCCTCTTGCTCCAGGCGAGGAGTTTCACGACAGGTTTCCATTTAATAAATGATGTAAATGATGGGACGTCCATTTGTAAATAAGTAAATTACTCCAGCAGTCGGTAGTTTTTCTCTCTCGCTATCTTCT
Organism: Desulfatiglandales bacterium; assembly: GCA_035527895.1. Taxonomy (GTDB): domain Bacteria; phylum Desulfobacterota; class DSM-4660; order Desulfatiglandales; family B25-G16; genus JADFWK01. The sequence goes on from DATKZQ010000046.1 coordinate 55,218, forward strand.
CCCCATTGATAACAGAATAGACGATGCCTGGTTGGCTCATTCCAAACCGCTGTGCCAAAGAGGTTCCACTGATCCCCAATTCACGAACCGCCCAGAAAAACAGCAGGCTCCTCGCTTCCACCCGTGCCTTCTGGCGTCCCTTTAGGTACAGTTCTCCCTCATCAATGCCGTAGAGCTCGGCAACTCGCTGCTGAACCCGTTCAAGATCATATCCCAACTGTTTGAGTTCATAGTGTCGACTCTGCGTTTCATCGGCCTGAGAGAGCACCTCCATAACAAAATCGCTCTCGCCGAGTATCCGCTCATCACCTTTGAGCCGATCCTGCCCCATGAGCCGTATCCTCTTAACCTCAGTCCATCCGCCCACGCTTCGAATCACCCCACCGCCAACCAATTCCGGCCGCCTGCCTTGTTCTATCCCTGCTTCCACATAGGCACTATAGCCCTTATGTGCTTCACCGACCCTGCTGCCAAAAAAGGACAATACATACGCTGCATCCTGCCACTCGCGTTTGGTATTACCCATCAGCACACTGTGACCGCAGTAGTTGTATGTGGCAAGCTCGGAGATAGAAAAGACAACCTCCGCCCGGAGAGGGTTTAAATGAATGTACCGAACCAATTCTTTCAGATACCTATCTTCCTGGCAGATAATGGATTTGTAACGGTTCTGGAAAAGCTGGCCGTGTCTCTTATGCCTTCGGTTAAAACTGACTGCATAGCCGGTAAGCAGCCTCCTCATGATGGTTGGTAAGCCAATGTCTCCTGATCGAAACAGAAAATGAGCGTGGTTGGGCAGCAATGCCCATGCATAGCAGGCGGTCTTGGTTTCAGGCACCAATTCGCCGAGCCGTTCAAGAAAATTGTCCCGGTCTTTATCATCTCTGAATATCTTTCTGCGCTCTATTCCCCTTATGATTACGTGGTGCAGTATACCCGGGGCATCTAATCTGGCTGATCGTGGCATAGGATGAATAGTATTATGAATAGATTAAAGAGTCAACTGATTTACAAATGGACGTCCCTATCTTCCGAACCCGGCTTGAAGGCTTTCCAGACGCCCTCAAAGGTTTTAGCGTCATTGATGAAACCGATCGCCTGTTCGCGCTGTCTCTCAGGCAGCAGTTGGAGTTGATCCACCGGATAGTCTCCCTGCCAGGACTGCAGGATTTCAGCCTCGCCGCTCATCGCTTGCGGCGACTCTGCCTTCGCTTGCGCTTTCATACATGAATGGCTGCAACCAACCAGCAGCATTAGTGTCAAAACAGTTAATAAAAGGTTGGCCTTTTTCATTACCCCGCTCCTTTGGTTATTCTTCTAGGAGCTTGGGAATATATTTTTGTGCGATTTGACATATATAGCGTTATTTATTCAGATATCAGGTTTGACACCAACAACAATAAAGCATAGAATATTTTTAAATTGGGAGGTTTGCCATGATAAACTATACTGCAAAATATACTAAAATTACCTCCGGTTATATGGGGCAGCTTATTGAGTGGCCTGAAGTCGTAACCGAAGGTAAGGACCTCGAAGACTGCCGCGCCATGCTGCGTGATGCGCTTAATGAGATGATCCTCGCATATAAAGAGCTTGGTAAAGAAGTTCCATTGGGTAACGCGCTCATTGAACAAATTCCAGCCGAGGTCGAACATGTCGGTCAAGCGACGTGATTTGATACGCTATTTGGAAAAGAACGGTTTCTACCTGCTTCGTGAAGGTGGTAGACACTCTATCTACACAAATGACAAGAAGATTATCCCGGTAAAAAGGCATAAGGAGCTTGATCGAATTACTGCCAACGAACTATGTAAACAGGCCGGACTCGATCCTAAGTTTTAGCCTCTTCGTCTTTCTATACACCCGCCTCATTTAACGTCTCGGAAATTCTGCAACCATTTGCTTATCCACGTATATCAAACCCTATATGGTGCAAACGCTCGAGAGATATTGGAACTTGTCTATCTTCTGGTGCCGGTCTGCATAACCCTCTCTCAAGTATGAAAGAAAAAGGCCTCAGCAAACAACTCGAAAAATTAGCGGTTTTTCGAGGTTTTTTTACGGTATCACCACAACCCTCCCCGTACGATCATTAGCTGTGGTTTCAGCAAGCGCCGGTTGATTGGTACCGTGTTCGAGCTCGATGCCTCAACCGGTGTGCTTACCCTCTTTCTTGAGTTGGGGGGAAACATACTTCCGGCCCCTGAGCACGGCGCGCACCGCCGGGATGAGATCGGTTGCGGCAGTGCGCTTGAGCACAAAGCCCTCGGCCCCTGCGGCCATCACCTCCTCCACTGCGATGGACTCGTCATGGATGCTCAACACGATGAGTCTGAGCTCCGGGAAGCGATCCTCGAGGCGGCGCACGATATTGACATCCCGCAGGAGCGGCAGCGAGAGGTCCGCCACGATGAGATCCGCCTCGAGCCTCGCTGCGGCGTCAAAGAGCGAGGTATCGTCGGCCACCATCACCACGGCCTCGAACATGGTCTCAAGGAGGCCGCGAATCCCCTCCAGCATGGTGTGGTGTGTGTCAGCAAGAATAACCCGATCGTGCTTCAACTTCATATGTTTGCTCCCTTATGAGGTGGACAGCATCTGAGCATGAGCTTGAAACGTTTGCAATGAATGCGAGGTAATTGCGGAGACACCAAGGCACCACATGCAGCGTTACTATGAGCGTAGCGGGAATGAGGGGCGGAAATCTACTCGTAAAATTACGGGTTTCGGGAGAAAAAAATACGGGGGGATGGGCCGGTGGAACCGGGTTAGAATGTGAAAAGCATTGTCAGTCCGCAGGAGTTCCCTGCAAGATCCGTAACTCTTGCAATGACTTGGCAACAGAAGAAGGGTATTTTCCGGCCATTCCCAAAAGAAGCTTGAAATCTACCTCATCTACCTCCAAGTCATCTGCGGTTGGGATGGTCCCACGATAGTAGATCGTATCCAGAATGGCTTTTTCGGGCACTGCCATGTAGTATCCATCACGATATTCGAATCCAAAAAAAAGAGCAGAAGAAATCTTCGAGAATTCGATAGTAATCCCCTGATATTGAACTCGTCGCTTTTTGCCCACCGACGTACTGAGGGTTACCACTGTGCAAACCAGAGGCGCCTGCAGGCTAATGCCGTGGAAATTCAATGCCCATTCGCATGATACATATGCAGGCGGCTTTAAGAAACACGCCACCTGCTCGGTGGAGGGAAATCCATACAAAAAAGAATTGATGTAATGCCCGCGATTTATACGATAGATGAGCCCTTTCTGAAGTGCCCTTGATAGAAACATGCTGGTATGGGACGCTACCTTTTCCGCATCCTGCTTCCGGAAAAGGGCGGGCAGTAGTTTCAGGCGATTATACGTAGCCCTTTGTTCTTCCATAATCCTCAAAATACCCTTCCATTCCTTGACTCAGAAGGTCAAATGTGACTCCCCGTAGCGTGGCAATGAGTTCACTGAAATCATGTCCCTGGTATTCTGAAAGAATCTTCTGCGGAATAAAGCGCGGCAAGTCTGTTTCAATGGCACTTCTAATCATGTGCCTGGACTCGCTCTTTAGAAAGTAATCTGCCTCCCGAGCTGGGACAAAGGGAGCTTGGTACATGAATAGTTTTTCCCGCAGTTTCATCCAATCGGGGGTTACCTTGAGCTGATTCACAATCCACCAGAGGTCATAGAAATCTTTTCCCTTCAAATACTTTTTTTCATAAAGGGCTCTTATTTTGTCCGATAGAATTTCATCAATCGTTTCAGTCAAGATGATACTGCTTGAATATGGCATGATGAGTTCGCCATTTGAAATCATGCCGACAACGCTGGGCAGATCTCTGAGGATCTTTTTCTCAAAATCAGGTTGATGACCGGCTTTCAGGGTTTCGAATTCCAGCTTAACGGCAATTCTTTCTCGTTGAGCTTCCGGGCGATATATAAAGAAGGCACTCGTTGCCTGGCCTCGTCTGCCCCTAAATCGGTACTCAGACCGGCCTAAACCGAACTGGGCAACACAGGCTTTTTGCGCTTTTGCAAATGATCGGTCCAAAATCTTCTCGATTACTTTTGCAGGTAACTGCGTTACAAAATCAAGATCCTCTGAGAACCTCATCCCGCCATACACCCACCGTAATGCTGTGCCCCCCTGAAAGATAATACGCTCTGAACCGGACTCGGCATAAAGATTATCCAACAAGACTAGCTGGAGGAGTTCAGATCGTCTGATTGTTTTCTCTTTATACATGGTATTTCCACTTTCTTGCTAGTATCACGTCCCAAAAGAAGTTTATAAAAATCAAACTAAATTTGATCGTTCGTTTTGAGTTGTCGCAATGTGAAATCCGAAGCACGAAATCCGAAATCCGAAACAATTTCAAAAATTCAAATTTTCCAATTTTTTAAACATGTTTCGGGTTTTAGTTATTTGATATTCGGATTTGTTTCGCATTTCGATATTAGAATTTCGGATTTATAATTTCCTTTTTCCGGACGCGTGCGGTCGTGTGAATTATGCATGTTATTAATGGGACACTACACTAGGCCTATATCGGATTAATCGGAGCAGGCCTCTGTCTGTGACCAGGTCGGAATAACAGCAGACCATTTACATTACTATACACAATTGTATAGTAATGTCAACAGTTGGCGAGGTACAGTTGGCGAGGTACCCTACTTACTAACGGGAGCACATTTTTGTTTACATTGGACGTAACGGAGAAGGATGTGAGGTGGCCATGAGGTCTTTTCTTCTGTTCCGAGGCTCACGGCCTGGTCTTTTCTACGACATATCAACGTCCCGCTTCGAAGAAGCGGGGCTCCGCATTCTCCCCCGCTCCTTTGGAGCAGGGAAGCTGCGGCTTCCCCCACTGATACGTCGTGAAAAGGACAGCGGCCTCCCGCCAGCCCTGTAGAGTAAGTAATTCACGAACACTTCGCTCAGTGTCGATATCTGAGCTGATAAACGGGGCTAGGTGGATTCTCAGCTTCCCACTCAACAGGGCCAGTCACGGCAGAAAATACCTCATGCGCCTCCCGATGCTGCAAACTGTTTTATGCTCTCAGTGGCAAAAGGAAACCGGTAGGAGCACCAGCAGTCTTCTTTATGCGAGATATGAATTGATTTTCATAACTCACTTTTTTGACATGATACTGGGCTCAGACCGATACGATGCCGTGCTTGATGGCGTACTGGACCAGTTCGGCACTGGTCTTGAGGTTGAGTTCCTCCATCATACGGTACTTGTGGAATTCCACGGTTCTCGTGGAAATATTGAGGTGGACGGCGATTTCCTTGGCCGAGTAACCCTCGGCCACCAACTGCAGGACCTCTCGCTGCCGGGCTGTGAGCTTGCGCATCACCGGTTCCTGCCGTTGGGCCCCTGCCTTGTAAGATTGCAGCAGTTCCCCGGCAACCATGGGGGTGACATAGGTGCGTCCATTCAGGGCTTCACGAATGGCCGTGATCAGCTCAGAGGGCGCTGAATGCTTCAAGACATAGCCCGATGCGCCGGCTTCAAATGCCCGGCTCGCATAGGTCACGTCCGGGTGCATGGTGAGAAAGACCACTTTGATGTGCGGGTCAGCCTTTTTGATCTGACGGACTGCCTCAATGCCGTTGAGCAGTGGCATTGAAATATCGGCAACAACGACATCGGGGCAAAGCTTGGCCGCTGCGGTCACCAGGGCTCGGCCGTTTTCCACTGTGCCGGCCACTTCGAACTCGCCTTCCAGGAGGCTTCGTAATCCCTCGAGGATGATCTTATGATCATCGGCCAGTAAAACGCGCGTCTTTTTCATGAAAAACTAGCGCTAAATACCCCGCGTGAAGGCACACCTAGCCTTTTGATGGTTGTTTTTCATCAATTGATGATTATTTTACATCAATTCTAAAATCTGGTCAAATGAAGCCTCTAATAATAAGACTTGACACGAGATTCGTGTTGCACTAGAATAGTGACATGAAAAATGTAACAATCACACTCGATGAAAAGGTAGCCGCCTGGGCTCGTATCCGCGCTGCGGAACGGGAAAGCAGCGTTTCTCGTCTTGTCGGCGAAATGCTCAAGGAAAGAATGCTCGAAGAAGAGAGCTACCGGGCATCAATGCAGCATTATCTTTCTCAATCACCCTGCTTGCTCAAGGAACCTGGTGTCAAGTATCCTAGTCGAGAAGAACTCCATGAGCGTTAAGGTCTTTGTTGACACCAATGTTCTGGTTTATAGCAGGGATGCTTCCGAACCCGAAAAACAGGACCAGGCAATGGCCTGGATGACGCATCTCTGGACATCACAGACAGGTCGATTAAGCTTTCAAGTCCTCCAAGAGTTTTATTCAACTGTCACGAACAAGCTCCAACCCGGAATGGACCTTCAGAGTGCTCGTGACGACGTGCGGTCTCTATTTGTATGGCACCCAATACGCGTTGACGAGGATGTTGTTCAAGGTGCGTGGTTCGTCCAGGATCGATTTAAGCTCTCCTGGTGGGACTCCCTGATCGTATCTGCCGCTCAAATTGGTGACTGCCGTTATCTTCTGACTGAAGACCTCCGAGAGACCCAGATGTTTGGCGATGTCCGGGTAATCAATCCTTTCCTTCATTCGCCTGAATCGCTGAATTTGCAGTCCAAGTAATCCTATCTAAATCTAAAGATCTTTTAACCCCACACTTTAAATCAAAGGCATTTACGATTTGTGATTTCTAATTGGTGCTTTATGTATTTTATCAAAACACCAATCACTATTCACCCTTCACCAATCATCAATCGTAAATTTCATCTTCTGATTACTGCGCACTGCTAACTGTTTACCGGCCTATAGAATGGGGTCAGGACTTGCAGTATAACATGTATTCTCTATGGCTTGACCCTTGAGAATAAAGTTTCCTGGAGCACTATATTATCTCACCTCTCGAGGTAATGAAAAAAGACCGCTCTTCATAGACAAGAAAGACTGAAACGTATTCCGTGTGCCACTTTCATCAGTGGAATACGGGGTCCGGCATAAATATTAAGATCGCTCCTGATCTGATTTACAGAACTCATAGAAATCGGCAAGCTGGGCTTGGATGGGCAGTTGTTGTATAGGCGGGAAGGAAACCTGGAGGCCATAAGGTGAAGGCAGTAGCGGAACATTTCTTCGTGATCCTGTTGCCATCAGCCAGAAAGTAAAGGGAATAGAGGAAAGCCGAGAGGCGCTGAGGCCTTTTTTGGGATAATAGAAAGAACGGAGAGGTCTTTCATCCGGAACAGGGATAGGGAATAGTTATGTACCTATGCCTGACCATATAGCGCACGGTATTTTTTGGGGATGATCATTGGATGGAAGCGCAAAATGCGGTTGCAATAAAAATTCGTTTGACCTCGCCCCTCTTAGAAAGCGTGCCTTGAGCACCGATACCACCACGGCCAAGCGGTGCGTTGGGAAAATAACCAGAGATGAATGGGGTTTTTCTTTGGGACCGCCCGGAACGGCAAAGCCAAACCCCACATAAGATGCAGGTTATTCTTAAGTGTTGTAAAGGTGCTATGCCCCTTTATGGATGAAGCGCCACCGCGAAGGACGGGGAGTTCTATTCCATGTTCCGGATACGCACTTCAATCCCTTTGACATCCTTCAGCAACTCAACGAGCTTTGAGGTATCGGTTTTGCCGTAGTGATACGGGTAGAGGATCTTCGGTTTGAAGGTCTTTGCGGCGTCGGCTACCATCTCAGGCGTCATCGTATAGGGCACGTTCATTGGTAAAAAGGCTATGTCGATATCTCGTAGTTTTTTCATTTCCGGGGTATTTTCAGTATCACCTGCCACGTAAATCTTCTTATCGCCAAAGGTGATGACGTAACCATTTCCCACCCCTTTAGGATGAAAGGGGCGCCCATCATTCCCCATGTGGACCACATTATATGCAGGCACCGTCTCTATGTTCAGGCCTTCAAGCGTTTTTACTTCTCCGTTACGCATGACAATACCGTCTTTGACCTGGCGTGCGCAGGTTTCGGTTAACACCACGACGGCTTTCTCAGTGCGCACAAGCTCCAGTGCCCGCAGATCGAGGTGGTCGCGGTGTTCATGCGTGAGCAGAATGAGGTCTGCCTTAGGGAGCTTGGTGTAGTCGGCCAGCCGGGTCCATGGGTCGACGTGGATAACCTTTTCGCCAAAGGTAAACATGAGTGTACCGTGGCCGATGAACGTGATCGTCACGTCACCGGCAGATGTCTTTATGGTATCTGCCTCAAAGCCTTGTTGAGCAGAGGCTGCGAGCGGAAATACCGCTACCAGAAGAATGACCAATAACGATCGTTTCATGCCATACCTCCTTTGCTGACTTGCTTGATTGATCCAAAACGAACCCTGATAGGGACCTTTATTGCAGTACGTGCAATTGAGAGCCGTTCGATCAGGGGCAATGATCGCTCGATTTCTCTCTCGTTTGCATCGGCCTACTCATTTCAAATTCGGAGCAAAGAAATGAAATCCTACCCGGGTTTTGCAACACCCTCGGGCATACGGTTTGCTATGTATGGTCGACCGTGACTGTTGAAGTGCTGATAGGCCTGGTACATGAAGGTTCTGAGCGCTGCCTCCCTGCCAGGCTGAAAGGAGCCGTCATAGGAGATATCGATATAGGGGACGTTGAAGTTGGCCATCAAGGGTTTGGCAATGGAGGAGGTGAGGTTGCTGGGCATGCAGGTAAAGGGAAAGATATTGACAATACCGTTGAACCCCCGGTGGGCAACCTCTATAGCCGATGCGATACTGAGGCATGCCTCGGTGCCAACCTCAAATGAGAAGGTATTGCCCCGCTTCAATACCTTCTCCAAAGCCCCGATCTTGTGATCATCGACAATGTCGATGCAGATACTTACGAGGCGATACAGATTTCTCTGCACCATGTATTGATAGAAGAGCTTGAGGCTGTGTTTCAGATACCGTAGCAGGGCTTCCTTCGCCTCTCTCAAACGTAGTTTTCTCAGGTTTAACCTGAGTGCAGTTTTGGCCAGCCTGACTTGCTCATAGGTGATGTAGTTGATCCATTCGCCAATGGAGGCGTTCACCGCCTCGGCACCATATTTCTCGAGGGTTCGAATGGTATCCTGGTTGGATCTCAGGTGTGACCTCACGTAGATCTCTCCGACCACTGCTACGACTGGTTTTCGGGGAATCCGGGGGTCGATGATCTCCTTTCCTTGCGCAACGATTCGTATGAGGTCGTTTCGAATAGCTGAGAGAGCTTGGTTGGAGGAGTTTCTGGAGAAAGACCGGGCCATCTCCTCCGTTGCTTCTTCGATAAAGGAATCGGCCATACCCTCCTTTTTCTCATAGGGTCTGATGCGCCAGAGTAATCTGTCGAGTATGTCACCAACCACAACGGAGAGGTAGCCTGCCTTGTAAAAGTGCTGTATCTTTCCCTTCGGTATCAGACCATTGAGCGCATACCCGTCATCTGCCGTGAGCGTGGTTATCTTGAGCTTGCCCAGATCGGGTAGAGAGTCGAGGATTATGCGGTGGTATTTGTTGTACATGCCAAAACGGCAGGGACCGTTGGACTCAGGCATAAAATAGATATAGTTTTCAGGATCAAATCGGTCTCCGAGCCGCTCCTTCTCCCGTTTCATGAACATGAGGATGTCCCCCAGGGTCACAACACAGGGGAAGCACTCTTTGCCTGAGGTGAACTCTTTGCCCAGATCGAGACCCTCATAGGTATCCATAACGGCGGAGTTAATACCAAAGCCGCGGAACACCCCTGCCATGAGGCGACACCCGACGCGGTTCATCTCGGGAATCAGGCAGGTCTTTCCTTCAACGTTAAATCTTCCAACACCCTCAGATATGACCTGAAAAACGTTTGATCGATCTCCTGTTTTCATTTCCAGACCCTGTTCCAGCTACAGGTAACTCCAACCCAGAACCCCCCGGTCTAGAGCGTTCCAGTTGCAGAACAGTATTCTGTTCACCAGGCGTTATGGGGGGCCAAACCGCCCTGCGGACTAGTTCTGAGACCGTTTCGTGGTTTATTGAGTCTAAGAAAAAAGGCGCCGATGTGTCAATGAGAAAAGCCTCTGAATCCGTTGCCTGGTCTGCGGCTGAAGTTGAATGAAACACGCAGGAAGGTGGGTCCGCGGCCATGTGATAGGGAGGGGGGTTTCTGTTCGAGGCGGTTTTCACTGAGCTGGGGTCACGTTGGGGCAAGCATAGGAACTTACCCCCAGTGATTGACTCAACCGATGTTGGAGCGCTATTTGATTCTGGCGCTCCCTTTTCTTGCACCGGAGGTAATCCGCCTTGTTCAATTCGAACAGTTGCCTTCGATACCGGTCTGTTAAATCGTACCACCGGCTGATGCGCTGTTTGAACCGCTCATCATCAGGGTATAGAAGGGTATCGAGGTAGGCCCGAATCGCTAAGTAGTAGCGAACGGCATTGCGTTCAATCATACCCCTGGTTCCGCCTACGTAGACCGGATTGCCTTGCTCATCGGTTTTGATTACCGTAAAGCCCACCTTGTTATATCCAATTGTCTGGTAGTAGATTTTGATTCCAAGGCGCGCTGAAAAGCCGCTGCGGTAGGAATAGCTGTAATGGGCAATAGTCTTGCCTTCTTCTGCCGGCATCGCCTCGAATTCAATCCGGTAATCCTTTGTGTTAAAGGGACCCTCATCAGCAGTTAGAAGAAGCTTGAGGTATGCCGAGGTATGTTCGATGACCCGAAAGTCAAAGTCGAACTGATATGCATCTTCAGGGGCCTGGTAGGTCTTTGGTCCGCTGTAAAACGTAAGGAAATATTGGTCCGTAGACCTTCTCCAGGTACAAGCCTTGATATTGTAATGAACAGATACCATATCACACCAGTTCCTTGGTGCTGTAAGCGCATCTTGCACCGTCTTGAACGGATGTTCAATAAAACCGTAGACCTCGCCGCGAAAAACATCTCCCTCCTCAGAAGACTCGATACAGATGGGGACGCCGTACTTGCCTTTGGCCGGCTTCGTCTCTATTTCCCGGCACTTGTCGAGAAGGATTTCATAAGCAGGCTGGGCCGGTTGAGTGGTATGAACAGGAGTGCACCATAGAAGACCTGTTACAAATATGACACTGAGTGTGATTGATAAGCGATATCTCATAAACATGTTACGCTCTTGTCTGCAGGTCGTTAGCTCGAATTCGGCGCTGTTGGTTAGCTCCACGCCCCCGATGATAGCTCCATGGACCTAAATTTCCGGTAACACTTTAGCTCTTTGAAAAGGCAGCGCTCCTGCCCACTTGCTGATGCCCAGTGGCTATTCGTAACGGAACCCAGGGGACTAAGCATGGAGATATCTTTTTTTGCTCTGCCCTCTAAACAAGGCCTCGTACAGGGCCGTTTCAAACCGACGCACCTCCCGATAACCCTTAGCACTAAGGTTGCAGCCTGTGTGCGCCGTTTTGAAACGCCCACTGCTCTGAACGATGGGAGGACAGAGTCAAAAAAAGATATCTCCATGCTCAGCTTAAGATCAATTTCAAAGAGCTAAAGTGTTACAATTTCCGTATAAATAACGTGTGTTAAGAGACATGGAGAGCGCAAGAACAATCCGACACTTTGAATCTACCAAAGGCCCTACCCCTTATGTTATCGGCAACGGTTTCAAAATGCAAATTACTTGCCAGCACTTCACTCGCCTTCGCCAGGATGCCCCGTGCGGAAGCACGGGGAGCTTCACTGCTTTGGGGGTGCCTATCGTCGAATGAAACGGTAACGGCTGCCGATCTTATCGGCCGGGAAAGGATAGTCTATTAATGTTGAGCGAGATTAAAGGCGGCAGTTACCTGCTCTGCTCATGCTCAGTCTCCTTTTCATCGAAGATCGGGTCCACGTGCACGATGACCCGTTCAATATCGGCAACATCTTTCATCAATGTGTGTTCTACTGCCTTAGCGATGCCATGCCCCTCGTTTACCGTTAGCTGGCCGTCGACCATGATGTGGACTTCCATCTGGTGCAGCCCCCCGGAGGTTCGGACCCTGAGATCATGCATGGCAATCACTCCATCCACACCGAGGGTAATCTCACTTATTGTCTTCAGGATTTCCCGCGGAGGCGCTGTGTCGGTGAACTCACGCACCGTTCCCTTGAGGATATCCAGGCCGACCTTAATGATGAAAAACGACACAAACAGGGCCGCGTAGGCGTCGAGAATGTGCCAGGAAGGTTTTATGTTCGCCCCAGCCACGCCAAGCAACACGGCTACAGATGAGAGGGCGTCTGACCGCTGATGCCACGCGTTGGCCATGACCAGCGAGCTTTTGATGCGCCTTGCAACCCGCACGGTGTAGTGAAACAAGGCCTCCTTCAAGCCCACAGAAACACCGGCAGCGACCAGGGCCAGAAGGGTAGGGTGGTACTCGGTGTGACGGTAAATATTAAAGGAGGCTTGTATCCCCAGGTACAGGGCCGTAGCAATAAGTGCGATACCCACGATACCGGAAGCCAGGGTTTCGAGGCGAGCATGACCAAACTGGTGCTGTTCGTCGGGGGCTTTTCGACCGATCCTCAGGCCAAGCAAAACAACGGCATCAGTAAAGAGATCAGAGAAAGAGTGGACGGCGTCTGCAATGAGGGCCTGGCTGTGGCCGAATATACCTGCCAAGAACTTGAAGGCAATAAGGAAGACATTAACGCACACGGCGAGGAGCGTCACCCATTTACCGGCTCGAGCTGCGCCTGTTTCAGACGTGGGCTGGGGTTTTTCCGTTGAAGATAACATAAGATTTGTTATTGTGTATGAGCGCCTGAGACTAAAAAGTGCTTGGTCCAAGGTGCAAGGATAGCCAATAGCATATGAATCGATGCGTTTGTGTGTCAAGGGAAAAAAGAACCGCACTATGCACCGGGACTCTATGCGGTACTGTAACAGAGATTCATGAACATCGGATGAAAGATCTATGATTCCAAAAAAAGGCGAGCTACAAGTGAAGCCCTGCCCTTGCGGGCGGAGTATCCTGGCGTCTTCAAGAAAGGCTAAGTACTGGCCTCCTGCTCGCGGGTCTCTTTTCTGTTAAAGAAAGCCTTAATAACAGCATGCACCAGGGTGGCAAGGGGCACGGCAAAGATCAGTCCCCAGAACCCCCATAACCCTCCGAACACGAGCACTGCCGAGATGATAGCTACCGGGTGCAAATTCACCACCCCGGAAAGCAGCAGGGGGGCCAGCAGATTTCCGTCCAACAGCTGTATGATGCTGTATGCGATCAGGGCGTAAACAAACTCGGCAGACAGGCCCCACTGGAAGTAGGCTACCAGTGCCACCGGCAGATACATGACGGCGGCGCCGATATACGGGATGAGAACTGACAGGCCAACAAGAAGGGCGAGCAGCATGGCAAACTCAAACTTCAAGGCCAGGAAAGTAATGTATGTTGCCACCCAGATGATTATGATTTCCCAGATCTTGCCCCGAACATAGTTTCCAATTTGCCGGTTCACCTCGTGCCATACTTCCGTTGCCAAGCCCCGATTCTCAGGCAAGAAACCGCCCAGCCAGTGCAGGATGGCTGTCTTGTCTTTCAGGAAAAAGAACACGAGAAAGGGTACGAGAATCAGGTAGACGATAACGGAAATCACACCGCGCACCGATGCCAGAGACATAGAGAGCAGGCGCTGGCCAGCGCTGGTGAGCTCAGAGCTAAGAAAGATTATGATGTTTCTGATCTGTGCCTCGGAAATGAAATCCGGGTACCGCTCCGGCAGAAGCATCAATGCCTTCTGTATCCCGCCAATCATAGAAGGCAGTTGCTGAAACAGCTGGCGAATCTGATCTGATAGCAAAGGGAGGAAACCTATCAGCAAAACGACCAGGCAGACCAGGAACATTACAAATACTACTACTACTGAAATTCTCCGTGGGATGTGCACGCGCACCAACAGAGACACGAAGCTGTCCAGCAAAAAGGCGATCACAATCCCGGCGAAGACCGGAAGCAGCATTTTTCCCAGGAGCAATATTGTGACGAGCCCCAGGATGAGCAGTAATCCGAGGATGATCACCTGGGGATCGGATAAGTATTTCTTTATCCACTCAAGCAATAACTTTTTCATGTCTCTCAGCTACCAAGAATACCCGTTGAGGTGTCTGTGGGGTCAAGAGAGCGCCGGTCAGACGCCAAGGGCCGATTTGCACGGCTCGCCGGCCCAGAAGCCGGCATCCGCGTGTCACAGCCTGCAATTCTACCTGCACATACATGACATATGCTCGCCAGAACATCAACCGTTTTTTCCGGCAGGTGCTTTCATGGATGTTCACCCCGGCCACCCGCGCGTTACATAAGGGGCTCGAATGCGCCCCTCGCTCTTGCCCTCGACCACTCCATCTGGTCCTCTTCAAAATGAATCTGTGTCCGTAACAAGCTTCTACCTCCATAATACTATAATGTAATCAGCAAGTTATACAACATCTTTCTTGCCCGCAAAAAAGGGTAGATTGCGGCATGCCCAGACCGCTGCGAATACAATACCCTGGTGCATGGTGCCATGTCATGAATCGAGGGAGGGGGGGTGAGCCTATTTTCACCCACAAAGGTGACTGCGAACGATTTGCCGGACTCTTAAAGGAAACCGCCGGGACCTGGAATCTGCAAATTTCGGCCTTCTGTTTGCTGTCCAACCATGATCATCTCTTGGTCCAGACACCGGATGCCAATCTCTCCCGATGTATGCGGCACATCGACGGCGTCTACACCCAGCACTTCAAACGTGCTCACAGTTGCGGTTGATTGCTACGGATCCAAGGCTGAAGGATACGGTTGAAAACATCTTTAAGCGATTGAGCAAGAGTCAGTGGGTGCCCTTTAATGGGTGACGACTTTTCACCCCGTGGGGTGTTGGTTAATTCCAGCAATCGCCCGGAGCGTGGCCGTAGCCTCTCATGCGACGGCCGTTCGCGGCGCCAGGTGCGCGAAGGGCCGCACGGGGCGTCGGGGACATCCGTTTCGTTCGAAAACCGTTCATAACGGGCAAACGGGTATCGCCGGCCATATGAAGAGCATGCCTATTCCCTCTGGTTCTGCCGGCGGGATCCAAGGCCTGGATGGGGCATGTTCCGGTTGGCCTAAAACGGATTGAGCCACCGAAGTATTAGGAAGTACAGGATGCCGGCGAAAAGCAGTACGAGGCAGGGGACAAGCAGATATCGGTACACCTTACCGAGGCCGGTTCCGAAGTATTCGTTCGAGAGGAGCAGACAGATATGCAAGGGCGAAACAAGTACGCCCACAAAGCCGCTGACGAGCCCCAGCATCATGTAGCTCAGAATCAAGTGGTCTTGACCGAATGCCTGTACCAGCGCGATCAAGATGGGGAAGGTGGTGCCCACGTATCCAACCGTGATTCCCACGATAAGGCCGACGAGGAACGGGAGCACGACGGTTATGGCCAACAGGGGGATGTGCACGGCCATGAGCTCATCGGTGATGGCCTGAACCGCATGGCTGTCTCCCAGGATGCCCTTGAACGCAAAAATAGAGGCCACCATATAGATCATAAGGAGAAGCTGCCGGTTCTTTAACAGCCGCAGTCTTCGGGCCGCGGACATCCGGTCGCCGTTCCAGACCCAGCCGATGGACAGGCAGAGCGATATGATGAGGCCGACCTCTTTGGCAGTTTTCGCAAAGAGCACCTTGAACGGAGGGACGGTTGAGAAGACGGCGCCAAGCACAACGCCGAGGCCGATTGCAATGAGAATGGGAGTCATTTCTTTGACAAACGGGCCCAACGGAGGACGGGGTTGCTGGACGGAGGTGTTTCTGCTGTGGTCCGGGCCGAGGCCTGCTCTCCTCAGGGGCCACCAGCCCGAGTAGAACGCTACGATTGTGATCGGAAACAGCGTGAGGACAAACACCCACAGATCGATCTCGGCCAGGGTAGTGGTGAGGAGCACCCCCGGATACAGGGGCCACCAGTATTCCCAGATGTGACGATACCAGTAGTTGATATAGCTGAGCTGGCTTGCACTGAGAGAGAGGGGGGCGCCCAGGTTCTTGACCATGGGGGCCGAAAAGATAGCGCCGCCGGGCATGGGCAGGAGGCCGATCAAGGCGGGAAATGCCACCACATTTAATTTAGGGCTTTTCACCAGTCCTTGAAAGCTTTCCAGCAGCCGCTGCATCTGACCGGCCTGTTCCAGGCTGTGACTGAGCAACAGGATGAGCGAGACCACTGCGGCCAGAGACAAGGTTTTTGGGTAGGTAATCGAAGCTATAATGGACCGTAGTATGGCTCCTGGGGTTAACCCAAAAACCACCCCCAAGACAATGGCTCCCAGCAAAAAGGCGTTTCCGAAGGATAGCTTCTTCCTGATGCCGACGAGGAGGATAGCAAAGACGAAACCAACCCGAAGGATAGCTGGAATGCTCTCTACCATTTCACCAAGTTGCGTTTCAATTTCTTTTCACCGTACCCGCGCTGCAGTTTGCCCTGATCCATCGAACCATCGGACCTCTCGAGCCCGTACGGATAGGCGCTAATGCGGGTGCCATGAGAATCTGGAAGCAGTAGAAATTAAAGAAATCCGAGCATAATGTCAAAGAAAATGTCGGCGTGACTTCCATGAAAACCGTCACGGGCTGCAGGACGATGCAATCATCTGTACGGCCTCAGTCCTCTGTGGTCGTTCCAGTGCCCGGACGCCACAGCGCAGGGCACGAGGACGCAGAGCGAGCCCATGGAAAGGAAAGATTTGCCCCGCGTTTAAAGTCCTGCTAAACTCACGGCGTTATGGCGTTCCTGGATGAACAACTGCTGATGGAGGCCAGAGGTTTTATCAGAGAGATCCTGCCCAGGGACGGCGAGGATGATCGCCCCCGCAGGAGCATTATGAACAAGGGGAATATGGAGCCTTAAGGAGGGTGAAAATGAAGGAGAAGACACGGGCGGTTCTCGAGGTTTTTGAGGAGATCAGCCGCATTCCGCGGTGCTCAAAGAACGAGGCTGCCATTGAGAGCTGGCTGATGAGGTGGGCGGAAGACAGGGGCTTTCAGGGAAAGCGGGACAAGGCAGGTAATATTGTTGTCAGGGTTCCTGCCGCAAGCGGCTACGAGAACAGGCCCCCTGTAGTGCTCCAAGGTCACCTGGACATGGTATGCCAGAAGACCCCTGACTCGAACCACGACTTCACAAAGGATCCGATACGGATTGTCTACGACGGTGACTGGCTCACGGCCGACAGGACCACGCTCGGTGCAGACAACGGAATAGGTCTCGCGCTCGGGCTTGCCCTGGCCACAGATGACGACGTTGAGCGCCCTCCCATTGAGCTCCTCTTTACCGTGGATGAGGAAACCGGTCTTACCGGGGCAAACCTGCTTGAACCGGGATTTATTGAAGGAAGGATTCTCTTGAACCTGGATTCAGAAAGTGAAGGGGTTTTCATTGTCGGCTGCGCCGGCGGGCAGCACACGGAGGTAACGCTTCCTCTTTCTTTTTTGCCTCTTCCCGAAAACTATGATGCGTGGAAGCTGACGGCTCACGGGATGAGAGGAGGTCATTCCGGTATTGATATCCATAAGTTCAGGGCCAATGCGATCAAGGTGCTTGCCCGCGCCCTCGATGCGGCAAGAAGAAAGGCCGAGATACGGATACTGGCCGTCAAGGGCGGCTCCGCCCACAACGCCATTGCCCGTGATGCGGAAGCGGCTCTCGTCTGCGCTCCGTCGCAGTCCTCAGCCCTGAAGGATGCTGTAAAGGTATTCGAGAAAGCAGTACAAGGCGAGTATGTATCAACTGAACAGGAAATGGCAGTTACCCTTGCTGAGGAAGGTATGAGCGAAAAAACCAGCGCATTTACCAAAGAATGCACCGACATAGCCATTGATCTCATGCTTGCCATACCGCACGGGGTTTCCGAGATGTCGGCAAAGGTAGAAGGCCACGTTGAGACATCCAATAACTTTGCTATCATCGAGACCAAAAACAAGGAGCTGCACATCCTATCGAGCCAGCGGAGCTCGGTGATGTCGCGGCTTTCGGCCATTACGGCCCAGATCGAGGCGGCGGCGGCACTCGCAGGTGCGAGGGCCGAGACGGGAGGGGGATATCCTGCTTGGCAGCCCGATATGAACTCACCGCTCTTGAAGCGCTGCAAGGAGGTGTATCAAAGGCTTTTTGGCAAGGAGCCCGTAGTTGAGGTGATTCACGCGGGCCTTGAGTGCGGCATCATCAGCTCGAAGTATGAGGGAATGGACGCCATTTCGGTGGGCCCCACGCTGGAGAACCCTCACTCTCCCGATGAAAGGCTCTACATCCCGTCTGTTGCAAAAGTATGGGATTTTCTCGTTGAGCTCTTGAAGTCTTACGGAGCTTGAATTACCTAGCCTTTTGGACCTTTGAGCAAACGGTCCGTACCAAGGGGGTTGAATATGAAATGGGCGTTCAGGGCTCCCGTTTCTGGACGCCGCTTGCGGCCATGAGCCTTTCAAGGGCCTCGTATGGTTGGGCTCCCACTGCGGTCTGGCTATTCATGACAAAGGTAGGAACCGCGGTTACGCCCATGGCGTGGGAACGTGACCAGTCCTCATCCACGGCCTGCTTAAAGGCCCTGGATTCGAGCACCTCTTGAGCCTCTTTACCGGGAAGTCCCACCGATCCTGCCAGTACCGCGAGGACCGGGATTTTTCCGATGTTTTTGCCGTCCACGAAATACGCTCGAAAAACGGCGTTGTGGAACCGGTCGCCCCTGCCCTTACTCTCGGCCCACTTGCCCAGCTCCTGAGCCAGGCGGCTGTTGAAGGTTTTCTCGCGTTTTCCCAGGGGCAATCCTGCCTCATCGGCTACCTCCCTGAGTCGCGTCATCATCTCATCGATATCCACGTTACGACCGGCAAAAAGCTCCTCGAGCTTGAGCCCCTCCTCCGGAGTGTCGGGGTGCAAGGGGAAAGCGGTCCACCGAATATCTATCTCATATTCCTTACGTAATCGTTCGATACGCCCGGTAACGAAATAGCACCAGGGTCAGACGTAGTCGCTGAATACCTCGAGGGTCTTTGGTTCTGCCATGAGGCTCCTGTTGTTCCGGATGGTCGGATTCGTTGATTTGAGGGTTTCACTGAAACAACATAACAAGAAGCGATCGCTCAATCTGGTTCGAAAGATACGAAACGTGTGCCTTTGTGTCAAGGAAAGAAAGGGGTATGACGGGGTTGTTGGTGGCGACAGGCAAAAGGCAGGGCCGTGAGACCCTGCCTTTTGTACTCAACATAGGAGGAGGGTAAGTTATGTCGAGAAAAGTAGTCTTTTGCTACAGTTATTCTACTGGTACACCAACACACTGTACCAGTCTTCTACGCGCAGCCAGCCTCTTCTCCGCTCCAGATTGGATCTTCGTTCCTTCCAGCTCCTTCTCTCGATCCCCCCTTTCAGGAAGTAATCAAGGTTGTGTACCCTGCGCCTGTCGTGTCCACAGCGACGATCAATGCGAGAATGCCTCTTATTCAGCATTTCCGGCCCCGGCGTCTAACGTATTGGAAACGGCCTTTGCCAATCTCCCCGGTGATTCATGGCTAATTAACGCTTTTTCACCTTTTCCATAACATCATAATGCCGATTTATCAAACAAAAAAGGTGAATCACCCTCTTGATTGCCCAGCTCACCCAGACAAATATTAGGGCTTCGTACCACTTACCGAGTGAACCAGAGAACCCTTTGCTGAGCCCCCTGTCTATCAACCGGCATTGCACATGAAGCGGGTTCAAGCGATGTTGAATCGTGAGAAATGTTCCTACCAACGTCTTTTATCCATATATACAATCGGCCGCGCCTTTGATGCCCATTCCTGCTAAGGGGGCTCAGGCAAGTTAGGGTCATCTGGTATCGGATACTGCCAACTATCCGGTCGATATTGACTGTTGAGCCGGTAATGAACCAAGAGACCGTGCCATGCATGAAAAAGGCTTCCCGAAATACCGTGACTTTCCGGAGGGGATCTAATTCTCTATATTTTTAAGAGGAACCCGGCAATTTAATTCACGCGCATCCGAGAAGCCCCTTTTCGCTCCCTGAAAAGGCTTTAGAAAATGCCCCCCAGTGCCAAAAGCCCTTGGCGCATCCTAGGACTTGAGATGTTCATACCGCCCCCAAGACGGGGGCCGCCTTTACAGGGAAACTTCTTCGCTTTACGATTATTGTCTAGCGTGTCTTTTAAGGTTTTTCAATCAGGTAATTAACTCAAAAACAAGAAAACTACCCCCAGTTATGAATGGGGTGATTCTTCTGTTAGAATGTACCCCTATGCTTGGTAGGCAGAAATACCTAACGGAAAAAGTCACCTAGATCGTCTTTGGTGATATGAGTCGCTTCTTGTATGCATCAGATAGTCTTTCAGGAGGCCTTGAAGGTAGAGCAGACTATTTGTGTCAAGCGCATGGGACGCGAAATTTCCGCCTCGGAAAGAGCAAGGCTCGGCATGAGTGTCAGATGTTCTTTTTGGAGAGCTACAAGGTGCTGTGCCGATGCTCTCAAAGGGCTTGCTCACATAGAATATGAAAGCGAGGTCTTCAGCGTTCCTCGCAGAACGAGGCATATGCCCGGAATAGTGTTTAAGGCCAAACAATCAAAAGGCAATGTTGCCTGTCAAAACGGGACACCCTAAGAGAGCATGGACTACGCATTGAAGTCAACACGCTGTTAAGTGGGAAGGACCTGGTGGTCTGTGAAATCCATTTCCAGTGCCCAGGTTTGGACCAACGCTTACCGGTGGGGCTAGAGATCAATATAGTATCTTTTCTTTCTCCTGGAAACCTGGCCGGCAATCAATCCCAAGCAGAACACGGCGGCTCCCGCCAGGAACCACCGGAGCTTTCCTGAACCCCCGAGGGTTTCGATTTGCTTTTGAAGGTTCCTCAGTTCCGTATTCAATCCGGCATTTGTCGCCTTAAGCTTGTTTCGTTCATCTACCAACTTGGCTGCGTTTTGCTCGAGTTCCTTAACCTTTTGAAGGTAACTCTGCTCTGCTGCCTTGAGCTTATCAAGAAACGGGTTCTCGGCTCCCTCGTACTCCTTGATTTTTTCCCGCAAACGATTCAACTCATCCTTCAATCGCGCTATGATGATCGCTTTAGGGGTTTCGGCGGTGATATACTGCTCAGCTACCCACCCCTCTTCACCTGCCTCGGTCTGTACCCGAAGGTAGCGCCCGCTTTCTTCGAGTACCTCGACAGGGGCACCTGTCGTGAGGGTCCTTAGTACCCTGCCATCTGAATTCGGGGCTTCTCGGAGAGTAATAATGAGCATGTCCGACACGTATCTCCTTTCAGCCTGGGCAGTTCCCACTTGAGCAGACAGGAGTATAAGCAGTGAGAAAAGGAGCATGAGGCTCGGTTTTCTGATTCTTGAGACCGTCATGGCAATCCCTCCAAAGATGGCATTAGGGCTAAAGGTGATAAAAGGGCTGAACAAGGTTTTGAAAGCTGACCTGCGGTGATATGCAGCATAACGGATCAAACCTTCACGCTAGCAGTGGTTGGTGAGAATGCGAATAAACCACGTTGCTCAATCTATCCGTTCATCTGCGGAAAGGAAAGACGAACGAGCCTGAACATAGGGTAAGCTACCCTTATTACAAAAATCTGTCAAGGGGGTATAAGGCTCTAAGGAAAACAGGACGGGGAGGAAAGGATATGTGTTTCAAGGTTGGGGCATAAGGAATGATTTGACTCTTGGTGCTTGGGCGAGCCGCCATCAAGAAATGTAACGACTCATGGCGCTGGAATCTGCGGAGCAATGACCCCCGCACCAGCGGGTTGTCCTGGGGAAAAATAAGGTTATGGGCGATCCCTTTGGATATTCTGCCTTCTTTTGCACAAGTATCAGATGCCGGGAAGACTCTTCATTTTCTTATCCCAGAACTCTTTATGTTCCTCTCTCCAATTCGGTCCGCTAAACTTCTTGTCAAAAAAACCGCCGAGCCTTTCATACCACCTGAGCCACGGATTCTTCTTCTTTTCTCTGGCCTCTATAACGTCTGCAACAAACATCTCGATATTGCCTATTTCATCTTTAGGAACGTAGTAGGAAGCTCCCTCTTCTGCAGATTTCTTCAGGCTCTCTTCGTTCAAGGCATGGGCGGTGAGCATGAGAGCGGGAATATTCCGTTTATTGGCAATTTCGAGGAGTTCGAATCCTTTAACGCCCATAATATCGAGGACTACAATGTCGTAATACTCGGTTTCAAGCAGCCCCTTTGCTTCTTCGAACGTAGAGGCGCGGTCGATCATGCAGGTACTCAGAAGCTCAGTCAAAAGATCAAGGATGTCGGGTTCGTCATCGACGATCAGCACCTTTTTCCCTTGAAGCACTTTTCTTGTTTCCATTCTTATCTCCCCTTGGCATGGCAATTCACGGAAGTGTCACCGTTACTTATTGAGTCCTGAGGACGACTGGAGGCCAACCTTACCCTAGTTTACTTATAGAATATACTGCATTGCCTATTTGTCAAGGGAATAAGGGGGTGAAATTTCTAACCAGAAGAGTTTGTTCTTCTCGCGCGTTGATCTTTTCATTTTGAAAAGGAAAAAGGGGCGGCGAGTGGTGGGATTGTCCCAAGAGGTGAGAACTTGAGGGGGCGCCCGTCAGGGCGGCTTATGGCCCATAGCTCTTAGCTCATGGAAAGAGATACAAGACATAATCGAAGGGCATCGGTGGATAGGGATATGCGATGGGCTCGTTGAGGAACGTCCCTGCTCAGATCAAAAAAGGAATTCTCTCATTAAAGCAGGATCTGGTTTTCCAAAGATCGCGATTCACCTGCGGAAATAACCCGTATGGCAGGTCGTCCTTTGACCGGGCATTTAAACTCGCAGATGCCGCAGCCCACGCACTTCCTAAGATCCACATAGGGAAGTTGTGCCAGTTGTTGTTTGCCGTTAGGCCCGGTCACCATCTCTTTGTGGAAGAATATGGCCTTCGGCGACGTGGGGCAATGCTCCTCACATACAATGCAGGGGCCGTTTCCAGACCAGGGAAGACATCTTCCACGGTCAATGTATACTGAACCAATTACTATGGGTGTTTCGATCTTCTCTTCGGCTGAAAACTTTCGAATGGCACCTGTGGGGCAAACATCTCCGCACAGGGTGCAGGTGTACTCGCAATAACCTTGGGTCATGATGAGATGGGGAGTCCAAAACCCCGCCATGCCCGCCTCAGTAAGGGTCGGGTTGATTACGTTAGTGGGACAGGCCTTCATGCACAGACCGCACCGTTGACAGAGGGTTAGGAAATCCTTCTCCG
Source organism: Desulfatiglandales bacterium (assembly GCA_035527895.1). GTDB lineage: Bacteria > Desulfobacterota > DSM-4660 > Desulfatiglandales > B25-G16 > JADFWK01. The sequence continues at coordinate 78,466 of DATKZQ010000046.1, forward strand.
GTAAAGCCCCCGGAGGCCTAATCAGGCGGGGGTCCGCTACCTTGTGCACCCGGCCATCGAGCCTTCCAAAAAGGGGCAGGGAAATGCCTCCCATCAAACCTGCCAGTACGGCGCGCCTGCCCATATCCGGACCCCTGTTTAAACGAGGCGATGACCACCTGAAGCGAAAGGAGAGGGCGCTTGCAGGGCAAGAGTCAAAGCAGTTAAAGCACATAAGGCATTCTGCGTTCTCCCAGTCCTGGCCGGGTTTCGGTGAGGCGGCGCCCTGGCAGCTCTTTGTGCACAGTTCACAGTCTGTGCACTTTCCCCGGTCCTTTTCGAGCCTGAGAATGCTAAACCGGGAACAAATTCCCAGCAATGCCCCAAGGGGGCACAGGACCCGGCACCAGAAGCGCGGTCTGATTCTGTTCAAGAACAGAATACCCAGAAAAACAATCCCAATAAACCAGGCAGTTTTGTATGCCTTATAGCCGAAACCAAAGAGGAATTGCGCGATAACCTCTCCTCCATAACTCAGCAGGTGAAAAGCCTTACTATCGCTGTTGGCAATTGCTTCAGAGAATTCCTGCAAGCCCACTGCAGCACCGGGGAATACGGCCAGGGCGAGGGAGCGAAAGAGCAAGGAGAGGGGATCCATCAACCCCGCCATATTGAGGCCGCAGACTGCTCCCACGAGTACGGTAATCAGGAGAAAATATTTTATCTTCTGACTGGACACCTTTTCATTGGCCCGAATCATGGCATCCCCTTTCAGTGACGGCCGGAACCAGCTCACCACATGGTGGAGGGTGCCGAGGGGACAGACAAAGCCGCAGAAGATCCTACCCATGAAAAGGGTTACAACAAGCAGGCCCAGTGCCCACCAAAATCCCTTTATGAGCTGATGTCCTGATATGAGAGAAGAGAGCCAGACCAAAGGATCAAGCTGAAAGAAAAACCCTACCGGATAGTTGATCGTTAGATCCGGTTCAGCGGAAAAGAAGACGGAATAGTCCACGAACACATCTCTCGGAAGGCGACTTTCCATGAGGAGAAAGAGGAAGAACAGCAGGAAAAAGGCTTGAGTGATTCTCCGTATCCAGACGAGTTGTTTTGCCCTCACACGATCACCTTTTTCCGATCAAGTTTTCGGAGATCATCGGTACCGAGACCCCACTTCTTTCCCAAGCGGATGAAGCCAATTTCATCGGGGCTGTAGCCGAAGAGCCTCGCAGCACAGGCATCTGCCGCAACCGGGTCGTCACTCAAGATGAGGGTATTCTTCATCGCCACATCTGAAGGGCTTCCGCCGGAAGGCCCGTGCTTTACCATGATACTGATGGCATCGATGAGGGTCACCGTGGGCTTGAAGAACTGAGCCAGGTCGACAATGGTCTGGTGTATATCCTGGTGAAGGGCATACCTCCTGCCGCCAACGCCTCCGATCCAGTTCTTGATACCCAGGGTGAGAGAACTCAGGCTATGAGTTTTTGCAATAGGCAGGTTGATGACCTTGTCGGCTTCTATTAGAGGCGTGAACACCGGCCAGACATCAAGGCGGTCGCCGTTGATCTTCATTCGCCGTATCAGAGAAGACCTCGGAAACACGAGGTCTGCGTCTGTCTTCTTGGCCACAATGCCTGCTCCGGTGATAGCGAAACACCGCCGCGCATCGTTAATGGTATTATCCACGATCCTCACCTTTTTGGCCCCTGCCTCATAGCAGAGTTCAATCACCGCCTCAAGAACCACAGGGTTTGTTGTGGCAGCTAGATCGGGTCGCCTTGCCCAGGAGATATTGGGCTTGACTGCCACAACATCTCCCCGTGATATAAACCTACGGATGCCCCCTGCCGCTTCAAATACCTTGCCTGCCAGCTTTTTGATGGAGTATGCTTCCGATTCTCCTTGCCCTTCAACGATGAACCGTGCCCGCGCCGTCTCAGCCCAGATTGAATCAGGACGGCTGAAAAGCAGTCCGGGAAAGGCGTACGAGGCTGCTATTCCCGAGAGGGCAAGCAATTTTTTCAGCGATTTCCTTCGGGTTATTGGTTGATCTAATTCCACCGTGCTTTTTCCTCTATCCTATGAGTACAGAACATAGTGTTCGTATGCAGTCGTGAATCTTGTTCAGTTCAAAACACCCAAACCTTCTGGGCAGCACTGATTTGTCCCAATAGCTGTTGAAGTAGATAAAAAACATACTCCACCATCGGCGAGTGTTACCTTAACAGTATCCCTTCATTGACTCCAATACGCTATCCCTACCCATTCCGAGCCTATTGCCTTTGGCAGGTTCGGTAAACTGGCATTACAGGGCTGCGATGGCCGCCCTCATGAATGCCGGAAGATCGTCTGGTTTTCGACTGGTAATCAGGTTTCCGTCCACAACCACCTCCTGATCTACCCACTGTGCTCCGGCATGGACCAGGTCATCTTTTATGGCGAAAAATGAGGTTACGGTCCGGCCTTTCACGATTTCCGCAGAGGCCAGCATCCATCCTGCATGACAGATTGCGGCCACCACCTTGCCAGCGTCAAAGAGATCCTTTACCAATTTGACCATGGATGGGTGACGGCGCATATGGTCGGGGGCATAACCGCCGGGGATAACGATCCCATCAAAATCCGCTGCTGAAACCTCGTCAGCGGTTGCATCGGGTTTGCAGGAAATGCCGGATTTTCCCACATACTGTTCAGCACTTCCCGATCCCACGACAACGACCTCTGCCCCAGCCTCCTTAAGCCGGTAATAGGGGTACCAGAACTCGAGATCATTGTACATTTCCTCGACCAAGATAATGACCTTTTTGCCTTGTGCTTCCATAGATTATCCCCCTTTCTTGAATTCATATTCAGTGTTCATAAAATAGTTATCGTACTTCGGTTACACAACCCCGCTCGTAAAAAATTATGACAAGCAAGGTGTGATCTCCCAGGTCACTTGCATGCCTTTCGTTGTAGTTGAATACGCTGAGGAGAGCGGGTGGAAGCTGACGAAGCCCTCCCTGAAGGATTTCCGTGTGATGGGATAGTGTGCGGTTGGGTCTAGCGCCGTGCTGTCCTCACTTTCGCTTGCACAATCGACCCGTTTACTCGCCTTCGCCAGGATGCCCCGTGCGGAAGCACGGGGAGCTTCACTCCTTCTCAATTCTTTCCAGAAAATCCCGGGCAGCAACGTGGTTTGGATCAATTTCCAGAATCTTGCGCAATTGCTGGCTGGCCTTCTGCAATTCACCCATATCCGCATAGAGCAAACTGAGATACAATCGCGCATCTACGTGCTTTGGGTCGATTTCAATGGCCTTCAAGAACTCAGCTTCGGCAAGTTCGTCTGTAAGGCGTCTCTGATAGCTCAAGGCCAATCCGAAGTGGTTATCGGCATTGTCGGGGTCAAGGGATACCGCCTTCTTAAAGGCCTTAAGGGACTGTTCGATCTGGTTCAACTCGCCATATGCCATGCCCAGGTTAAAGAAGATAGAATCTTTGGTGAATCCGAGGGCTACGGCCTTTTCGAAATAGAGCACTTCGATCTGGTGGTTTCCTGTTTGCCCGTACGCATATCCGAGGTGATAGAGGGCAAGTGCATTATCAGGGTCCCCTTCTAGCAGGCGTTTGTGGAGGAGCAGGGCGGCGTGGTAGTCTCCCCGTTTCATGGCATCATCGGCCGCGATGTCGCAGGTCCAGGTTTTCTCAAGGGGAGGTTTTCTGATCGAGATCGGTTTTGAACAACCAGTTCCCGTACTGATACCTGCCAAGCAAACTGCAACTGTGCAGAGACATATAAATCGAAGTGCGTTTTGTTTATGCCATGCGATCTTTTTTGAAAACGACATATCTCTTCACATTCGTGTTGCAGGGGATTTCGGGGATGATGACTATTACCTCTCACGTTTCTGCGAGGTTACTCTCAACTACATTCTAGCAGTATCCACCCAGAGTTCCAAAGGAAAAATTGGATGATCTTGCCGTGCTCATAAGGAGAGCTTTGCCCTGGAGGGCAAAAAAATTCATTTCATTACAGGAAACTACATCCTGTGGACGCAGTCATGTATCTGTGGCTATGCCCAGTATCTCAAAAACAAGTTGGTAAAAGCCGAAATCAGAATACCCGCCTGCCATGCATCTCACTTAGCGTTTTCTGACGAGAATTGGCGGTACAATTTTACTCTCAGCCACTTCTGTTGTCTAACCCACCGGCATTGCGGGCAGGTCGAAATTCGAAACAAATTCGAATCTCGAATGTCCCAATGACAGAAACAAACAGATGATTTCCCGGTATATGGGCTCGCGAAAGGGTGTCATGTCATGTAGTTTTGCCCATTTGGATTTAGGTCATTCGATATTGTCCTTCGACTGGGCTCAGGATGGTGAGCTGGTCGAACCATCTCGAGTTTCGGATTTCGTGCTTCGGATTTGAGCGTTCTCAAAAGACAGCCCCTGTGCATCCCTATGGGGTGCTTGTTCAAAGCCCCGTCTTTGGGGCGGGGATTCTTTATTTGGATTATCTTTCGGTAACAGAAAAGCCCAGGATAACCACAGTGGCCAGCGCCATTCCTCCGCCAAAAAGGAAGGGGGCGCTCGGGACAAAAGAAAATAGTATTCCGGCGATGATACTGGCGGGAAGCAGTCCAACACCAACAATCGTGTGGTAAAACCCAAGCGCGGTTGCCTTTGAATCGCTCGGAGCCATGTCCGAGACAAGGGCCTTCTCGGCACCTTCTGTCATGGCGTAATAGATTCCGTACAAGGGCCAAAAAAACCAGATGAGGGAATTCGTGGCTGGAGTAATGAATCCGAAGGCGATGTACACGATTCCATAGAGCCCGTAACCGGCCATGAGCAACTTTTTTCGTCCAATTCTGTCAGAAAGCGAGCCAAAGGCCGTGGAGAGGAGCGCTGTGGAAAAATTGAAAAGCAAATACATGAGGATGACTGCGGAAAGGGCATGTCCGAGGTTCATGCTGCGAAGCAGCAAGAACTGGTTTGAGGAATTCCCGAGGGTGAATATGAACTGCGCGACAAAGAAGATCTGAAGATTCTTGTCGTAGTCACGGAGGTTCAGATTCGGTTTGGATCCCTGCTTCATCAACCCATCAGCATTGTGGATTTTCGTGTCTTTTATGAAAAAGAGAAAGATTACTCCAATGAAAGCGGGAATAATGGAGATGAGAAAAAGGGTGTAAAAGGAATTGAGGTCTCTCAGTGTTTTGGTGGCAGGATCCATAAACCGCAGCACCAGAAAAAAACAGATGACTGTACCAACCGTGGCGCCGGCGAAATCCATGCCCCTCTGAAACCCGAATGCCTTCCCCAGTGCATCCTTAGGGGTAGATTCTGAAATCAGGGCATCCCGCGGCGCGGTCCGAACGCCTTTTCCAGCGCGATCGAAGAGGCGAGCGAGGAGAACGAAGTGCCAGCCGAAGGAGGCGAGAAGGAAAAGAAATTTTGCAAAAGCAGAGGTGCTGTATCCTGCAAGGGCGGGTAGTTTCCTCTTCCGTATCTTATCGGAATAGTAACCAAAGAAGACCTTGAGCAGTCCGGCCGTAGATTCTGCTACGCCTTCTATGACCCCCAGCACAGGCCCTAAGAAAGCCCTCTGAGGCACCATGACCATGGCCAGGAATGCCTGCAAGAGCGGATAGATCATCTCGGTTGAAATATCGGTAAAAAAGGAGGTACAGCTGGCAAGCACGACGTTCCGGGTAATTCCGCTTTTCCGTGTGGTATTCACTGCACGATTATCCATCTACCCGTACCAAGATCAGGTTTAAGTTCTCTCCAGCATGATGCTGCTTTCCGGCCTGCATCTCCCGTTTTCTGGATTTCACCAGTCTGAAGAGTTGACATAAGACAGGTGATCACAGTAGCCTTATAAATACTATATATTGAAAAGAAAACAAAAAAGATACTATATGTTGTTATTTTGTTCTTGACAATACATTTTCTATCCAGTAACCAAATGATAATGAGTCGGAATATAACCTGTTAAGGTTCAGCGATTATGTACACCGTTGAAGTCTTAAAACTCATTGATGGTCTGACCAAAGACAGGCTCAGCTATTTCATACGTGAGGGGTATGTGAAACCCAAGAAAATTGAGGTAGACAACTTTCTGTTGAATGATTTCTCTGAAGAAGACATAGAGGTGATTAGACGGGCGCGGAGACTGGATATCAGGCCTGATGTGAGGTTCCGGAAAGCATCTGAAGGGATGAGGCGATAATAGCCGTGAACCGTGGCTCGGAGGTACGAGCTGTTTCCTTAGTTTGGTTTTTTCAGCACATGTCACTTCATCTCAGTAGCTTAAGGCCAGCCGATAAATCGTCCTGTCTATCTGCACAAGCCCTGTTAGCCTGTAAAGGCATCGCAGACCCCCTTTGAGGTCCTCAATACCTTCCCATACGGTACGGGATGTTTTTGCGCCGCCGTGCTGAGAGGGCATCAATCCAAAGGGGTGTTTACGCGTACAAAGCCTGTCTAGTCTTCATTGCCGATCTTGGTTATTTGGGAAACTTTGTCTTCCAGATTCTTGACTTCCCTAACAATTATCTCAAGATATCCCTTATCTGGATCATCATCGGGAGCGTTCTCATAGAGTCGCCGGGCAAAGCCGCCAACTATGGTGAGTGAATTCCTGCATTCGTCTGCTACCCTGTTTGCGATCTTACCACGAGCGGCGAGCCTTTCGGCCTGAACCAACTGCCTTGCCTTCTCCTCTAATTTGTCTGTTCTCTCCCGGAGCCTTTCTTCAAGCTCTTGACTGAACTTGTAAATCTCATCATATAGCTGAGAAACCCTGATGGCCGTGCCAATCTGATTGGCAATTATGTAAATAACGTCATAGAGCCGTTCGTAAAAGTAATTCTTGCGCCTTGAAGCAGTCACCAGGACGCCGATCGTTTTTTCCTCTACCTGTATCGGGACGACGGCAAAAGACTTGATATCCTCACCGACGAGAAGGGTGGTTGAAATGGGTTTATCAATCTCTTCCGCATCGTTGATCGTAACGATTTTCCCGGTGAGAAAAACCTCTCCCGAATAACTGTCAATAGTCGGTTTTCTGGTGGCCGTTTCCACAAAAGCCTTGCTCAAACCCTTGTGGCTCATGATTCTCAAGTTTCCGCCCTCATCCAGTAATCGGATTGAACACGCGTCGAGCCTATATTCTCTGGTGAGCAAAGCAACGATAGCGTCGAGCACCTGTTGAAGGTGAAGAAGGGAAGAAACGATTTTTGCAATCTCAAAGAGCACTCGGAGTTTCTGCTCGCCCTCTTGTAGCTGCCGAGAGATTCGGCTAGCGATCTGCGAAAAGCCTCCGGTCTCATCATTGAATGAAGCGGGGAGCTTCTCTTGGCCTCCCCCTTCGATCTTCCTTAAGGCGTTTCGCAACATACTGATGGGTGACAAGAAAATGCGAGTTAAAAGAAAAGCGATAAGACCGGACGCAAACAGGATAATGAATACTGCTGGATAGAGGAGATGCGAGCTCCATTTGAAGTGAGAGATGAACCCTTCAAGCGCGACAAAAAGGCCTGCGACAATGACAATGAGCAAAAAGTAAGATAACAGAAGTTTCCTTTGAAGGGACATCAAGGCCTCAGCAACCTTGTACGGGAATTAAAGTGCTTGTAGCCAGCTCTAGAGGGGCTTTCGTGATCTCTAGAAGAGAACCTTACAGGGATCTGGAAATAGATACATAGAAACTTGCCCCTTTCTCGGGGCCCGACTTCATAAACACAGTGCCGCCGTGTTGTTTAGCTATCTCCTTTACAATCGCCAGTCCCAGGCCCGAACCTTCGACTCCGGTCGATGCTTCCTGTCGCTGAAAAGGCCCGAAGATCTTTTCCGAATCTTCACTCTTTATGGCTACACCGTCATCGCTTACGGAAAGCGTGTGATATTCATCGGATCCCTCATAACCAAGCCTGATCTCGGTTAAGTCATCGCCACCGTGTTTCAATGCGTTGTCCACGAGGTTTCTCAGGACCCTCAAGATGGACATCCTGTCCCCCCTGATATGGGGGATGGTTTTGGGTTGCAGCCACCGTATGTGGCGATCGTCAAGCTGGCCGGAGAATTCACTTCTGACCGTCTCGAAGATCTCTTGTAATGTAACGGTTTGAATCTTTATCGGTGTTTCACTCGTCTTAATGTAAACATTGATTTGTTCCACCAATGCGGAGATTTGCTCAGCAGCTCTTAGGATTCGATCGCAATAATCCTTTGACTTTTCATCGAGCAAATGCCTGCAACGCTTATGAAGGAGCTTTGACAGTCCGTGAATACCAATAGCAGGGCTCTTGAGATCATGTGAGACCGAGTAGGCAAATTGCTTTATCTTTTCAGAACTACTTTTCAGGACCTCTTCCATGAGCTTGCGCTCGGTGATGTCTCGTCCAACCGATTGAAATTCGATCAATTGGCCTTCCTCGTCCAGGACCATTCGGTTGGTCCACTGTTGCCATCGTATCTCACCATGGGAGCCAATTACGCGATGCTCATGGGTTGCCACTGGGTTCTCAGGGCTCAAGGAGGCAAAATGGTCTTTGAGCTTTTCATGGTCTTCTTCAGGAATGAGAGGCATAAATGTGTGCCCAATCAGATCCTCCCTTTTCTCTTCGAAGTATTTACAGTATGCGTCATTGACGAAGGTCAGTTTACCATCGGGAAGGAAACGACAGATGAGTTCAGTCTGATCTTCGACGATGGCTCGATAGCGCGCTTCGCTTTCCTGTAAGGCCCTTTCCGCTCGCTTGCGTTCGGTGACGTCCCGTATGATGCCCTGGTACCCTAAAACGGTGCCATCAGGGGACCGTCGCACCGTGCTGGTAAGGAGGCAGTCCATCTCAGTCCCGTTTTTTTTGCAGAACTTCACCTCATAGTCTCTAACCGATCCCTTTCTCTCTATTTCCCGCTGAAACCTATCCCTGTCAGCCGGATCAACATATATGTTCCGGACATTGATCTTGTCTATCATTTCCTCCCTGGTGTAACCCAAAAGCCCCAATAGGGCTGGGTTGACATCGAGGAATTCTCCCTCTCGACTGGTAATATAGATTGCGTCTCTCGAATCGTTGAATAGGGTACGGTATTTCTGCTCACTCTCTAGGATTACTTCCTCTGACACCTTGCGCGCAACAGCTTGTCGCTCCAATTCTCTGAGCCTTATTTCTAATTCTTCGTAAGTTGGCTTAGCAGGCATAGAACACCCATTGGGCTTGAGAAAGAGAGACCCCACCTCTCGCACTAAGAAATGGGGCTTTGGTATATGTCGAAGGCACCCTCTTGGTAAGGTTTAGGAGTTGCCGGAAAGCATATACTATATAATGCCAAAAAGTTTGAAAAAAGACAAGCAAGTTTTTGATCCTCTCTGCCACGGGAATAAACCGCAGACCGACGCAGATTACGACAGACACAGAGCCGACCGATCGCGGCCGGATAGTGAATATCATGCACTTTGGGCATGAAGAGCCAAACCGATACATCCTTGTCCGCAGCATGCCGCTTTCGCGCAGTCAATGGGGTCCTTTATTTTTGGCCAGGGGAGGTCAAAAAAGGGCCAGGGTGTATCTGAATAAGTCAGTGGTTACCATGCCTTAATCATCAGTATCGTTAACGTGGTTGATCACCTTTTTTTCATGGCGATATCACCTGGAGGTAAGGAAATAACCAATTGTTTTCTTTCCGTAAGACCAAGGAGGGCCTTCACCGGCATTTCTTTTTGGCGGGTGTGCTTGTTACTTTCCTTAACCGTTAATTCCTTGAAAATTCTAGTTTATTTATTAGCTCAGCCTGAACCGTATTCTGAGCACCCCTTTATCAAAGCTCGTTGAGACAATGCGGAAGGTACCGATTTCCTTTGTTGACGCAACGTGCGAACCGATGCAGGGGCAGGCATCATACTCCCCGATTCTCACGATTCTGATATCATCTCCTGTATCGCGTGGCAACCGTTTCAGATTGTACTGCTCCTGGGCTACCTCCCTGGTTTGATACTCCTCCGCAATCGGCAAATCAGCCCCTCTTACTGCATTTACCTGTTTCTCGATTTGATTGATTTCCCGGTCACTCAAGGCATGATCAAAGTGGTAATCACATTTGGATTTTTTCTCTTCGATGTGGGCGTTGAAGGAGCGATTGCAGTTGAACATCCTGACCATGGTCTGGTTCAGGATGTGCTCTGCTGAATGCATACGGGGATCAGTCTCTTTTTTCACCGCTTAACGCCTCCTTCTCAATTCCATCTCACCACCTGAGGCAGAAAACCCGGCCTGCTCACCTGTGCTTTTTGCAGGCTCAGAGATAGGTAAGACCCTCTAAAGGTCGCACTGAAGTCCCCCTTGAGGGCTGTGGTCTGGCCACAAGGAGACTACTGAAAACGACCGAAGAAGTATTGAGCCAGCAATCCAGCAATGGGGGGGAAAAAGAAGGTGCATGCAATACGAATGCTGGTAAATCTCCAGCCCAATATTCCTACCTCCATAGGCAATCGAGAAACTGCCCACAGTGACCATCCGGTAAGAAAGGCCACCATGGTTCCAACGCTTGCACCGGAGCGCAAGAGTCCCGCAACAATGGGTAAACTCACATACGGGCCTCCAGGAGAGAAACCGCCGGCAACGGTACCAATGAAAATCCCCCGCAGGCCTGATTCCGCACCCACCCACTTTGATAACAGCTCTCTGGGAAGGAGAACCTGAACCATGCCAGCCACGATAAATGCACAAACGAGTAAGGGCAGGATCCCGGCTGTCATGGTGAGGGCTGATTTCAAGCCGGTGATGTGTTGTCCTTGCCCCTTAAGGTAGCCTATGGTCAAAAGGGCGACTGCAAGCGCTCCCATGACCACGGTTGGAATGAGCATATTTGTCTTTCTCCTTTCTTTCATCATGATCCTTCTCTCATGCTCTGGCAAATCCTATCCTTGAAAGCCGCGATGATCGGGTCCTTGGGTGGACGAACTCATCGGTTGAGAGCCCAGTTATAGCTAGATCAGGGCACGGTGACCACTGAAATCTCACCGGTCGTCATTACGTTTTCACTGAGTATAATCGGCTCATTGCACCAGGGCATCGGCCACCATGGAGGAAAGGAACCTGACATCCACGCCCATCTTGTAGTGGGTGTTGAGATTGCTGAGTTGCGTGTGGCAGTTCTCGCAAGCTGTAGCGAGCACCTTTGCGTCAGTCTTCTTCACCTGATCAACCTTTACCCTGGCCGATTTCATTCGAAAATCAAGGGTGTCTTCACCGAGGGCAACAAGTCCGCCTCCTCCACCGCAGCACCAGTTATATTTCGGCTCCGGTGACATCTCCCGAAAGTCATGGGTCAGGTGTTGCAGAATATAGCGTGGTTCGTCAATCACGCCGCCGTTTCGTGCTATCTGGCAGGGGTCATGGTAGGTGATGGGCTCCGGAAATGCGGATTTGTCTACCTTGATTCGGCCTTCCTTGAGGTACCGCGCGTGAACCTCGGTGATCGAGGAGACCTCGAAGGGTTGTTTGCCTGAAAGTTGCTTCATCACGCGGAATGCCGTGCCACATTCACAGATGCAAACCTCCTTCACCTTGAGTCGTTTGGCTTCATTGATAATACGATCCAAAATGAGCTTTGTCTTGGTTGGGTCTCCTACGAATGCACCGAAATTGACGGCCTCAAAGAAGCTCAAGGTCCAATGCTCACCTGCTGCATTAAAGATTGCCGCAGCTGGAACGATTGAGTGCGCACCGGCAAGAGCCACATAGAGGAGGTCTGCACCCTCAACATCAATAGGAATGGCTGTCTCTCCAGCCTCGATCTTCCACTTTTTTACAACCTCATCTTCGAGATTTCTAATGCCGGTCAGAAAGCCTTCCTTGAAGAGATCAAGCGATTTCCCCTTCTCGATTGAGGTGTCCGCCAGCATCGTCAGGATTTCCGGTTCTGTGTGGGCACCGATCAGCAAAAGCTTGGCGATGGACATGAGCATCTGGGTATCGATCCCAAAGGGACAATAGACCATGCAGCGCCTGCACCCTGTGCATGAGTAGGCGGCTTCATAGAGCTCCTCGAGCGCCATCTCGCTCAACTCTTTTGCCTCTCCCACAGAGGGCCACAGTTTTCCTCGGCCCTTGAAGTATTTTTTGTAGATTCTGCGCACGATTTCGTGCCGGTACGCGGCGATATACTTGATATGGCCCATGGATGCGTAGACGTGGCAGGCCTCCGTGCACACTCCACACCTGGTGCAGGTTTCCAGGTAGAACCTCATGGCCTCATTCAATTTGCCTTGAAAGAGCTTCAGCAGATTATCCCGTGTTTTTTTGTCCATAGCTATCCTCTTCTCAGTTTATTCATTGGCAGAGACAGAAAAGAGTGCATAAGCTGGCTGAAGGGAAAGAACATGAGGAACAGATTCGCAAAGAAAACATGCAAGACCAGCATGAAGGAATGGCCGGATGATGTCAGATCAGGAGATAACTCGGGCCTCAGAGAGACGAGGCTGGACAGATATTCGCGATACTCTACGACCGACAGGTTCCCGTAATCATACCACGTTCTAGCCCAATCCATCTGACTCCCGAAAAGAACCGCGAGAAAGAGCAGAATGAGGAGGTAGTAGTCCTCAGGAACCGATAGGTCTCGGTAGGGAGAAACGAACCGTCTGAATAGAAAAAAGAGCAGGCAAATAGAAAGAATCAATCCAACAAAGCCCCTTCCTAAGAATACCTCATGGGGAATGACCTGAAATATGCTGAATTCTTTAATCAGTTCCAGATGCCCGATGATGAGAAGGAGGAAGCAGATATGAAAGAACATGAGAAAGCCCCAAAACACCGGATTGTGTCTTCTCACGGTGGGAAGAAAGAAGGTATCGTAGAGCGCCCACAGCCACCGGGGACGCTTTTCAGGATAGATCTGAAGGGTTGTCGGATTCTTCGGTTCGCGAAAGAGCTTTACGAGCCTTACGCTAATGCCCACAATAAAGACCGCAAAGGCAAGGTATACCATTGGAATAAGGATGATATAGTAGATTGACTCCACGGAAGCCCCCTTTCGTTAGGGATCAAACACGGTGCCCCCTCGTGGGGGCACCGGCAAACGGCCCTATGCCTTCCGTTTGATGTAGAATTTTATGAGCCCTCCTTCTTGGTCGGTTTTCAGGATCTCATTTCCGCTGGTTCTGGCCCATGCGGGAAAATCGGCCAGCGATCCGGGATCAGTGGTTACGGCCTCAATCACCTGGCCAATCTCCACATCCTTGATGCCTTTGCTAACCTTTACTATCGGCATGGGGCAGGCCAGGCCCTTTAGGTCCATTACCTTGTCAACAGTAATCTCCTCGCTCATTTCTAACCTCCTTGGATTTTCTCTGTTTATATGAAGAGTTGAACTTTGCTGTTTTGAGCTTCTTCCATGAACTTCGCAACACCGCAGAATGTCAGATTGGGGTACTCGATCATTTCTTCCCGCTTGAAGCCCATGAGGTCCATGGTCATCTCACAGATGTGAATTCTCACACCCAGTTCTGCCGCCAATTCAAGCATTTGCTCCAAGGAGGCGACGTTTTTCTTTTTCATGAGGGATTTCATCATTGCCGTGCCCATACCGGCCATATTCATCTTGGAGAGTTTCACCTCACAGGCACCTTTTGGTAGCATAGCACCGAACATCTTTCCCATGAAGTCCTTTTTCCCGACCTTCTTTCCCTTATCTCTGAGGATCGGCGTTCCCCAAAAGGTGAAAAACATCACCACATCCATGCCCATGGCAGCAGCCCCGGTTGCAATAATGAGGGAAGCCAGAACTTTATCCAGATCACCGCTAAACACGATGAGGGATATCTTATTCTCCGGCATTGCCTTAGAGAGCGATGCGAGCTGGGTTTTAATTTCCTCCATCTGCTTCTCAAGATCTCCCAGTTTTTCAAGAGGATTCGTCTCCTGGAGCACCTCTTGTTTTTTTGCTGTACTTGCTTTCATTGCACACTCCTTTCTAGTATATGCTTTATGGTTTTCTAATGGAACTAACGTATTACGTTCCAGAGGATCATATTACCCACCACGTACATTAACAGGACTTGAGAAGTGCTACATGAACTCCGCTTTGGCAGCCTCCATGGCTGCCCTCAGTAATTCTAGGTAAGAAAACATGTTTAACCTTTCCTCCGCCCCTATATGCATCAATATCCTTGAATGAATTTCCCCGCGAAAAGCGGCTATCTCCTCTGATTTTCCTTGCCCCGCTGCAGTGAGGTTAATCAGTTTGATCCGCGCGTCTCGAGGATCTTCGATCGTTTCAACGAGGCCCTTTTCCACGAGTCCGTTTATGAGTTTCGTAACCCTGCTTTTGGCCACCTCCAACCTTTGAGCAATACCCTTTACGGTAAGGTATCGCTCCCCCTCAAATAACATCAGGCATTTTAACTCGGCATAGGGTAACCCGAACCTTTGCGATTCGTACAACCTCTTGTCTTCGCAGCAATGAACGATCTCATTGATAAGATCTTGCAGGCGCGAGACCTGATACCCCACCAGCTCTTCATCTCTTTTCATATATAATTCGTTCATACTGTTATCATTATATTCACGATCTACCGCCACGTCAATGTAACTAATTTGAAAAATTGATATTTTTAAAATAGACAATTGAATTCGTTTAGTTAAAATATGGGTAGTTTATTAAGATGAACATAGGAAAATGATAACAGTATTAACAATGCGTTCATAAACGGCGGGAAGACAAGTGTATCGCTGAACCCGAGGGGGATGGCATCATGGGCTAATCAAAAGGCTTGTAGGCGCCGACCATTTTTGGCGATTGCGGGGTAGGGGAGATCAGGAAGGGTAATCCTCATTGAGAGGTGTGCATCCCAACCTTCAAGGAGCACTACGGGAATTTGGTGCACTCTTGAAAGCACTTGAAGGGGCCGGATGAACAATCAGACCGATGTTTCGAGCCGCATCAGTTAATGTGAAGGGGCTTTTCCGAAGATGATATCCAACCGCCTTAAAGCGCTAGAAGAAGAAAGGGCTCTACGGCAAGATGATCTCAACGGTGAGCTACGGAGCAAATGAACTAACCCTGTCGGTTTCCGTGATGGAGCGTGCCAGAAACTAGACTGCCATGGAACACACCCGAGATAGCCCGCCACATTCCCTTTGTCCGTTATGGGAAATTGAGCAAATCGACCTTCTGACAATGAACAGGAGAGTACCTAGTTCTTGGCCGGCATGTGTGGCCCAAGATCAATTGTCGATGTCGGGAAAATGGGCTCCATGTTCAACGGCTTATCCGGGTACATGCCATGTGAACTTCCACTGTGGCAGCCGGGCCAACATCTGGCCCGATAGTAACGCACCGGCTTTTCTGGGAGAGGGCCTTGGCCCGGATACCAGACTCCGGGGGCAACAGGGTAGACCCGAGCGGTTGTAGGAGTCGCGGGAGCAGCAGCAGGTTTGGGTGCGGTGGCATATGATTTTTCAGTTTCTTGGGCTGCAGGCGCAGCTGCATCACTGCCAGTTTGCATCGCGCAACCGAGTGAAATTAGGATGAACAATGATGTGACAATGACAAGGAAATACTTCATCTTCATCCTCCTTTCGACAAATTGTTTAACAAGAGAATCCCACGGGCTTGGCATACATGGTGCCATATCGCAGAAAAAGGCCACCGCTCAGCAGCACGGTAAAGCGTATTTCGTGAGTCCCTTGATGCGCTTTGTTTGGTTCTGTCAGTTGTGACCTTCTCCTCAAGGGCATATTAGACTATAATTGAAGCAAAGTAAAGGAGCGCACTCGATTCTTGGTGCAATCGTCTCTACCACGGGGCTCGATCCACAGCATAAGGGAGTTTTTAAACAGGGGCGTAAAAAGACAAAGTATTCGATAGGGATGGGTACAATGTTTGAAATAAGTGCGGGCTGATGAGCACTAAACCAAGGTTGAGAGAGCTAAATCATATCGAGGAGGGACTTGATGGTGGCCTCTTGGTCCTGGGTAGCCAGTCTAAATGACACGCCAATGCCCTTTGCACTGGTCCAGACAACCTCGCCGTTAATCTTGATATATTTCTGATAATTGGGTAGTGGAAAGGTAAGGGAAACCTCTTGCCCGGCAGAGAAGGGCATCGGTGTTTCGATAAACACACCGCCGGCACTGATGTTTTGAATAAAATCCTTATAAGCCCGATCTTCGGTAGCATAGTCAACGACCATGAAGAAGGGTTTTCGGGAATGTCTTCTTCTGGTGCGTGACAGCTTTCCCTCCAGGTCTTTCAAAAGCTTCTGTTGCTCCGCCTCGGGCATGCTTATGATGAGTTCGATCAAGCGATCGGATACGGTGGAGGATGGGGCCTTTATGTCTGCGAGCTGATAGAGGCCGCGAGAGATTGTGATAAGGACTCCCTCATCGCGAAGGCCGTAGAAGGTGCGTCTGTGTATGCCCTCTGCAAGGGCCTCATAGGTGCGGATCGTTCCGCCTCTTTTCCTGATGGCATCTATTGCCCTTTGTCTGGCTAATCCCATGGGTGGATGGTACAAAAATGTTCGCTTATTGTCAAGCTTTTGTGCGATTTGGTACAAACAGTCTTGTGAAAGATGACTAGAAGTTACCTGAAAGTACTAAATTACAATGGTGTGTCCATGAGGAATGGTTTGATGTGAAGCTACTGGGGCCGATGTTCTCGGCTTCTGTCCTTGTGAACATGCTCAGATCATACGTAGTAACCGGAAGTTGCCCTGAGTTTCAGCTGACGTAGGCGGCGACGCAGGTTCTAAGGCGGTTTCAGAGATGCATCATGTATGTCATGAGTTACTTCAGAACCTGCGCCCCCAATGCGCCGAGCGATACGAGGTTGCAGTGCACAGCTATTCTTTTTGAGGTTCACTGACCTTATAGAACTGAGCCGTAATCCTGATGGCAAGCTCCGGGTTTTCAGGGTAGGTGGTTTTGAGCTTCAGAATGCCACGATAGACGCCCACCTCGCCGGGCAGACGGGTAAAATGGATTCTATAGAGCTTGCCTGCTTCAACCTCCTGTATCGTATAGGTGACTTTTTCGTCGAGCGTAAACTCGGTCTCTTCCAGTTTCAGATCCTTGGTTCCATCGCCTTTGACCGTGACTGCGGCCACGATCTTTCGGTCCGCCGGTCCCTTGAGATAAACATGTCGTGATGTCACATAGATAGGGACATTCACAAAGGCCTTAATGCTGACCGCCTGATCCCTATCGCCCGGCTCATTGGTGTATATTCGGGCCCTTTTAAGGATGTTTCCCCGGTACCCTCTGGTATTCACTCTCAAGGTAATCCGTCCCTCCCCTCCGGGGGGGATGACCCTGTCATAATGGGCCACTGCGCAACCTCAGCCGGGTTGCACTCTCTTTATCTCAAGGGGCTGATCTCCCTTGTTGAGAACGGGGAAGTCATGTTTAAGGACCGTTCCCTCTTTGACTTTTTGTGCGTCGTAGAGTTTTTCCGGCAGAACCATCTTTGGGCCGCTAGTCTGCTGTGCCCAACCTGTTGCGAGGCAGAGGCTGACCAGGGATATCGAGAAAAAGACACCATATGCTACCTTTTGTAACCTTTTGGGTTTTTTAAAATAGGCCATAACGAACATCGCTCCTCCCGGTAATGGTGAATTGATACAAACTACTGCTTTTTTCCAATAGAGTATAGAAAAGGCGGGGTTTTGTGTCAAGGAGTATGGGCAGGGCTCCTGACCCTACGATGTTTCACGGTTGAAAGGATTCCTGGAGACCTCTTTACAGGTTCGGAAGGGGTGCTAACTGCCCGGGTAATTCTCAGAAGGGATTCCTTAAGACGCATCAGGCCCACTCAAGCAACGGCGTTCCATGCAAAGGCAAAGGGCTCCTATCGGTTTAAGAACTTGGGTGGGAGCTGGGATTGGCCCTGAATCTTCACTGAATCGACAATCATCATGGTCGATGTTCCGTGTGCCAGCAACTTTCCCTTTTCAGTTGCAACGGTGGCTTCGCCAAGGCAAAGCCGCTCCCCAACCTTAAGGCTTCTTCCCGTGGCAATAAATTGCCCTTCGGAAGCGGGCGCCAGGTAGTTCACCTTGAGTTCAACCGTAGTCATTTCGGAGCTCGCCTCTATCTGCGTATAGACTGCCCAGAAGGCAGCGGCGTCAATTAAGGATGCGTATACTCCTCCGTGTGCCATGCCGAAGGGCTGGAGATGTTTTTTCTCCACTAAGATCTCAAGGTGGGATTTTCCCCATTCAAGGGACTTGATCTTCATGGACAGAAGGCAGAAATAGGGGCAATCATTCACGTGTGGAATGATGGCTTCAATATAGGCCGGATTCATTTTCATGGAGTCAGTTTTATTCGTCATGGCTCGCCACATAATGTCATTAAATGATGGAATCGGAATCTTCGCGGTTGCGCACCAGCGCCCTTCACCAAAAGGGCCTTGCATGCTTCGGCAGTAAATCTCTCAGCATAAGATACTATAGCACGGAAGGTTTCGCCACCCCTAGTCCGGCTCTCCTTTGAGGCCTATTGCCTCTGCGACCTCCTGCATACCCTTTATGGTATCCTCGATGAGTTCTCCGACCTCGACTCCCAGCATTCCGGCACCTTTCTCGATAATCGATCGGTCCACACCGGCTGCAAAGGCAGGTGATTTCCATTTCTTTTTGACCGATTTCACGGTCAGATCCATCACGCTTTTCGAAGGCCGGACCAGGACGCTGGCGGTGACAAGCCCCGTTAACTCATCTATGGCATAGAGCGTCTTCTCCAGGACGCTCTGCGGCTCCGCATCGGAGCATATTCCCCAGCCGTGAGACACAGCGGCACGAATGTATTCCTCCGGCCAGTTGTGTTCTTGGAGGATCTCTCTCGTTTTGGTGCAGTGATGATCCGGAAATTTCTCGTAATCCAGATCATGAATCAGACCGATGACCCCCCACTTATCCTCATCCTCTCCGCGCTTTCTCGCGACGTAGCCCATTACCCCTTCTACGGCGAAGGCATGTTTGAGTAAGCTGTCGCTCTTGTTGTACTCTTGCAAAAGCGCCAATGCCTCTTCTCGAGTCGGTACCTTTTCCGCCATTGTAGCTCTCCTTTCCCGGTTAGTATTACTTCTCCATAAGAGCAACCTTCATGCAGGGTGCACGAAGGCCTGAGATGATACTGAAACACCGCCTCGGTGCCGTATTTGAAAAAGGGCGAGCCGTGCCCTGCAATCCCACTACAGCACTGTGCCGGAAGGCCGTAAGACAGCCGCCATTAGCGAAGGAAAAATGGCCCTATTTGAAGAGATTCCGGATCACCTCGGTCAATGTCTCATTGAGGGTAGCCTGGAGTTCTTCCGCATCAAAGGTGATCTTTTTGATCTGAGGTGCGCTGTCCATCGTGCGAATGACAACCCTCCGTTCGCCTGGATAACCGATGGAGGCGGCAACCTTAACCCTGTATTGAATCTCGGTGGTTATGAGACCGGTTTTTGCCTCTATCATAAAGGATTCAATTTTCCCACCCACTGCCAGGGAGAGATCTTGCGGCACACGATCCAGTCCCTCGGCGGTCTGATCCCATCCCTTGCAATCGGTGACCTGAAATCCCCTGCCGGAAAAATAATCCTTTACGGCCCCGGTAACTGAATCAGAGACACTGGTCCCTGCCACTTTTACGAAGTCAACTTGATTTCCCCTCCGTTGCCTGACGCCGATTGTGTCCTTTACTTTTTCCTTTCTGACGTCATCAAATGGGCAAACGCCAACAACCCCTTTCTGCTCAACCTCAGACGCCGCCGGTGCGTCCTTCGCCGGAACATACCTCACATCGATGAGATAGGTCCTGCTACCCCCACATCCTGCAATAACCGCAATGAGGCTGAGAATCATCAACAAGACAAGAACCTTTGCCTTCATCGTAGTGCCCTCCTTTCCTATAGACCAGAAGCCTGAATTGGCTCACGGGCCGGTCTTCATAAATGATTGCCGATGTTGTGCTTTCGGTGAAATGATTATAGAGAAAAGACCCCTCGGCGTCAACGATGAAGACACATGCTCTCTTGCCCTAGCGTGCATTTACCCGGTAGGGCTGTAAACGCGCGCTCGTTAAAGGAGGGTTCGGCGCAAGAAGGGCCTTCGGTAAATCGATTCCATCAGGTTTCGTAAGTCGCCTCTTCCCGATCTAAAACCAGGATGAGAGCGTCATCGTCGCCATAATAGCCGGGGATTTTTCCGAGAAAGGTCATGCCCATTGTCTTGTAAAATGCAATTGCACCGCTGTTTCGTGATCTCACCTCGAGCCACAGTCTCTTTTGGGCACGTTTAGTGGCATGGGTGAACAGCTTCGTACCAAAACCCTTCCTCCTGAAAGCGGGTTTAACCGCAGTGGAATGGATATGCCCGTCGAGGTCGATAATGATGTACCCGGCGATTTCCTCATTTGTTTGTAAAACAAAAAAGCCGTCAGGGAAGGCGCGGGCATACTTGAGAAAAGTTCCCCTCGAGTAAGCGGTTTTCGGAAACGCCTGCGCCTCAATCTCGAGGATTTCATTGATATCCTCTCTCTTAAATTCCCGTATTCTAATAGTGTTCCTTTCGGGCATTTATCAGTATCGGTTTGGATAGATGTGGTTGCTATTCAAAGCAGTTTTGAGATGAAGAAAGCGCCTCATTATGTGAGCACGAAGAAGGCGGAACAAGAAGATAAGCGTTGTCTTCTTCCAAAGCAAGCGGTCCCAGGTCCTACATGCTGGCCAGCGACATAAAGGTCTCCAAAGTCCCCTTGATCACATCTTTTTGCGTGACGATTCCGACTATCTTGCCCTTGTCCATGACAAGGAGTCTTCTTACATTTTTGAGCGCCATGAGTGAGGAGGCCTGGCCGAGCCCTGCATCTGCCTCGATGTGAATGAGGGGTTTGCTCATGATTTCCCTGGCAGTTATGCCACGGGTGCACAGTTGCTGAGGGCACACTTTCCTCAAGATATCCCGCTCCGTCAATATGCCCATGGGCTTTTTATTTTTGGTGACAAGCACGGATCCAATATCGTTTTCGGTCATGACTTTAATAGCCGTGAATACCTTGTCTGTGGTCTCGACTGATGTGAGATCCTTGGTCATAACCTCTCCGACGGTAAGCGTAGGTGGTATTGCCATAGTTACGCCCCAATGCTGTTTCTTACGGCAGAGCCCATTTTAGCTCGGCTCTGCCCTGTTTACCGGACAAACCCTCGTATCCCTGGATACGCCCGGTTCAAGATCTTTTTTTATCCTGTTCGGAGGCCTTTTTTAGGGCCTTCTGCTCCTTTTTCCGCGCCTTTGCCTCGCTTTTGGCCCTCACTATTGCCAAGTCAAGCAGAATAAATGCTCATCATTATGCTGCGGGGCTAATGCAATAATCGATTTGAATAATATGGCAATAACGACCGTTCGTCAAGGACCGCAGCGCGATTGGCGAGATGAGGCAGCCGGGTTGCGCGTTCCGTGTCTCGCGGTACATGCCACCTCACGACTTGAAACCGAAAACCCCCTTGTTCTTCAGGGCATGAACGATGAGAAAGGTATTCCACTCCCGCTGAGACCGGCCCCAGGAACCATCCCTGCGCTGCATTTCGTACAACCGCTTGAAGGCTCGCTCCAGCTGCATATCGGCTTGAGCCAGGTCAAGGTGGGCCAGGGCATTCACGGTTTGGTAGAACGGCACCTGATCGGGCCATCTGCCCGATGGGTTTTGAACGCGGGCCAGCGCTTCCACTGCCAATGACGTGGTCTCAGTCTTTGCATAGGTGGGATGAACCACAAAGGCCCTTAGGATATTGTTGGAGCACGACCACCCGCACCAGCGCCCCTCGTTTTCTTTGCCCAGCCTGCTCAATGGTTCATAGAGCTGCACGACTCGCTCATCATGCCCGCGTCCAAAGATAGTGGCCAAAAACAAGGTAGCTCCGAGCATGAGATAGCGTGAGCATCCTGGGCTTAAAGGAAGCCCACTCAGCGCAGCAGCGGTGACAGGCTCTCCTATGTCTGTTCGGCGGGAAGTGAATGCCTCCGACGCCTTCTCGATGAGCCAGTCCAGCGCTCGGTCGATGTCCTCATTAAGGTATCGAACCGTGAGGTGAAGACCGAAGAGCCTCTGGATGGTCTTGAGGGCTGAACGGTCACACGACCCGTCAGGGGACTGCCCTTTCATGAGCTGGCCCACGGTTATTTGAAAGTCAGCCTTCCAGGCTGGGTGATTTTCGTCATTTAGCCATTTCTGCCGAGCATAAAGACCCCATGGTGTCTTGCTCGCCCTGAAAATCTTGAGAGGATCAAACCGAAGCTTCATTGGCAATCCACATCATTTGCGGCAAGATCTCCCGGAGTGCCTACTCCCGAGATCCCGCACGATGCAAGGCGGTTCAAAACAGAGCTCCGAAACCAGGGCTCTATACGGCTTAATTTCCCTGCCCTTATCGTCAAAGGGGCCGCACAGAATATGGGGAGAAACACTCAGGTCAAGGGAAAATGCTCAACGTGGGCAAGCGACAGTGTAACCGGACTAATCCCCGTCAAGCAAGTCACCCAATGTACCGAGCAGTGACCCTTCGCCCTTGCGGCTGCCGCCTGTCGTTGGTGCGTGGGCGATGATGCGGTCTGCCATGCGGGAGAAAGGCAGGCTTTGCAAGAGGACTATGCCGGTGCCGCTGAGCGTGGCCAAAAAGAGCCCCTCACCCCCGAAAAACATGGACTTTAAGCTTCCAGCCCGCTGGATATCGTAATCGACCCCGTCGGTAAAGCCTACCAGACATCCGGTGTCAACGCGAAGGATGTCGCCGTTCAGTTTCTTTTTTATCACGGTGCCGCAGGCGTGAATAAAGATCATACCGTCACCGCGCAGGCGCTGGAGGATAAATCCCTCTCCTCCGAAAAACCCCGTACCCAGCCGCCTGGTAAAGGCAATCCCCACTTCAGTGCCGAGGGCGGCAGCGAGAAAGGCATCCTTTTGACAAAAAAATTCGCCTCCTACCTTTGCCATATTAACCGGAACGATCTTTCCCGGATAAGGGGCGGCAAAGGCGACGCGCCTCTTTGTGCGAGCTTCGTTGGTAAAGTGGGTCAGGAAGATAGATTCCTTTGTTAACACGCGCTTGCCCACGTTGAGCATTTTCCCCAAGAGCCCCTCGTTGGCTGCGGATCCATCGCCCATCCTGGCTTCAAAGGCGATTCCGTCTTCCATATAATTCATGGCCCCTGCCTCGGCAATTACCGTCTCACCCGGGTCCAACTCAACTTCAACGATCTGCATGTCTTGGCCGAGTATTTCGAAATCTACTTCGTGACAGCGCATGGAAAATCTCCTGAAAAATTGAAGGAATAACCCATTTGCTAAATGGAGTATAGTGGAGGGTGGCACCCATGTCAAGGGAGGGGGTCGTTGACTTGGGTCTCGGTATTATAATTCAGATTGGCAATGAGAAATAGTTGCAAAAATACAATTGCCGAAGTATAAAGACCAGGTTGCATCGTTTTCAAAACCTCACGGGCGGTGCATACTTCCATTCACAGGAGCGAAGACTAGCATCCCAAAAAACAACGAGAGGTTCCGAGCCATGAAAAAGAGAAACGAGGTGATCGCCTTTTTGGGTAAGGGCACCAAGTTTGAGGGTAAGATGAGCTTTCACGGTACCACGAGGATAGACGGCCATTTCAAGGGGGAGATAGCGGCCGACGGAAATCTGATCATCAGCAATCAGGGGCTGGTGGAGGCTGATGTGCATGCCTCTTCGATCATGATTAGCGGAGAGGTACACGGCAATATCACCGCCGATCAGCGGGTTGACATTCACGCGCCTGCAAAGGTGTTCGGCGATATACAGGCCCCCAGTGTGGTGATCGATGAAGGCGTCATCTTTGAGGGAATGACGCGGATGAAGCAGCCGAAAAAGACCGAGGAGACCACGCCGGTCGCAACGGAAACGGATGAAGCCTCGTCTGTTCTGAAAACGCTCACTGGAACGGTAACCGATCAGGATACAGAGGAACCCGTCTCTAGTGCGAGCATCAAGATCAAGGGCAATGGGAAGAAACAGACTGAGACGGATGTTGCCGGATATTTTCAATTCAGTGATCTCGAGGATGGCACCTGGGAGTTGAGAATCAAGGCTGAGGGCTATCACAAAGCAAAGATGCAGGTTGAGATAGAAGGTGAGGGAATGTACGAACGCAACGTTGCCTTAAAGCCAAAGCACTAAAGGAAGCCGGAAGCGGCTAGGACGACGGCGAATCTTGCGGCGGGGCCAGACATGGCGAGCCGCTACACAAAGATGTTGAAAAAGTCCGATAATGTATAGTAAATACTTATGATTTCAATGAGTTACGGCTTTAGCTACTGCTCAAGATATTTTCCAGAAATTGACAGGCAAGTAATCCTCAATAAATCAGCTACTTAGAGTACCAGATAGAATTGATTTCAACACGTTAAGCGATCGGCTCGCCAGACATGGCCCCGCCTCTTTTATGTGGGTTTTCTCGGCCCTATCAGGCCTGACTCAAACGGCCGTGTCTTTGAGTGCTTTTCCGGACATATCGTAGAACCCTTGGTGGCTTACAAGCTTGAGCAGTGGGCTCATCGGCGATGAGAGCGGAAGAAGATAAGGAGGCTCTCCACCAATTGCGCCATAAAGCGGTAATCCAGCTTGTCCATGGTATCCCATGGCAGGTGGTAATGAGGATTGCGGTAAAAGGATGAATCGGTGATCATGACTGCCTTGAAACCCCGATCCCAGAATGAGGCATGGTCACTAAGTCTCACCGCAGGTACCGGCCATCCTCTGAGCGGAACGGTGAGCTTGACTACCGGGAGTTCTGTGTTTTTTTCGAAAGCCTGGAAGAGGGATTTAGTGAACTTGCTTGAGCCCGTATTGCCGACAAGGCCGATAAAATCGCCCGCTTTAGGGTAGCCCATAAACATCAGGGGAAAAGGGTATTTCTGGCAGCCCGGATCATGACACGAATAGCCCACCATCTCCAGGCACAGCATGCCATCGATCTTTTCATTTGTTTTCTTGGCCTTTGTAGCGTAGACCCTGCTTCCCATATGCCTGGTCCCATAAACCGGAGGCTCCTCTAAAGCGAAGGAAACGAATCTTACCGCCAGGTCTAGCTGTTCACGACCCTTCAGTGCTTGTAAGTGCCGGGCCGTCTCCAATTGAACGGCTATGGCACTGGCGTTGTCGTCAGCACCTACCGTTCCGATTATTGAGTCATAGTGGGCTCCCAAGAGATACCGTTTCGACGGATTGGGGCAGAAAGCAATTTCGGTAATAACATTCGCCACCGTGAGATCGCCATATCCATATTCCTGTCTATGAGCCGAAAGGTTCAATGCTCCATAAAAGGACTCGATGTACTGGGCCGTGCGCTCCAGGTTAGCCGGCAACGCAATGCTCCTCTCACCAATGGATAGGGTGAGCATCTTCAGGTGATCCTCCAATCGATGGGTGGTCTTCTGAATGTCGATCATTGCCGTCCCCCTTTCTCCTGCCGCTACAGAGGAGACGTTAAGGGTTGTTAGTGCTAAGCTCAGCAAAAGAACTGACCATTTCATAGGCAAAACAGACTGGAATGGCGTTATATTTGGTGGAGCCATGGGTTTGCTCTCTCAGTATCGAAAGCGCCCAGGGCATTCTGATAGAAAGAGAGCAAAGACGTGCGATTGTATCTGTAATGATAAATGAATTTCAGAAGAGTTCAAGTGTTGATTGTGACAAAAATAGGAAAGTCATGCCCGAGTATCGGCGTGGCCTCGAATTACGGGGGCGGGGTAATGCCCAACTCAACAAGGAGCCGTTTGACAAATTCCATTCCATCCGGTTCATACGCAGGAAGGACCCATGGCATTTCCTGTAATGTCTGGAGCAAGGAGGGCAACAGGTCAAAGGGGATAGATATAATCTGCTGACCTTCGGGAAATAGCTTTCTACGCTTCATACCATGGCCAAGACCGGTAATGGAATAATTCAGTTCCCCGGTTAGATATGGATAAATGTAAGTCCACGCGCATCCTATCGCGGCTGAGAATTTGCTCACCCACATTTTCGCTGTTCTATAGCTCATTGCCCGGAGCAAGATCTCGGTCTGGTTGGTGTTGGCGAGCAGGATCAATAGATCTGGTTCGAACGGGAGCCTATCGAGCGGAGAATAGGCAACATAGTTAACAATACCTCTACCTATCTTTGGGATATATAAGTACAGCCTACTTGCGGAACGCGGCTCTTCGAAGATTTTTAGCCCGGCCCCAAATGCTCCACTTATAAAAGGCTCAAGGGCATCTGCCTGCCCTAATACATACAGTCCTGCTTCACAGGTATGGTTTTCTGCATCGGCAAAAAAGGCATTCCCTTCCTGTGCCCTCTTGAGCATTTCGCAGAAAGCCATGTTTTCGTCCAGCCGCTTGACCGTGTCTGGTCGTTTGGCTGAGAATTTAACGCCTACGGGTTGTAGATCGAAGTTAAATTTGTCCAAAATAGCTAAATCTTTTTTAGTGAGAGTCATTTTAGCCTCCTGCACCTATGGAGTTTGAACCGCGCGGCTCTTTATAAATCCCTAATCTTCTCACTGGCGCCATACGCTCCACCTAGCATCCTTTTCTTTTGGTGATTTAATAGCACCTCATGGCACTACCTCCTCAATTTTTCATTGCCTCAGCGGTTAGTATGCCACGCATATCTCAGTTCCTGAGTTCTCCGACAGGCTTCTAGCTTGCTGCGGAGCTGTTCAATAGTTTTCTCTCAATGTCTTCTCTTAAAGCCGTCTTGTCGATCTTTTCCGCCTTGGTGAATAGCATGACATCGACAAACTCAATTCGCTCCGGAAGCTGAAGCACCGATGCCTTCCTGTCCTTCAGGAAGGAGATGATTGCATTAAAACTCAGCTTGGTCCCTGGCTTGGGCTGGACATATGCACACACCCTCTCACCCATCTCCGGATCGGACATGGGAATGACGGCCACGAGCGCAACACCCGGGTGTTCACTGATGAGTTTTTCGATCTCCACGGCGCTAATGCTTTCCCCGCCCCGGTTGATCATTTCCTTTATCCTTCCCGTGAGGGTGATATAGCCCTTTTCATCGATCTTTGCCACGTCGCCTGTCCTGAAGAATCCGTCCTTGTCAAATACCTCTTCGTTTTCTCTGGGATTTTTGTAATAGCCGGTAAAGACGCCGGGACCTTTAATGAGGAGCTCGCCGGGAGTGTTGTGAGGCAATTCCCTTCCGTCCCTGTCAACGACCTTGTAGATGTCATGGGGACACGTTGGCTTTCCTACGGTCCTGTAAAGGGTTTCCAGGTCATCGTTGGATCGTGTTATAGTGGTCTGTCCCTCGGTTGCACCGTAGGCATTGAAATAGGTGCATCCGAGCTTTTCCCTGACAGCCTTGATCAGGTCGGGGAGGCTGGCCCCTCCGCCGCAGTGCATCTTTTTGAGGGAGCTCAAGTCATAGTTTCCAAGACCCTCAAATCCCACCAACCGTTTGGCCAGGGTAGGCACCCATACCAGAGCGGTAACCCGCTCCTTTTCGATCGTTCGGCATATGGCCTCGGGATCTGTGGAATCCAGAAAGACCGTTTTCCCATAGGTCAACATACTGGCCAGGAGACCCTTGGTGAATGTCAGGTCATGACCTAGGGGCCCGGCAAGCAAACAGGTATCCTGGGCATCCATCTCCCAGGCCCTGGCGCAGTACTCGGAGCCGCACAGCAGATCATTATGGGTGCGGGGGACGATCTTTGGTAGCCCCGTGGTCCCTCCGGTGGGGCCCATGTGGGCCACCTGCAAGGGGTCCGGCCGTGTTTGAGCCAGTCTGGCAAGATCTTCATCTGTCAATTCGGCATCAGCCAATAGCTTCTCCAGGCTGAAATAGGGCTCATGCTCTTTCCCTCGCACGAGGATGACGTTCTTGATTTGAGGGTGCTCTTCCAACACGTCACCGA
Organism: Desulfatiglandales bacterium; assembly: GCA_035527895.1. Classification (GTDB taxonomy): domain Bacteria; phylum Desulfobacterota; class DSM-4660; order Desulfatiglandales; family B25-G16; genus JADFWK01. The sequence goes on from DATKZQ010000046.1 coordinate 106,382, forward strand.
CAATGGGCAGGTAATCTATCTTGCCGTATTTCTCGGGCACGATCCAGGAGGTGGCACCGGTCAATCGGAAAAGATGATTGATCTCGTATTGCCGATACCGGTCGATCAACAGGACGTTGACAGCCCCTATTTTCTGGAGGGCGAAATAGGTATATACGAACTCATTCCAATTCGGCACTTGCACCAGTACGCGATCCGTCGGGTTTATGCCCAGATTCATCAAGCCGATGCCCAGCCTGTTGGCTGTGTCCCGTGCCTGGGCATAGGTCAAGCGGCTCTCGCTATCCACAAACGCCTCCTTGTCAGGATAACGATCTGCGGCCCTGTCGAGTATGTCGCCGAATGTGAGGTTCGCCCAACACCCAAGCTGCTTGTACCGTTCGGCATCCTCTGGCTTGTAAGGTATAAAACCCTCAAGTAAGGTTGTCATGTCCTCCTCCTTAAAGACACGATGGTTGGTAAAAGTCGACCTTGCCCCCCCTTCTCCAGTCTCAAGGGAAGATATGAGTATTCGCAATGAGGGGCACGCATTAAGGATCGACCCGATTTGTACGGGGTCCACCTCTCCCCATCAGGAGCTGGACCCTACTTTTTGAATTCCGGTCTCCTTTTTTCAAGAAATGCGGTTATTCCCTCCCTGGCGGCCTCAGTGCAGGCTATCTCGCCGGCGCCTTGGTAATTGATCTCAAGGGCCTTTGCCAGGCTATCGGCTGCGGCTGCCCGCTCAATCGTTTTAATGGTAATCGAAAGGGCCTCTTTGCTCAAGGGAATATTCCCGGCCATAGGCTCATGGGGCACAGCCATTTCCGGGATATCGACCTTATGGTCGGGGATTTCAGCCCTTTTTCCATGGAGGTTATGCACTTCATCCACGGCCGCTTCGATCATCTCAATGTAATCCCCTTTGATCTGCTTGACCATCCCGATATCAGCAGCCTCTTGGGCCGTAATCTTCCTTGCGAAACATATCATCTCATGAAACAGGGCAGCACCTTCCGGCCATTTTCGATAAGGAACGACACAGCCCCCGACCCCGGGCAGTATCCCTATGGTTATCTCGGGGAATTGAAATGTGGCATGATTTAATGCAACGATACTATGGCACCTGATTGCCAATTCCAACCCGCCTCCCAAGGTCATGCCGTTCACAGCGGCCACAACGGGTTTATCCATCTGATCGATAAATTGGTGGACAATAGAGGAATCCCTGGCCAGCTTGACTGCGGCCTCCCTTTTCCCGAGGGTTTTCGGGAATATGCCGATATCCGCGCCGGCGCTAAAGGCCCTTGTTCCGTATCCGGTGATCACAAAACCCCTTACGGATGGATCGTCCGCATA